>JBIKNA010000051.1:0-27572 GCA_044358965.1 Polyangiaceae bacterium
GACCACGCTGCAGGTTCCCCCGGGAAAGCTCCATCTCGGCCAGCTGCGCCAAGTTGCTGGCGCAGGTGCTCGCTTGCTCGCAGCCCAAACGAGACAAAGCGCCGAGAAGCTCGTTGGCCTGACGTTCACGTTTGTCGCGCGTCGCGATCTCGTAGGCTGCGCGCAGGCAAGCCGCGCGGTCATCGGTCTTGGTGGCGTACTCGGCCAGGGCAGCCAACGCCTCATCGACTCGCTTGGCCAGCGCCAAGACATTTCCGTAGCGCGCCGGGTGCTCGCACCCATGGATGCTGAGCTCGGCGGCAGCGCGCGCCGCCGCAATGGCTACATTGACGCAGGCGGAACGCCCCGGCCCCTCGCACCAAGGGGCATCTTGTTCGAGGTCCGTCTCGAGGGCCCTCGCCCGCCGCCCGAGCGCGCTCAGGCGCTGCGAATCACGGCGGAGCAGCTCATCGTCGATCTGATGCGCGGTGGCCGGGAGCTTGGGCTCCAACGACGCGGCGAGCAGGTCGAGTAGATCGCCGCCCTCGCGCCCCTCGGGGGCGAGCTCCGCTGCGGAGTCGAAGTCCAACACCAACGGCGCCACTTGCGCGGCGACCTGATCGCGCAGCGTGCGGTCGTAGGCGTAGGCCAGGCGATACTCGAGCCGCGCTTGCGAGGGCACCACGGAGAACAAGTTTCGAGCCAGAACCAGGTGTGCGCGCCCATACGTCGGGTTTCGCTCGAGCGCGCGGGCCAAAAACGGCACCGGGGACTCGTCCCGCCGCACCGTGGCACGCACCGCGGCGGCATAGGGCAGATACGGATCCGCCGGATGACGCAACAGGGCATCGCGCAACCGGGCGTGGAACTCGGCCTTGGGCAGCTGCGGATCGAGGGACCAGGCCTGGAACGAGCGTTGCTCGGCGCCTAGCTCATGGTGCGAAAACATGAGTGCGTAGGCGCCCAGCACCACGGAGAGCACTGCGGCCGCCACGATGCCCAAGCGCACACGCAGGGGCACTCCGGCGTGGCTCTTGGGTCGCCCTGGTCGCGCAGTGAACAACGCCGCGCAGACCGCGAGGCTCACAGCGACCCCTGGCATCTCGTCGTGGAAGTCCACCAGATTGTGCACGAAGGCTCCGGCCAGCGCCGCACCAGCACCGCGGCTTGCGGTGTCCGTATGCCAGCGCATGGACGCGAGCAAGATGCCCGCAAAGCTGATGAGGCCCAGCGCGCCAAAGACGCCCCACTCGGTGACCCACTGCGCGACGATGTTCTCGGGGTGAGTGGAGACCCAGTTGTCGCGGGTGGTGCCAAGGGACGGGAAAACGGACTCGAAAGCCCCGCGGCCGATGCCAAAAACCGGATGATCGGGAACCAAGCGAAAGGCCGCAGTCACCACTTCGAGTTTGGAGAAGTCCCGGTTGCCCGAGAACTTCACCCGCGCCACGGAGCCGAAGGCCAACGAGACCATCACCGTCGCAACGAGCGCCATCATGATGATGGACACCTGGGCGAAGCGATTGCGCAACGTGCGCGAGACGCCTCGCTGGCCCCGGAGGCGCAGCGCAGCATTGACGAGCAGGCCGGTGAATATGCCCAGCATGCCGCCCCGCGACGAGGACCAGACAGATACCGCGAGCAACACGGCAGCCCCGCTGGCCAAGAGTGCGCGCGGCATGGGGGGGCGTCGCGACAGGAGCGCGCCGACCGCGATGGCAAAGCCGATGTTGAGGTATCCCGCGAGGTGATTGGTGTTGAGCAGCGGCGCGATGTGCCCCTCGACGTAGGAGGTCGGGTTCTCGGGCTGATACACGCCGAACACCTTCTTGAGCCCAAGTCCGGCGTGGGCCAAGGCCACAAAGGCCATGAGCACGGTCCCTGCCAGCACCGCGCGCTCCAGGCGCAGGGCGCCCTCGCGCGTCGCAGAGATCTGCACCGCAGCGAACAACACCCCAAGAAACATGAGGCCGCGGAGCGCGGCAAGGCGCGTGGCCACCGGGTCGAGCGATACGGTCGCAAAGGATGGCGCGGCCTGCGCGAGGGGGCCCATGGCGCGCTCCCAGGTGGTGGCCGTTGCCGGGGCCAAAAGACGCAGGAGCGCCATGGGCAGGGGGACACACTGCAGGAGCGTAAGGCCCAGCAGCACCACCGAGAGCACGAGCATGAGCTGGTGGGCCCGTGGCCAGGGCCCGCGGGCCCGAGGCCCGAGTCCGAGACATGCAGCGACACAGGCGAGGGCCGCCGCCGGCGCGAGGGCCCAGGTGGTCGCGCCGCCGACGAGCTGCGGTAGCACGACGAGCAGCAGGGCCAAAAGGCCGAGCTGCACGCGCTCAAGCAAAGGTTCGTCGCTTCGTGCGCTCACCGCGGCATGGACGCTAGCACCGGTCGCGGCCGAGGTGGCATGCCGCGCACCGGGGACTAACGCGCGCCACTAGAAGGCGAGACCAACGCCGGCATTGACCCCGACGGCAAGCAGGCTGAACTGGTCTGGCAAGGCGAAGACCACGCCATTGGCGCTCACGGACGTCGGGGCGTCACGAATGAACACCTGGCCGTAGGCCAAGTTGCCGCCCAGCTCGATGGCCAAACTCGAACCAAGCGCAAATCGAAGGCCCACTTGGCCGCGGCCCTGAAGGTAGCCCAGTTTTGCCTGCCGGGCGCCGCCCGAGAAGTCCTCGTACCCCGCCGCGAGGTTGATGAACGGCGTGATGTCGGCCGAAGGCGCGATGGGCAGACGGATCTCGAAACCAAAGAACCCTCCGGGACCGCCAACGGACGTCACGCCCTTGCCGACCTGGGAGTACGAGAAGTCGACGAAGGGGACGAGCGCCCGAGACACGGGGAACTTAATGGCCAGGCCAAGGCTGTGGCTGTACGGATCGCTGATGGTGAAACCGTCGCCGGGACTCAGGTGACGGAACATGTACCGGGGCAGCAAAATCGCGCCGGTACCAAAGCGCAACGGCGACGTCTCGGCCACGGACTGCCGTCGGCGCTCTTCGACGAACTTGTCGTAGTTGAACCGATCGGAGCGATTGTTGTCGGGCTCGGCGTCCCCTGCCCGGGAGCCGTTGCGGCTCCCCGTGTCGTTCGACGACGAGGCATTGGCGTTGTTGCTGCCTCGGGCCGCGACACCGGTTTCTTCTTCCAGGCGCACAAGACGCTCGCGGATCTGGTCCGCATCCGGCGCGTCGGGTTGCGCGTTCAGATAGAAGCGAAAATCCTCCATGGCCGGGAACGCGTTACCTAGCTTTTCATGGCAGAGACCGCGGTCCCTTCGGACGCTTGGGTCGATGCTGCCGCGTGCGGCGGCGTCGAAACTGCCGAGCGCCCCCTTGCAGTCCCCGGCCCTTGCGCGGGCACGCCCAGCATCGCCCGCGGAGCCGGCGCGGTCCTCGCGGCGCAGTTGGAACTGGCGATAGTCCTTGCTGGCAGGATTTCCCTTTGGGTCCTGCGCCATCGCAAACGAGGACAAGGAGAGTACGGCGAAGACTACGGCGAGCTGCACGCGGCGCATGCACAAAGGGTAGCCCGGTCGTATGCCTCCGGGTCAACTTCGCGGCCAGAGTCCCTCAAGAAAAGCGCTCGCTTCGCGATGCGCTTAAGGAACCAAGTTCACGGGCGGCATGCGCGGTCGCAGCATATGCCCGCCATCCCTGCGGCGCTCGTTGGCCGCACCGTCGGTGCCAGCGTCGGAAACGGCGCTGGCCGCGTCCGCGGCGCCGGCATCGGATACCCCGGCATCGCCTTCGGCCAAGGGCTTGCCGGGCTCCACCCAAATCATGCGCCCGAACCGGGGCGCCGTGTGGAAGTTGCCCTGCCCGAGAATCGGCGAGAAGGAGACCCCGCCGTTGTCTTGCATGGCGTAGAGGTTCATGCGCCACGCGTCGCCGTGTTTGGGTGGCAGTTGCTTGGCACCTTTGGCAAACGCCGTCCACGGAATGGCCGCTTCGACGGTGTAGCCCTGGTCCTTGTCGCCGTGGTTATCGAGCGTGCCGCGCACCACCACAGCGCTCTTGAGCTTGGGGTCCCAATCCTCGTGCCCGAAAGGCCCGAAGTCCCCAGAGCCGCGCGGCATGTTCTTGGTGTCGAACTGCGAGTGGAACACCTTGTTCTGCGGATTGATCTGCAGCTCGTAGTAGTTCACGTTGTCGCCGTCACCGTCGGGATCGATCATCAGCTCGACAGTGTCCTTCGTCCACAACATGGGCTGACCCGTCGCGGTCCATTCTTTGGGCTGCGATTTGGGGTCCGTGAACGGGCCGTTCAGATCCGGGTCCGTCACGTCGAAGAACACGTACAGATTCGCGTCGTCCCAGGTGAGCAGCGCCCTGCCCTGCACGGGGAACGAGCTAGCTCGCCCGGTCCCCACGTCGACAAAAGGGCCAGTGCTCGCGGCGGCCCCCCAGGCCTTGTCGTCGGACTTTCCGTCGATGACGATGGTGTCCCCCTTGGCCATCTTGGGCACCGAGAGCACCGGGAACTCCGTCTTCTTGGGGGGCTCCACCTTGGGGCGGCCGGTCTTGAGGGTGGCCACGATGGCGCGGTTGCCGCCGTCGTTGGGGCCACTTTGGATCTTGAGCCGGGTGTCGCCCTTGTACACGCCCAGGTACACCGTGATGCTCTCGCCACTGACGGTATCGGGCACCCGGTAGCTCTGCTCGTCGATGTAGACCTTGCCGCGCTCCCACTTGTCGGGCGACAAGACCTGGCGGTCGCCCTTGAGCTCACGCAGAGGTCCCACGTTGTCGAGATTCTCGGCGCGCTCGGAGCCGTCGGCCTGCACGTGGGTGAACAGCTGCCAGCCGTCGTCGAGCGGGTCTTCGCACTTCCAGTAGTAGGTGAGCTTTACTTCGGTGCCGGGCTTGGCCATGGCCGGCTCGGCGCGGTAGCCAATCAGCCGAATCTTGTTCTCGAAGTTGACGTCGAGCTTGTGCGGGATGTCCGAGGGCGGCGCATCGAGGATGTACGACTTGAGGCGCTCTTTGTCTTCTGCGGCGGCGCCCTTCTTGCCACCAACGCAGGCTGCAGCACCGAGCGCGGCAAGCGCGACGGCGCCCGCCAAACAGAAGATCCGAACAGTGTGACGTTTCATCTTCGTTCCGGTCCTTGTCGTGTTTTTCGGCTCGGCCCCCCGGAGCGAGAGGCCAGTCGACCTAGCGCCGGCTCTTTTTGCGGGCGTCTTTTTCGCGTTTGCGCGCTGCTTTTTTGGCGTTCTTCTCTTGCGCGGAGAGTTCCTTCATTTTGGTGAGGCTCTCGGCGGGGGCACCAAAGCCGGGCATGCCCATGCCGGGCATGCCGGGGAACCCACCCATGCCGGGCATACCGCCCATACCGGGCATGCCGGGGAACCCGCCCATACCGGGGAAGCCCCCCATGCCGGGCATGCCCATGCCAGGGATCTGGCCCGAAGCGGCCATCTTCTGCACCTGCTTCTTCATGCTCTTCATCATCCCCATCTGCTTCATGCCGGGGATCTTGCCCATCATGCCCATGTTCTGGCCCATGCCTTCCATGAGCTGCTTCATGAACAGGAAGCGCTGCACCATCTCCGAGACCTCTTGGTCTTTGCGACCGCAGCCCTTGGCGATGCGCGCGACGCGCGTGGGCTCACGCACCAGGGCGTAAGGGTCTTTGCGCTCGAACTTTGTGAAGCTCGAGATGATGGCTTCGACCTTGACCAGTTCGCGATCGTCGATCTCGGTGCCCGCCGGGATCATCTGGTCCATACCGGGCATCTTGCCCAGGATGTCCTTGAGCGACCCCATCTTCTGGATCATTCGAATCTGGCTCAGGAAGTCGTCGAGGCTGAAGTTGCCCTCGAGCATCTTCATGGCCTCCTCTTCGGCCTTTTTCTGGTCGATGACCTCTTCGAAGTCCTTCATGAGGCCGACCACGTCGCCCATGCCCAACACGCGGCTGGCCATGCCCTCCGGTCGGAACTCTTCGAACTTGTCGGTGCCCTCGCCCATGCCCACGAAGCGCACCGCAGCGCCGGTGACTTCACGGACGCTGAGCGCCGCGCCACCGCGCGCATCACCATCGAGCTTGGTCAGGATCACCCCCGTGAGGCCCAGGCGATCGTGGAAGCCCTTGGAGACCTTGACGGCGTCTTGGCCGATCATGGCGTCGACCACGAGCATGATGTTCTCCGGGGAGACCTTGCCCTTGATCTCCGACAGCTCTTCCATCAACTTTTCGTCGATGGCCAAACGGCCTGCGGTGTCGAAGATGATGACGTCGCAGCCTTTGGCACGCGCCTCGGCCTGGGCCTTGTCGCAAATGACCACCGGCGACTCGCCGGGGATGTTGAAGACCGGAATACCGATGCTCTTGCCAAGCACTTGAAGCTGCTCGACGGCGGCGGGGCGCTGCATGTCGGCGGCAACCAACAGAGGCTTCTTGCCGTCTTTGGCGAGGTACCGCGCAAGTTTGGCGCACGATGTCGTTTTGCCAGACCCCTGCAGACCCACCATCATGATGCCGGTGATGCCCTTGTCTGCGAAGTGCAGGCCAGGCCCCTCGGCGGTCATGAAGTCGATCATCTCGTCGTGGCAAATCTTGACGAACTGATCGGCCGCGCTGACACGCATGGCCGTGCCATCAGAGCCCTTGGCCCGAATGCGGACGACCTCTCCCAAGGCTTTGTCTTTGACCCGCGCCAAGAACGCCTTGACGACGCCCAACTCGACATCTGCCTCGAGCAACGACAGTCGCACCTCGCGGAGGGCTGTATCGATGTTCTGCTCCGTGAGCTCGGTGAGCCCGGCGAGGCGGTTTTTGGCTTGGCGGAATCCGCGGGCAATGGCGTCGAACATGGGAATTTCCTCGGCAGACTGGCGTCCCACCCCTACCACAGGGGGCCCCCGCGCGACAAACGCGCCGGGGCCGGCGAAGACTGCTCCCGTTGGGGCCGCCGGAGTTACGGCCGCTTGAGCCGCAAGAGCTCCTGATCGCAGTCCGACAACAGCTTTTGCCCCTCGGTGAGCAGCCGCTCCGATTCGTTGAGCTTCTGGAGCATCGAAATGATCTCTGGCGTGTTGGGCGAAAGGCGCCCAGCGTCGAGGTCCGCGGTGTTGCCTCGCAGCTCGAGCCGCAGGGCCGTCGAGCGCGAAAGCGCCGTGGTCGCGGCAACACACAGGGCCTTCACCCCGCAGACGCGCTGGGCCTTGCAAGCCGTATTCTGGACGTCCTGCGCCCGGGCGCCGGTGGCCGCCTCGGGCGCCGCGTGGAACCGCTCCACGGCCGACGCCAGCACCGCGAGCTCTTGTTGCTCTGGGTCCTTGCAGCCCGGCGCGAAGAGGAGCGATGCAGCAACAGCGAAGGCAAGCGATCGGGTCATGGCATCTCCAGTTTGCTCCAAAGCTCTTTGCGCATCTTTTCTTTGGCGCTGTCGGTTCGAGAAATGATCCGGGCCACACCAAAGGCCGCCATGAGCTCGCCTTCTTGCCCGAGCGCCGGCAACACCGTAGGCCCCGCATGGAAGACGCCGGAAATGGGTCCACGAAGGGGCTCACCAGCCAGACCGCGCATCTCTTTGGCGTCGTGCGCAGAGCTCACTCGGTAGAGTGGCGCCATGGGCTCCGGCTCGGGCAGAAGGCCCGCAGCGCGCAGTGTGGCCCGATCAATCTCGTGTCGACCGTCGGTATCGAACAACCACATGGGTCGACCGTCGTGCACCGAGTCACATGCCAGAACTCCGCGATCGACAAATGGCAGGTGTTCTTCGATGACCGACAGAACACGCTCCCGAGCACGCCGCAGATCGGCCCCCTCGGGCAACAAAGCCTCGGCCACCAGCAACGTCGTTGCCGCCGCGCGTCCGGTTTGACGCTGCAGGAACACCTGCGGCAGCGCAGCGTGCCTGGAGGCCAAGAACGAATGCTGCGGCAGCGCCTCGGGCACGACATCGCTGCGTACCACCAAGCAAAGCGTGAACCTGCGGACGGGTTCCTCGACCTGCGGCAGGTCTTCGATGACCCGGCGCGGAAGCACGACCCCCGGCGCGCGGTCGAGGACGCTCTGCGCCGTCTCGGCAGTGACCACGAAGCTGACGCCCACGGGCTTTCGCGTGCCTTCGATCTCCAACGCACGCACCTGGCCGCTTCGATGGTGCAGCGCCACCACACGCTCGTTCGGCCACACCTCGCCACCGGCCGCACGAACACGTTCGGTCAGGAACTCCGGCAGCTCGCCCTCGCCCGCCGCAGGCACCGCGATACCGCCGCGGAGATGCGAAAACAGGCGCGCCGCGGCCAGCGGCGGCACCGGCGAAGGCACATACGAGGCGAAGCCGACCGCCATGGCATAGGCCCGGGCGTAGGGGTGCTGAGGGCCAAGTTCGAGCAGGGGTTTCGGGGGTGCGGCGGGCAAGATGCCCGCGGCACGATAGGTTTGCCGGCGCTCCCAGAACGTGCCCGGCGGCCAGACCACGTCCATGCCGAAGGCTTGGTCGATGCTGGCGCTCATGCGCTGGAGCTCTTCGTGCAGTTCGTCGACCGGTCTTCGCCCTTCTTTGAACTCCCGGTCGAGCTCTCGTGCAAACAGCGCAGGGTCTCGCAGGGATTCGAAGCGGAGCGACGGAGTAAACACCCCAAAGGTCGAATCTGGCGCGGTGATACGGCGGCGGAACAAAGGTGCTTGCGCAAGCTCCGCGAGCAGTCTCCGAAAGTGCGGGGTCTGCGTGGCGGAGAGCAAACTTGGCCGACGCTCGAAGCGATGCCCCTCGTGCGTATACGAGGACGCCCGACGGCCTTGCCCAAGCAAGACCACTCGAAACGATCGTCGCGCCAGGAGCGCCGCGCACGACAGGGTTCCCAACGTGGACCCGATGATGGCAACGTCGAAGTGCTTGTTCATGCGAGGCTGCGTTTGCCCGGCGCGTCGATGTGCACCCGTGGGCGACCGTCCCCCGCCCGCGTGACGTGAACGAGCCCCTTGGCGACAGCGCTCACCACCGCGGGCAGCAACCTGTGCTCCTGCACGAGGATGCGGGCGGCCAAGGATTCCTCGGTGTCGTCGTCGAGGACGGGGACCGTGGCCTGAGCGATGATCGGCCCCGTGTCGGTGCCCGCATCGACAAAGTGCACCGTGCACCCTGCGACCTTCACGCCGTAGTCGAGTGCCTGTCTGGGCCCGTGGGTGCCGGGAAACGCCGGCAAGAGCGCGGGGTGAATGTTGAGCACACGGTCTGCGTAGGCCGACAGCAGCGTGTCCGTGACGATGCGCATGAAGCCGGCGAGCACAACCAGATCGACCTCGTGCTCGCGCAGGCAGCGCACGAGCTCGGCGTCGAAGGCCTGTCGCGTGGGGTACGCACCATGCAGGACCACGCGCGTCGGCACGTTGCGCTGCCGGGCGCGCGTCAGGGCAAAGGCATCGGCTTTGTTGCAGATCACCACGGCCACATCGGCGCCGAACTCGGCATTCGTCGCGGCCTCGAAGATCGCTTCGAGGTTGCTGCCGCTCCCCGACGCGAGCACGCCGAGGCGCGCCCGACGCGTCATCCGAACACCCCACGGACCAAGCACCGTTCTTCGAAGGGCGTGCCCTCGGGCATGGCCACCACGGTACCGGTACAGGCCACGGTCTCGCCCACTTGCGCGAGCGCCGCCCGCGCTTTGTCTTCGTCTTGGGCGTCGATGACGATGGCGAAGCCAACGCCACAATTGAAGGTCCGCAGCATCTCCGTGACTTCGATGGCGCCTTCGCGCTGTAGCCATGAGAAAATCGCCGGCGGCGCGACGCCTTGGATCTCGGCGCCGAGCCCCTCGGGCAGCACCCGCGGCAGATTGCCCGGCAGACCGCCGCCGGTGATGTGGCTCATGGCGTGGACGCGGACCCCGGCGGCCAACACCGCAGCCGCTTGCTGCGCGTAAAGCCGCGTGGGCGCAAGCAGCGCCTGCGCCAGCGTCTTGCCCTGAAGCTCTGCGGGCGCGCTATCGAGCGAGACACTGGAGCGTTCGACCACAGCCCGCGCCAGCGAGTAGCCGTTGGAGTGCAGCCCGCTTGACCCAAGGCAAAGCACCCGGTCGCCCGCGCGAACGGACTTGCCGTCGATGATGCTGGCGCGCCCTACGACCCCGAGCGCAAAGCCCGCGAGGTCGTACTCGCCGTCGGCGTACATGCCGGGCAACTCGGCGGTCTCGCCGCCGATGAGTGCACAGCCCACCTCTTTGCACGCATTGGCGATGCCGCGCACGACAGCCTCGGCCACGTCGATGTCCAAACGGCCGGTGGCAAAGTAGTCCAGGAAGAAGAGCGGTCGTGCGCCGCAGGTGAGCACATCGTTGACGCACATGCCCACGAGGTCCTGCCCGATGGTGTCGTGGACACCGGTCTGAAATGCGAGCTTGAGCTTGGTGCCCACGCCATCGGTGCCGCTGACCAAGATGGGGTCGACGATGCCTGTGGGGATGGCGCACAGGCCCGCAAAGCCGCCGACATCGGCCAGCACTTCGGGGATGCGCGTCATCTTGGCGAGCGGCTTGATGCGCTCCACAAGCTCATCGCCGCGATCGATGTCTACGCCGGCCTGACGGTAGGTGAGCCCCATGGCGACGGACCCTACTGAACCCTGGAGTTGATTTCACGGCAAATGGGACTGCCGCAGGTACCGCACATCGCTCGCTTCGCCCGGCAAGCGCTCGCCGCGGCTACCGCGCCACCGCCATTTTCCAGACCTCGGCGACCCATTTCCCCGGCCCATCGGGGGCCGCCGGGTCCGTTGTGAACGCGTTTCCTGAACCGACGAAGAGCGCGCCATCATGAAGCCAGACGGTCCCCGCGTGCCGCGGGACGAAGGTTCCGGGCGGTTGCGCGCTGTACCAGTTGCTTCCGTCCACCGAGTACCAGACATCACTGGTGTTGTCCGCCACGCGCCCCGCCCCCGGGATGTGCCCGTCGTAGCCGTTGATGACCCAAAGACGTCCATCGAACGCCTTGACGTTGTGCCACAGGCGCCCGGAAAACGGCGGCTTGTACGGCATCTGCTCCCAGTGCACGCCGTCGGTGGTGGACCAAACGTCATTGAAGTACTCTCGGTCCGGTCGTCCGGCGGTGGGATCATCGTGGGTGCCTCCACCAATGAGCCACATGCGGCCCCCAAGTTCGACCACCTCGGACACGAAGCCACGGGGCGCCCACATGGGGCCTTGCGTCTGCACTTGGGTCCATGACGCGCCATCGACGGACGTCCAGACATCGTTGAGCGCTTTGCCGGGCTTCCCGGGCCACACCGGGTCGACGAACTGTTCGATGCGCTGGCCTCCCATGAGGTACAGTTTTCCGCCGAAAACACCCGTCATGTGAAGCGCCCGGAGGCCGAACTGGGACTCTTCGACGGGGGGCCACACGTCCGCCGGGTATTCGAATCCGCTCGGGTCTTTGCGTGGGGTCACCGTATGGATGTCGCGCCGGGTCCACACCTTTCCATCCGTCGAAGACCACACGTCGGTTTGGTAGTAGCCCTGCACCACGTCACCGCCGATGATCCACATCTTGCCGCCAAAGACTTGGTATCCGGCAAAGTGGCGTCCCTCCCAATCGCGGGTGCGGTCAAAGGTCACCGGGTCCACAAACGTGTTGGGCTTCTCTTTCGTCCAGGTGGCGCCATCGACGCTGCTCCACACGTCATTGGCACTCACGAGCGGGAACACGTCGCCGTTCCATCCGCCGATCAGCCACATTTTGCCGTTGAAGACCAACCCACCAGCGCCATCGCGAGGCCCGAACGGCGCATTGTCGGCCACGCGCTGCCACGCGTACTTGGCCTTTTGCGAGGGCACGAAGTTGGCATCCAAGAGAGGGATGCGGCGCCGGAGAATCTCGACGCCGAGCGCGTCGTACTTGTGCAGCACAATGGAAAGCTTCGCGTTGCTGGGGCCCAGCGCCGGCACGGTCCAACGCGTGTACCCCTCGGCCACGGGCCCATCACCGTCCACCGCCCAGGTGACACCACCGTCGTAGCTGAGCTCGACCGTGGCCGTAGGATGGAACTGGTCGGCATCGCTGGGCACGGGCCACTCGAGTGGATGCACACTCTCACGCGCCCAGCCAGTGGCCTTGCCAATGACCGGTACCGTCACCACCTCGGTGGGCACCGGGACGCTGGAGCTTGCGACGGGCCCAACGACGGTGGTGGACGCGGGGACCGGCACAACCCCGCCGGTTGTCGCGGCACCGGCTGGCACCGGAGTCGATGTTGCCTTGCTCGACGAGCAGCCGAGCGCGACGGCACAGATCACGAACGCCATCGAGTGCATGGCGCTACGGGTTCCCCTGAAGCTCTTCATCAAGACCGGTTGATTCAGGGTACCTCACTCGCCGCCGCAGCCAAGGCTGCACGTGGCTATAGGTGCCCCGAGGGCCCAAGAACCGGTCAGCGGCCCAGGAAATTGTTAGAAATTCAGCCAAATGCGCTGCCTCTTGCCCCTGGAGACTACGTCCGCCTTGGCTGTATTCCGTGCGGTACCCTTCGGTCGACGCCGGGCCGTCGGCGCGCGCTGCAACATCGCGACCGTGGCCTACAGCCGCACGAACACGGGCATAGGAACCGTGAGGGGCGCCGATGACACGCCGAGGGCGTAACCACTGTTGGGTCCGAAGGCGTAAGCGCCGCCGGCACGGGTAACAAACAAGGTTCCGGCAGGGCCACTTGCGATTTGTGCCACGCCAAAGAGTCCCGGCAGAGGCGCGGCGCGCTCCCACGAGCCGGTCGCGCTGGCGCAGACAACCTGGGCATTCTGGAGGAGCACGCAGCGAGACCCGGCCACGGCCGCCACCGCAGGAACCGGGAGCTTGGCCGCAAGACCACCGGCGTCAGCGAGGGGCCACTCGAACGCCTCGCCCTCTCGGGTCTGCGCGAGGCAATGCGTATCGCCGCAGGCCACGCGCTCGACGGCACGCTGGCCGAGCGGCGCCGGGGGACCGTCGCCCAGGCAGCGCAGGGGCCCCTTGGCGATAGCCTGCGCGCAGAGCACCCTCGGTGCCGCATACACATCTGCGATGGGCTCCGGCAATAGGTCGAACCACGCGGGCTTGGGAGCTGGTTCCGAGCGGCCGGGGACGACGCCACGGCAGCGCAGCTTGCCGTCCACCGCGTGTACGCACAGACCGGCGGGGAGCACGAAGACGGCCTTGGCTTCGCCCGCGATGCGTGTGGGCGCAAGAAGCTGCTTCGGACCATCGGGCACGAGCATCCCCGTCTGGTTGTCGCCCCAGCAGCGCACCTCTTGGGCAAAGCGTGCGCAGGCCATGGTGGGGCCGAAGGCCACGTCGTCTGCGCCCTGCAGCGGGAGCACAAGCGCTGCGCGGTCGGACCCCTGCATCTCGAGAGGCCAAGGTCCTGTGCCGGCGCAACGCACCCCCGCGTCGGTGCCAAAGAAACACGCAACACCGTGCCCGACCACCGCCCCGGGGGCAGGAGACAGCCGAATTTTGCTGGCCTTGGGCTTTTTGCAGCCCACGAGCGAAAGGGCCGACATCGCGACGAACAGCAGGGCCACGCGCCCATAGCGGGCGGTCAATGCACGCCTGCCTGCGCAAGCACGTTGGCCATCACCAACTTGGCGCAATGGACGAACACGATGATGCCAAGCACGTCGACGAGGCTCGCAATGAACGGCGTGGAGCTGGTGGCCGGGTCGATGCCGATACGCTTGAGCACCAGGGGCATCATGGACCCAACGGTGCAGCCCGTCATGACGATGCCGACGAGGGTGAGCCCCACGGTGAGCGCGAAGGGCACACCTTGGTCTTTGTACATGAGCACCCGACCGAATCCGATGATACCGAGCATGGCGCCGAGCACGAGGCCCATGCCGGCCTCGCGCAGCAAGATGCGCCACCAATCGCTGAGCTTGATCTCGCCCACGGCCATGCCGCGAATGATCAGCGTGGAAGACTGCGACCCGGAGTTGCCGCCGGTGGAGATGAGCAGGGGCACGTAGTAGCTGGCCCCCTTGATGGCCTCGAACACCGGGTCGTAGTAGCGCAGCGCCGTCTGCGTAAAGAACTCCTCGCCGAACAGCACCACCAGCCAGACACCGCGTTTGCGAATGAACGACAGGAAGCTGGTCTGGAAGTAGGGCACATCGAGAGGCTCGACGCCGCCCATCTTTTGGACGTCCTCGCTCTGCTCTTCGGTCAGAACGTCGACGATGTCGTCGATGGTGATGACGCCCATGATGACGCCCTGTGCGTCGATGACGGGCATGACGTTGAGGTCGTACTTGGCCATGCGCCGAGCGACCTCTTCTTGGTCCATCTCCGGGGGCACACTGATGATGTTCTCGGTCATGATGTCCGAGAGCCGCGTGTCGCTCTTTTCGAGCAACAAATCGCGTAGGGGCACGAGGCCCACGAGCTTGTCGGACGCGTCGAGCAAGTACACGTTGTAGACCTGCCGCTTATGGTCCGCGGCGTGCGCGCGGATGGCATCGACGGCCTCGTACACGGTGGCGGCGGGGTCCACGCGGACGTACGCCGTGGTGAGCAAGTGCCCGGCGGAGGTCTCCGGGTACTTCTCGATCTCGCGAATCTCTTCGGCGGCCTCGGGATCCACCTTCTCGAGCTGCTTGAGCAGCTCGTCGCCGACGGCGTCGGGCAGCAAGCTGAAGAGGTCGGCCCGGTCGTCGGCCTCCATCTCGCTGGCGATCTGCACGACAGACTCGGGCGGCATGGCCTCGACCAAGGCCTCTTGTTCGTGTTCTTCGAAACGTTCGAAGATGGGGGCGGCAAGGTCCGGTGGCAGTCGCGAAAGAAAGGTCGCGGCCAGGTCGGGGTCGAGCTCCGACAGCAGGTCCGCCACGTCTTCGGCGTGCAGTTCGTCGAGCAGCTCGCGCACCTGGTCGGGATCCTCCTTGAGGATCTGCTTGAGGTCCGGACCGAGCAGCGCAGAGAGACGCACGGGGCTCTAGTGCCACGAAGAACAGCCCGAGAGAACCTTTTTTTGCCTGTCCACGCAAAGGGCCGCCCGCTAGGCTCACACACCATGAAGAGCCTGTACCTTGCCCTCACCCCCTGTATCGCCCTCGTCGCCTTCGCTTGCTCGGACGACCCGGCCCCGACCACCAGCTCTAGCAGCTCCAGCTCCAGCAGCTCGGGCGGCAGCTCCAGCAGCTCCAGCAGCTCCAGCTCCAGCACCAGCAGCTCCAGCTCCAGCTCCAGCAGCTCGGGTGGAAGCTCCAGCTCCAGCTCCAGCAGCTCGGGCGGTGCGCTCACGGATTGGGGCAAGATCAACGCTTCGTTCCAGACCAAGTGCGCCCCGTGCCACGTCTCGCTCAGGAGCGGCGGCCACGCAATGGGCTCGACGGACGTCTCCAAGGCGCACGCCGACTCGCAGCTCCCGTCCAACTCCGGTGCCAGCCCCGCTGGGTGCGCGGGCAAGACCAAGGGCGCCTGCGCCGCCATCCGCGTGCGCGATGGCAGCATGCCCCAAGGCGCGGCGTTGTCCGACGCCGACAAGAAAGAGCTCGCTGATTTGCTCGACGCCTGGGTCACCGCGGGCCAGAAGCAGTAAGCGACCGCTTGCGGCCCGGGCACTGGATCTGGGCCGAACTTGGTAACGAGGGGATCCATCTTGGATCCCCCGGTGGCCACGCGAAGGCACCGAGAATGTCATAATTCCTGTTCTATTCGCGCACAGCTGCACCGCCGGGCAGCTGCGTCTCGCTGGCACGACACTTGGTAACACTGTTGCCCAGCGTCATGTCCCAACGAGCCCGCACTGCCCTGGTCCCCCTGTTTCTCGTGTGCTTCGCCGTCGCCGCGTGCGAGAGCGCCGACGTGGGAGGCGACTTCGACTACCGGAAGAGTCGCAAGAACGCCACGCTGGAAGAGGACGCGGGCAGCAAGAAGAGCAAGAGCACCCCGGACAAGCCGCAGGGCAATGGCAACAACAGCAACCCTCCGTCGACGCCCGCCCCGAGCCCGCAAGACGACACCCCCGTGCTCAGCAGCTTGAGTCCCGAGAGCGTGACGGTCGGCTCCCAAGGGTTCGAGCTCGTGCTGTCGGGCATGCGGTTCAAAGGGGGTCTTCAGGTCGAAGTGGGCACCACCAAGGTGACCTCGACGCTGAGCAACCCGGCGCAGCTGCGGGTGACAGTCCCCGCGGACCTGGTCAAGACGCCAGGCATGTTGCCCATCACGGTTCTCGGGACCAACGGCTCGCGCTCGAACTCCCTGTCACTGACCGTCGCGAACCCGCAGGCGGTGAGCATCACCAGCCTGTCACCAGCGTCGGCGCCGGTGGGTAGCCAGCAGCTCACCGTTGCCATCTCGGGCACCGGCTTCATCCAGACCAGCATCGCGCGGTTCAATGGTGCCGCCCTCCCGACGACATACCAAAGTGGCACCCAACTGAGCGCCGTCATCCCGGCCGCTTCGCTCGAGAACGCCGGCAAGTTCAGCGTGGTCGTGGCCAACAGCGACCAGATCATCAGCGTCCCCTCCCCCTTCGAGGTGCGCAATCCCGCCCCCACGGTCGCCAGCGTGGCTCCCGCCACGGTGGAGGCCACGCCCTCGGCGCTGGGCATCACCCTCACGGGCACGGGCTTCGTGCGCACCTCCGAGGCGTACATCGGCAACACACCGCTGGGCGCCGTGTACATGAGCCCCACGCAGCTCCGCGCCACCATCCCCGCCGGCACCCTGCAGACGGCCGGCGCCAAGACCATCACCGTGCGATCGCCGGAGCCCGGCGGGGGAGCGTCGGGGAACATCACGCTCAACGTGACAGCCCCAGCGAATTCGAGCTCGTCGTCCACCGGTGGCACCACCCAGGCGGCGTACAAGTGCGTCGACTACGATTTTGCAACCTACGAGTGCTTCGACGGCTGGTACTGCAAGGCCGACGGGTTGCTCGAAAAGAACAACTGCGCCCCCAACGGCATCCAGCCGCCGAGCACGGCGAACCAGGGAGGCAACAACTGCGTGTACAAGTGCGTCGACTACGGGTACCAGCCCAACCAGTGCCAAGACGGCTGGATTTGCCTTGCCTCTGGAGCCAGTGCGGGGTGCCTGGGCCAGATCGCCGGTGGGTGCCCGTAGCCAAGCGCCCCCCGCGTCAGCGCGGCGGACGTCGAATCGCCCTCGGTGGCGCTCGGTCCTAGAACGCTTTGGATAGCGGTCGCGGGCCGGGGGATCTCGGGTCGAAGCGTTCGGACAACGCGGCAATGCGCTGCACCATGGTGCGCGCTTCGTCCCGGGGTGGGCGGCGGGGGCCGACCGCGCGCTCGCAGAAGAACGTGCGGCAGCCCAGTGGCCGCTCGGCGTACGCGGCGCAGCGGCCCTGGTCGGTGAGCACGGGGCACCGACGCTCGCCGGCCATGGGCAGTTGCCGTTGCTTGGGCAGCCCGCCCTTGCCGGCGATGCCTTTGCGCAAGAGCGCAAGCTCGATGGCTGTGACGTAGGGCTCCCGACCGGTAACGCCGAAACGGCAGCAGTCGGTGGACGCGTCGCACGACCACTGCGCCATGAATGCGTCGGTCTCGGCGTAGATCTCGCGCAAGGCGCCCAGAAGGTCACCGTCGTCCGGCAGCTTGGGCCCTGGTCTTCGAAGCATCGAAACCTGGTGCTAGCCTTTTCGAAGGGTCATGGCCACACGAACATCGCGCCCCAAACTGCGGAGCATCGAAACCATCGTGGTGACCGGCGACGACGGCCGCCGCGAGCTCGTGCTGCGCGACACCCAAGGCATCACCTCGTCGCAGGTGAGCATGCCCCTCGCACTATCAGCGGTGGTCAGCCTGTTCGACGGGCGACATGACTGCAGCGAGATCGCGCGGCGGGCGGCGGCCCGGCTCGACCAAGACGTGCCTGTAGAACTAGTGGTGAAGCTGGCAACGGACCTCGAAGACGCGCTGTTCTGCGAGGGCCCCGCCTTCGAGCAGGCGCAAGAAGAAGTGCGCGCGCGCTTTTCTGCCAGCCCCGCGCGCCCCGCATCCCATGCCGGGGGTGCCTACCATCGAGACCCCATCAAGCTGGGAGCCTACCTCCGCGACGACTGCATCGCGGCAGCGCACGCTGTCTCGCGCCCCTCTGGGGTGTTGCGAGGGCTCGTTGCGCCGCACATCGACCCTTGGCGCGGTGCCGTCGGTTACGGCCACGCGTACGCAAACTTCCGCGCGCGCATTCCGGCGGACACCGAGACCTTCGTGCTGCTCGGCACCTCACATGCGCCCATGCGCGAGCCCTTCGCCTTGTGCCGCAAGGGATTCGACACACCGCTGGGGGTCGTGCCTTGCGACGAGGGCAGCGTGGATGCGCTGGCCAACGCGTCGCGCTTCGACCCCTACGCCGATCAGCTGAACCACCTGAGGGAGCACTCCATCGAATTTCAGGCGGTGTTCCTTCGGCACGCCATGGAAGACCGGCCCTGCCGCATCGTGCCGATCCTTTGCGGTTTGGGCGAGGCCCAGGCCAACGGCACCGATCCTGTGCAGGCGCCAGACATTGCGCGGTTCTTGGATGCCTTGCGCGAGGTGGTGCAACGCACCAACGCAGTGGTCATCGCTGGCGCCGACATGGCCCACGTGGGCCCCCGGTTTGGCGATGGGGCCGCATACGACCCCGGGCAACGGCGTACCCTCGAACGGAAAGACCGGACCTCGCTGGAGCTCGCTTCCCACCGCGATGCCAAAGAGTTCTTCGCACACGTCACTGTCGACCAAGACATCCGCAGGATCTGCGGCGTGGGCCCGATGTACACCATGCTGATGGCGCTACCCGAGGGCATCTCGGGCGAACTCCTTCACTACGAGCAGAACGTCGACCAAGACTGCGGTTCCATCGTGAGCCACGCCGCCATGACCTTCGACGCCAAACGCTAGCTTGCCCCATCTCCCCGCATCTGGGTCTCGAGCGTCCCAAGCCCAAATGGACCCCGGCCCCTCTTCACGGAAGGTCGCCCAATGGCCGTGCTCTCCAGCCTAGCCAGCCAGATGGGTGTACGCCACGTGCACGGCGCGCGTGAGTTGGGCCAAGAGGACCGCCGACGAGACCAGCGCTTCGCGCACAGAACGCCCGGGCGCCCGGCCCAGGTTGCGAACGCCGGCCCGGCGATGACAGAGCGCAAGCTGCCCCGCGAGGTACGCCGATAGACGAGAGAACTCGGGGTCCGACACCGACGAAAGGTCGAGCTTGTCTTCTTGGGGCGAGAGTCTGCGCAGCAACATGGACCGCCCCTGCATCTGCACGGCTTCGGCCACGCGCGGTGGATCAGGCAAACTGCGGCACATGGCATCGAGCACACGCACCGCGCCCGCGCCCCGGGCCGTGGCCCCGGCGATGACGGGCGCAGGCACGGCACACTGCTCCTTGAGTTCGAACAGCCAAGCGCCCGAAGCGCCTCCTTTGCCGCGCGTCAGCACGGCAACGCGCAGCACTCCAAGGCTGCCGGTTCCGGCCACGCGGAAAGCAACGTCCAGGACGTCCAAGGCCCCCTCGGGGACCTCTTGCTCCTGACTGTAGCCACGCGCAAAACTCGCCATGGCGCGCAGCGCCGCCGCACGCACCGCTGGCTTCAGGTCCAGGTAGCGCTCGCCGCGTTGAAATCGACGACGTTCTCCCCTGCCCTGCGTCCGATCCGTCAATAGCTCGGCGCGGTCCCGACGCTCGGCGCGCTTGATGAGGGCCCGCACCGAGCGCGGCATAGCGGGCAGCGCACTCTCACCGCCGAACAAAGCGGCGAAGTACGCGTCGAGGGTGTCGCTCGCGATGCCCCATCGGTCACGTTGCGGCATGGCCCGGTCTCCGGCAGCCACCAGCAAGCTCGACAAGATCCTTAGTACGTCGAAACAGAGTGGTCCCTCGGCGGCCTCGTCGAAATCATTGACGCCGAACGCCACGCGCTCCTTGCGGCCGCCGGATTCCGTAGGCCGGTGCGGCCGATAGGCGCCGAAGTTCTCGAGGTGCGCGTCGCCGCAAAGAAGTCCGCGGGCACCAAAGCCGGCACCGAGGGTCGGGGCTCGCGCCAGCATCTCGAAGAACAAGGGGGCCGTGCCCCGCAAGAAGCCGTGGGCCCGCGGCGCCATGCGCAGCACCTTGCGCGACAGGAGCCAGGGTGCGCCGCGCATGCGGGCCGCGTCCCTTGCGAGCTGCTCCCGGGCGAGGGTCAGCGGGTCGAGCGCAAGCAGATCCGAACCACGGAGCAATGACGTCATGGTCTACCCACAGGATACCGGGACCAGCCGCTGGTCGATACAAGAGCGTCGCGATGGGGCAAAAGCGCCTTCACGTCGTAGGGGGTCAAGTCCACCGGCAACGCGATGCGGACCTCGATGCCCCGCAGCGTGGGATGGCAACCGAGCGCACGGAAGCGAACGCCCTGCGCCAGAGCCTCGCGGGCCGCTTGGGCAAAGGCAGGATCGTGCACGTCGCTGGGACGCACCACCTGTGCGTCGCGGCGCTGCACGCAGAAGATCACCGTGGCGCGGCCGCCACGGTGCACCCAGTGCACGAGCTCCCGCAGGTGTTTGGTGGCCCGTTCGCTGTGGGAATCGGGGAAGTAGGCGCCGCCGTCCGGGTACACGAGGTGGCAGTTCTTGACCTCGATGAGGTGCCCGCCCCGCTCGGGCCCCAACAAGAAGTCTGCCCGGGAGCCCTCGGCATACGCGAACTCGGGTCGTACCTGCCCCGCCGCCCGAAACCCCGAGAGCGCCCGTGCCTCGAGCATCGCCCGCACGAGGCGATTGGGAAGAATGGTGTCGACCCCCACGCGCACAAGACCGAAGGGCCCCGGCATCTCCATCATGGCCCAGGTCCACTTGAGCTTTCGCGCGGGGTTGTCTGCGCGAAGCAGCCACACGCGCGCGCCCTTCCGAACCAAGCCCTCCATGCGTCCAGAGTTCACGCAGTGGGCAACCACACGTTCGCCCGAGTCGAGCTGCACATCGGAAAGGAACCGCTGGTGCCGCCCGAGCAATACGCCGGGCACGAGTGGCGATGGCCACCGCAGCAGGAACGGCGCTTGGGCCGGTGCTCTCACGACAGCGCGCGACAGAGCTTGGCCACGTCGCTGTCGTCGTTCCACATGCCAAAACACGCACGAACCCACGGGCTACCCGGGATGCCACGAACGATCACGCTCTGCGCCTCGAGCGCGCGAACGAGCGCCGCCGGATCGGCATCGGGCATGGCAAAGGACACGATGGGCGACGACGCATCGGGCGCCGCCAAGGTGGCGCCAAGGCCCCGCAGGGCCTCTTTGGCCTTGTGCGAAAGGGTCAATGAGTGAGTGTAGCCGCCTTCGCTGGCATGGGCCCGCTGCCACCGTAGCGCCGCGCACAGTCCAGCCAACGACGTGAGTGACATGGTTTGCGCGTCGAGCCTTCGCGCGTCGGGCCACTCTTGTGGCGCGGGGCCGGCAAAGCGGTTCATGGACATGTACGAGGCCCAGGGAGTGCCAAGCGACGGGAGCTCTGTGGCACGCACCCAAAGTGCGCCCGTACCCGAGGGCCCGCAGAGCCACTTCTGCCCGCTGACGGTGTAGAAGTCGGCCCCGGTATCGGGTGGACAGATGGCAATGGCCCCCACGGACTGCGCGCCGTCGACCAAGACCTTGGCCCCCGCGCCGTGCGCCAGATCACTCAGCTCGCGCATGGGCAGCACGGCGCCGGAGTTCCAAAGCACGTGAGACACCGCAAGCAGTTTTGTGGGCGTGCGCAGTGCGGCCTCGATGGCCGCGGTCGTTGGCTCCACGGTCACGACTTCGACGCCCTGCCGCACGCGAAGCTCATCGAGCGGCGCCGTGAGCCCAGGATGCTCGCTCGTCGTGAGGACAATGCGATCCCCGGCCTTCCAGCGTAGGCCGGACAGGACGGTGTTGATGCCCTCGCTGGTGGCATGCATGAGCGCCACTTCGCCCTCGGGAACCCCGAGCGTCAGGGCGAACTCCCGGCGGGCCTCGGCCATCAGGTCCATCCACCTGCGGAACCCTTGGCTGCCGTTGCGCCCTCGCAGATGGGCCTCTTCGATGCGGGCCCGCATGGCGTCCGCGCTCACCGTGGGCACCGGCCCAAAGGTGCCGGCGTTCAGGAACGCCTGCGACAGGACCGACGGGGCTTCGCTGCGAACGCGTGCAAGGTCGAACATGGCCCAGGGAAGTCGCCCGGGAGCGGCCACCCTGTCAAGCGGCGGCCATCAGGCTGCCTGCCCTCAGGTGAGGTGCCAAGGCCGCAGGGGCCAGCAGACGTTTCCGCCCGTGCTGCACATGCTGCACAAAACCCGGCATTTGGCGCTGCAGGCCACGTCCGGCGCGGATCTTGGATGGTGGCAGGTCATCCAACATGCGCATACCCCAGGTCTCCGCGCTGATCGCCCTCTCGTTGGCTTCGATGTGCATCCCGCTTGCGGGCTGTGACGAAGATCCGCAGGGCTCCGCGCTGACCCGGCGCCGAACCGGCAACAAGGCAGGCACCGGAGCAGACGACGCCGCAGACGACGACGGCACGGACACGGGCGGCACCAGCACCGGCGGCAAGGGAACCGGCACCGGCGGCACCAGCACCGGCGGCACCAGCACCGGCGGCGGCACCACCAAAGAGCCCGAGCGCGAGCTGGCCCTCGCAGATGGGGTACGCATCGACCGCGTCAGTGCGCTGCAAGCCCTGACGCAGGACCTCTTCAAGGACGGTCAGAGGGTCGCCCAACGCAACGTTCCGCTCATCCAGAAGCGGCCAACGCTGGTCCGCGTTTACGCATCCAGCATGGGCACGGCACCTTCGTCACTAGAGGCCCGGCTCACCATCGAAGCTGCGGGTGCACGCGTTGCGCGGCTCGTCCAGCCCGTGACCCTCGGTGCACCAAGAGAAGATCTCCTGACCTCGACCATCAACTTCGAGATCAGCGCAGACCAGCTCCCTGCGGGGGCCACCGTTTCCGTTGGGATCTTCGATACGCAAAAGACCCAAGGTGCACCGGCGGGCAGCAGTCCCGCTCGTTTCCCGGCGGACGGCTCCTTCGACGCGCTCGACTTGCAGCGCACCGGGACCATGAAAATTGTGGTGGTCCCCGTACGGTACAATGCCGATGGGTCCGGCCGCATGCCCGACACCAGCGCCGCGCAAGTGGAGCTGCTCAAGAAGACCATGTTCGCGCGGTACCCGCTGGAGGGCGTGGACCTGACGGTACGCGCACCGCTGAACTGGGGCCAGACCGTGAGCGCCGGTGGCGGCGGCTGGGGCACACTGCTGAACGCGGTGATTGCGCTCCGGGCCCAAGACAACGTTGCGCAAGACGTTTACTACTACGGCCTCTTCTCGCCGGCGCAGAGCTTCGGGGCCTTCTGCAACGGCAGCTGCGTCGCCGGCCTTGCACCCCTCAACAGCAACAACGACACCGAGATGCAGGCCAGCATCGGGCTTGGCTTCACGGGCGCCGACACCGCCAGCACCATGGCGCACGAAATCGGCCACACACATGGGCGACCGCACGCGCCGTGCGGCGCCACGGCCAACGATGATCCGAGCTTCCCGTACCAGAACGGCGGCATCGGTCCCTTCGGCTACCACATCATCGACAAGCAGCTGTTCAGCCCCGCCCGGTACCGGGACATGATGAGCTACTGCACGCCGGATTGGCTGTCGGACTACACCTATCGACAGCTTCTCGGTCGCGTCAAACAGGTCACCAAGCCCCTTTCGGCGTCGTTCAGCGGCGCATTGCCCATGGCCCATGTGTTCAGCGTGGATGCTCAGGGCAACGCCGAGCACCTGGCCGACACCACGGCCAGCCTCGGCGCCGGCACTCCACTCGAGCTCGCCGAGCGCGTGGCCTACGTCGATGACAACGGTGCCACCGTGGGCGAGACCCAAGGCCACATGGTCAAGTTCGACCACCTGCCCGGGGGCTACCTGATCGTTCCCAAGGCCCCGGCTGCGGCCAAGGTGCTGGACCTGGGCCAGGGCCGACGGGTGCGCCTCCGCGCACAGCAGTGACCTGGCATCGCGCGCCGGGAGTGGGGGCCGTGGCACAGCTGGTCCCACGTCCCTGACCGTTAGCCGGCGTAGACGTCGTCTTGCTCGATGCGCGAGAGCACCCAGTCGAAGCCACCGGTGGTGATCTTGGTCTGGCAGTACGTGCAGTGCCCCGCCATGTTGACGTTGAGCGGCGCACCGCACTTGGGGCACACCTTGTCGCTATGGGGCGCGCCCTTGACGCCGCGGCCTCGGATCAGCGTCCAGTACTCCGTGTACGTGCGCTCTTTCTCGCGGCTGCCGGAGACGATGCGATTGTCGGCGTCGGCCACCGTGTAGTCCTGGCTCACGGCGTACACACGAATGGTCACGCTGTCGTAGAAAGCATCGCTGGCCACGCGCGCGAGCTCCGTGCGGAAGATGCGGGCGTTCTCAGTCACGTTGCGCAGACCTTGGCGCTTGTACTCGTCGACCCAGTAGTTCTGAACCTGGAAAATCGTGTCGCTGAAGAACGGCCGCATGCGAGCCAGATCGCGCTGCGCCCATGCGCCCTGGAACTCGGAGAAGATGAGACCGACACGCCCCATGAGCCCGTTCCAATCGAGCGCCGGGTCTTGAGCCTGCAGTGCGGCGAAGCGCGGCTGCGCGTCGGGCTCCGCCACCGTGGGGAAGTCGGTCCCCTCCTCTTCGGTGTTGCCCGTGAGCATGGGTCCCCGGGCCTCTTGCTCTTCGATGCGCGCGCCCACCACGAGCCAATCGAAAGCGCCGCTGCTCACTTGCTGGCTGCAGTGTTTGCACACACCAGCCACGACGACGTCGAGCGGAGCGCCACAGCTCGGACAACCGATGACCTTGGCCTTGTCGGGGGTACGCGAGCGGGCCTGGGCCCTGCGGCGCAGGGTCCAGGTTTCGTGCAGATAGGCAGCGACCTCGCCCTGGGGGCCGCGCCCCGCAACATTGGTCTCGAAGCCAACGGTGACCACCACCCACTCGGACCCGGGCGCAATGCCCTGCACGTCATCGATGCGCGCAGAGCCAACAAGCACCGTGTGCAGCTCGCCGGCCACCGGGTGCCCAAGCCCCTGCGCCGCTTCGGGCACCAGATAGGGCGCGTACCGGGCGAGGGTGCCCCGGGCGTGTGCGTGACGAATCTCGGTATACAGCGCCACCAAGAAGTCATCGAAGAGAACCAGCGAGAAGTTTGGATCGACTTGTTGGAGCTTCTCGAGCTCGCGGCGGGCCGACGGCGGGCGCGAGGGGGGCGCGAGCGGCGCCACCGTGGTGGCCCAGGACTTGTTCTTGCTGCTCGCGGCCATGATCACGAGCCAGATGACCACCACGAAGATGACCGCAAACACCGCGAGGATGATGAGCCCCGCCACGGGGCTTCCCTCGCTGCTGCTGCCGCTCGAGGAACCGCTGCTGCCGCTGTACGAGCCGCTGCTGCCGCCCGGGATGATGATGACCCCCGACGACGTGGACCTGGACGAGGAGCCGCTACTCGACGTGGAGCGCGAGCTGCTGCCCGACGACGTCGATCGCGAGCTGCTGCCCGACGACGTGGAGCGCGAGCTGCCTCCGCCGCGGAACGAGCTGCCTCCGCCCGGGCGCGCCATGGCCACTTGGGCCAGCAGGAACACGAACATGAGAGCGACGAGCGCGTGCTTGCCGAGACGTTTCATTGACCGGCCCCCATCGCCATCACCGGCGCATCTGGCAATTCGTTGATGTCGTCGTCTCGCCGTGGGTGGCTGACCCCGAGCACGTTTCCAAACGATTCGATGGCCTTGGCAAACCCTTCAGGGTCTTTGGCCGCCACGGCCTTGCGCGCGGCCTCGTAGGCTTGGGTCCAGGCCTCGCCAAGTTTGCCCGTCTCGATGCCGATGTCGGACACGACGCAAAGCTCGCCCTCGACAGTTGATACGTACACAAGCATGCCCGTGCGATCGCGCGTACGGGATACGCCAAGCTCGACGAAGCGCGCGCGGGCTGTCTCGAGCGCTCGCGCCTGGCGCCGCTTGGCCGACACCAAGAGGCTCTTGAGCGGCCAGAGTACGGCCATCAGCATGCTGCCCAAGAGAAACGCGCCCAAGGTCCACAGGGGCATCAGGTCGTCGTCGAACTCGGCCGGCGCGTAGATGAGCCCGCCTAGCGTAAGCCCGGCCAGCACGACTCCCACTAGATAGTCCACGTCGCGGTAGTGGTCCGAGCGCTGCTGGACGCTCACGACGATCTCCACCGAGGACTTCTCCTCCGCAGATTTCACCGCCTGGGTGATTCGATTCATGTCTGCAGGGTCGAAAAAGCGCGCGGCCATGGCGGCCCTAGGGTGCCCTTTTGCGCCCTTCCTCCGCAAGGCGCAAATGATAGCCTCGGCACATGAAAGCTTCCCTGTTCGTTCGCAGCTTTGCCGCAACGCTCTCGGGCGCGGCAGCCCTGGCCGTGGCCGCCCCCGCACTCGCCGCCGAGTACACGGCGTACACCGTCCCGGCAGCGCAGGCAGGCAACCAAGAGTACGTAGGAACGTTGGGCCTCGATTTCGACGTGGCCAACGGCATCAACGTGTACGCCCTTGGGGTCTTCGACGACAACTCCGACGGGCTCAAACGGGACCTTCAGGCGAGCATCTACGACCGAGACACCAAGGCCCTCGTGGTCAAGTTGGCGTTCCCGGCGGGCAGCGGCACGCTCGTCGACGGCAGTCGCTTCATCGACCTGCCCTGCCCGCTCAGCCTGCCCGCAGGGTTCCACGGCACCATGGTCGCCGAAGGTTATGGCCCCGGCGAACGCAACGGCAACTCCGGCGGCGCGGCGACCCCATGGAAGACCAACGACGGCGCTGGCGCGTTGAAGTTCCCGGGCACGGGACGGTTTGGCGCCCTCGGAACCTTCCCTACGAACATCGACGGCGGCCCGAGCAACCGCTACGCGGCGGGCACCTTCGTCTTCGCCGAGGCTTGCGTCGACGATGGCAGCTGCAACAACGCGGCGCGCGGAAAGTGTGGCGCCGGCGGCATCTGCGGTGCGGCGGCCGGAGCCTTCTTCCCGGCTTGCGCCGGCGCCACCGCCTCTTGCAACACGGCAACAGCCACGTGCGTCGCCTGTGACGGCAACAAGGGCGCCGGTGGCGCCAAGGCCCAGTGCTTTGGCCCGCAAGCCCCCGCATGCAACGCCGGCGCCTGCAACGAATGCGGCGCAAATGTCACGTGCAGCGCGAGCCCCCAAAAGCCCGTTTGCGCGGCCAACCTCTCGTGCACCGCCTGCGCCAGCGACAACGGCGGGGCCAACAACGCGTGCCCCACCACCACCAACCCCTATTGCAAGGCCGATGGTTCTTGCGGCAAGTGCTCCGCCGACGCCGACTGTGCAAACCGGCCGGGCAAGAATTACTGCGCCGCGGATGGTTCTTGCTCCGACAAGTGCAGCACCGACGCGCAGTGTGGCAACGCCACCAGCGGGAAGATCTGCGACGCAAACAAGTTGTGCACCAACGGTTGCCGAGGCAGCGGCGGCAACGGCTGCGCCGCTGGTTTGGTGTGCAGCTCTACGAACGCCACGGCGGGCACGTGCAGCGCACCGGTCGCTGACGCTGGCGTGGACGCCTCGTCCAGCTCCTCTTCGTCCAGTTCCTCTTCGTCCAGTTCCTCTTCGTCCGGTTCGTCTTCGTCCAGTTCC
>JBIKNA010000312.1:0-8483 GCA_044358965.1 Polyangiaceae bacterium
GCGACGTCTGCGGCGTGTAAGCAATCCAAAGCCTCTTCCCGCGAACAAGCGAGGGTATCGTCGATAGGATCCTCGAGCTGAGAGCGGTCGGTGTATGCCGACCCGGCCAGTCCGCCGTCAGTTCGCGCCTTCCTAAGGGGTGGCCCACGTTGTGCCAGACCGACGGAAGTGGCCATCGTGCGGAGCGCCCGGACCGGCCCCACCGACCGTGCATGCGCTCGGTCATTGAGAACGTACCAGTCCGGAGCGTCGCCAAAGGGCGCTCACTCTTCGCTGCGAGGCAGGCCCGAGTCGTCCCAGTTGCCAAACATCTGTTTCTTGGCCGTCTTGGCCACGAAGCTCGACAGACGTTTCTCCCACTCTTTTGGGTCACGCTTGCGCATCTCTTCGATGTTGCCCAAGCGCACGCGGCGGTAGAGCGGCGGGAGGGACTGAAAGTACGCCCAAGCGCCCTCGGCCTCGAGGCGCGCGCGAATGTCTGGAGGCACGACAATGGGCCCCTCAGCGAGGTCGGGTAGCGCCCGCCGCCCGGCGTCGGTCATCTTGCCGGCGCGAATCAGCCGACGCGCGCGCTCTTTGTTGAGCTCTGTCCAGTTGCTCCGCGGGCGACGGGGCGTGAACCGCTGCGCCGTGGCGTCGCCGTGCCGCTTGGCGATGCCGTCGATCCATCCAAAGCAGAGAGCCTCTTCCACCGCGTCGAGGTAGGTGATGCTCCCGGCAGCGTCCCGGCGCAGCAAGAGCCAGATCTCCGTCTCGCGCGCGTGGTTCGCTTCGAGCCACACGCGAAAGGCGCGCCGTGTCTTTGCATCGAGCGTTTTCGTGACTTCCATGGTCGCCCGCTTAGCCCTACCCCTCGCCCCTTAGACCTCGAGCTCGACCTCGGAGGTTTCGTCGCCGCCGACGGTGTCGCCGCGTTCGGCCTGGCGAAGCAGGCGCCAGATGTGCTTGCCGAGCACGTCGATTTCGGTCGAGGCGAACTGCTCTCCGCCGAACGTGTGGATGAGCTCGGTTTGTTTCTCCAGAATGAACGCGTCTTGCTGGAACACCCGCAGGGCCAAAGGCTTGACGAAAGGCTTCACCAACGCGTGCGGCAGCCGCGCGCGGAAGCTGACCACGGCGTAAATGCGGGTCAAGAAGTCTTCGACGGGCGTCATGACCGAGTCGACCAAGATGTGGTTCTCGGTGCCGATGGAGTACTCGACCTGCGCCACGGACGGCAGGATGAAGCGGTCGAAGTGCGTGACGATGCCGCCCGAGGGCGACAAGATGCGACCAATGAGCCCCGGCGGTCGCGGCTCGCCCACGTACTCTGCGGCCACGCGATCGCTCGTGCGGTGCACCTTGGCGGTGATGCGAATGCCGCGGCTCTCGGAGCGGAACAGGCCCCGATGCAAAAACGCCGTGTGCGGCACGTCGAGCGCGTTCTCGAGCGTGGAGTACATGGTACCGGGCGCATCGACCACTTGGCGTACGGTGCAATAGCTGGCGTCGTCCATGCGGGCAAAGCTGTGCGGCTTGGACTCGGGCAGCGTCGGCGCGTCTTGGCTGGGCGCCCAGTAGGCCCAGACGTAGCCTTGCTGTTCGATGACGGGCAACGCGTGCGCGCGGCGTGCTTTGGCCTCGGCCGGCTTGGTGAGCGAGGGGATCAGCGTACAGGCGCCCTGCACGTCGAAGCGCCAGCCGTGGTACGGGCAGCGCAGCGTGCCATCGGACTGAATGTCGCCCAACGAGAGGGGCACGTTTCGGTGCGGGCAGCGGTCGAGCAGCGCACCGGGGACGCCCTGCTTGTCGCGAAAGAGCACCAGCGGAACCCCGAACAGCTTGGTGGCGCGCGGTTCGTCCCGGAGCTCCTCGGACGTGCACACGATGAACCAGTGCGACGGGATGTTGACCACAGACGCGCGGCCGCGCCCCAAGAGCGCGAGCGCCCCTTTGTTCGCTTGCCCAAGCGGGCTCTCACCTTCGACGGCATCGGTGCTCACGACACCTGTAGGTTAGCACCACACGGCCCGGAGCCGCTCGGCCTGCATATCGGCTAAGCTAGAGCACTCGTGATCCCCGAAGGCCGCAAGGCGCCCGTATTGTTCGACGTGTTCCCGGAGCTGTCCAAGGTGGTGCCCTGGACCCCCCTGGCCCACGTTCCCACAGCGGTCGAGCCGTGCAGCGCCATCGCCGAGTGGCTTGGCCGCGGTGGCGTCTACATGAAGCGCGACGATCTGATTTCGCCGCTGTACGGCGGCAACAAGGTACGTCGCTACGAGTTCGTGTTGGCCGATGCCATGGCCCAGGGCGCAAAACACATCGTCACGGCAGGGGGCCTTGCGTCCACGCAGGTCATGGCCACGGCGCTCTTTGGTCGCGCGCTGGGCCTCGGGGTCACCTCGGTGCTGTTCGACCAGCCCGTCACTACATTTGCGCAGGCGCAAATTCGACGCTACGTGCAGGCCGGCGCGCAGCTCGTGTACGGCGGAGGCTATCTGCGTACGGCCTACGAGACCGCCATGGCCATGCGCCGTCGCCCCGGGTCTTACCTGATCTTGCCTGGTGCCGCGAACGCCCTCGCCAATCTGGGCTACATCGACGCGATGCTGGAGCTTGGGCGTCAGGTCGAGCAAGGCATCACCCCCAAGCCCGACGTGATCATGTTGCCCACGGGCTCGTCGGGCACCTTGGCAGCCCTGGCCCTTGGCGCGGCATACCTGGGTTGGGACACGGAGATCTTGGGCGTGCGCATCACGAGCAGCATGGTGTGCAACCGGGCCAGCGTGGGCTTCGTGATCCGCAACACCGACCGCTTCATGGGTCGGCACGTACGGTCCTGGGGCCGCAGGTGGTCCAAGGTCAACTTCACGCTCTACGGCGGCGCTCTGGGCCGTGGTTACGGCGCTCGCACCCCCGAGGCCACCGTGGGCATCGAGCAGCTCCGTGTGCTCACCGGGTCCCCCGGCGAGGTGACCTACAGCGGCAAGGCACTGGCGGCATTGCATGCACTCTGCAACACCAAGACTTATGCCAGCAAGAGCATCTTGTTGTGGAACACACTCTCCAGTGTGCACCCGGAGCTGGCGCCGGTGGAGCACGTGCCCGCGGCGTTGTCGTTTGTGATGGAGCGAGTGCCCAAGGTGTAGAGAGCCGGCCCCGAGCTCGGCCCGATGCGTCGCTGACCCGGGAACGTCCGATGGATTGCCTACGGTCACACGAGCGGAACGTGCCTCCGGGTCTTGAGCACCGCCCCCCGCGACCAACGCCGGCATTCGAGGGCGCAGCAGGTCACGAAATGAACTCCAAGAGGGCGGACTGGGGCGCAAGCTCCGTCGCACGCTGCCAAGAAGGCGCGCCCGAGCAGCCACACCTACCGCTTGGAGTTCGCGACCGTACCCGTAGCTTCGCGCGCGCTCGCGTGTGGTAGCCTAATGGCATGTTCCACGCGCGTCGCATCCATCGCTACACGTACGCGGACTACGTGGCGCTCGAACAAACGAGCCCAACCAAGCACGAGTTCTTCGACGGAGAAATCTATGCGATGGCCGGGGGCTCCGAGGAGCATTCGGCGCTCGCCGCAGAGGTCTTGCGTGCGCTGGGGAACGCTCTCGGAGCGTCAACCTGCCGGGTGCACACATCGGACTTGCGCATCTACGTCGAAACCGCTGGCCTTGCCACGTTCCCCGACGGTTCGGTGATCTGTGGCGAGCTTCAGCAGCATGGGCCGAGTCCGGCAGCAACCGCCCTGAACCCAACGGTGTTGGTCGAGGTCACGAGCGACTCGTCGGAGGAATACGACACGGGCCTGAAGTTCGAGCACTACCGAACCATTCCCTCCTTGGACGAGTACATCATCATCTCGCATCGCGAGCGACGCATCGTTGTGCATCGACGCTCTGCGGAGGGCCAATGGAGCCTCAACGTGGCCGTCACCGGGGAAAGTGTACGAGTGGAGTCCATCGGAGCGCAATTGCGTGTCGACGAGATCTATCGAAACAGCCGCGTCCGCTAAGGCACCACCGAGGAGCCGGCGGTCCTTCCGCATGAGGCCCTGGTCCCGACATCGCGCAGGGCTCATGGCCCTGCCCCTGTTGCTTGCTGCCTGCGGCGGCAACAGCGCGCAGATGGGCGGCTTCACCGAGGTCGAGGCCAAGGCCAAAGTGATGGAGACCACCACCTTGGAGCGTTGCGCGGTGCAATCCGGACGCCTGGTGCTCGAAGTGCAGCGCGTGCTCGTACGCGAGTACCCCAACACGGCCGTGGCCAGGCTCAAGAACGACAAGCAGCCCATGCTGCTCATGCGCGTCAGCGGCGATAGGCAACCCGGGCGACCACCCGAGGTCGACCTCACGCCGTTGCTTGCCCCGGAAGACTACGCCCCCGGCGATCCGGTGCGCTTCTTCGAAGGGCGGCGCCTGCTGGAGCGTCCGCTGCGCGCCTTGTCGGGGCGGCGCCTCGAGCTGCGTCTGGCCGAAAACGACCGCACCGAAGCCCCCAAGTGGGTGGCCTACGCGCACATGGTCACGGGCGGCGCAGCAGCCGGTGGGGCCATTGGCATTCCCACAGCGCCCTCCGGCGCAGCCGATGCGCTCATCGATGTGCTTCGGAAGGTCGACAAGGACGATCTGGTGCTCTTCTGGTCGGGCGAAGCCGATGCCATCGCGCGGGAGGTCGCCGGGGGCAGAGCCTTGCAGCTCAAGCTAGCCACCACGCGCTTGGTCACGATCCAGGGTGCGGCATTGCCGTCTGCAGAGCTCGACGTCGTGTTCTACGTAGAACCCGAGGCCGGGTGCGGCGGCAGCAAGTAGCGCGGGTCACCCCGCGCCGGGTCACTGCACCGGCGAAGCGAGGTCGAGGCACACGGTCAGCGCCTTGTCGCCGAAGGGACGCCCTTTGTACATCACGCAGGTGGCAGCCTCGGTTTGCTGCTCGGACGACAGGCCCGCGAGCAACGTCCGGCACTGCCGTGTGAGGCGGCCGCCAGCGTTGGCGTTGGGCGAGTCGGCGACGACGCTCTTGACGATGCGGTCGCACAGACCGTCGACCACCTGCGGATCGCGGCAGATCTTGCGCAGAGCCTTTTGGCCGCACTCGTAGACCTTGTCCGAGACCTTGCCCGTGCTGGAGCTCAGGCACTCGATGGCGAGCTTGGCTGCGGCGGGCTTGAACTGCGTGCGGAACTCGTGGCAGCGAGACACGATGAACCGCTGGGCCGCGCTGTCGCCCTCGATGCGCACGCGGGCATTGAGCGCATCGCAAACCTCGGGACCGGGCACCTGGGCCGCGGCGTTGGCGGGGATGCACGCCTCGCTGGCCGTCGGTCGCGGATCGTCTTCTTGTACCAACGTGAGATCGCCATCGAGGCCCTCGGCGCAGGTGTAGAGGTCATAGCCCTTCTCGGTCACGCAGCGCTCCATCTGCGCCCGCCCCGAAGACTTCATGGCCGAGAGCACACGGTTGCAGGCGTTGAGTTCTTTGGCGGCATTGAAGCCCGTGCCAGCCAGAGTGGCCTGCGCCGCAAGCGCGTCCACGATGCGATCGCAGCGGCCACGACCACTCAAGTCTTTCTGTGCGTTGACGCGGCCGTCGATGCCGTCGTTGCAGACGGACTTCATGGCGTCCCAGCCGCACTCGTACATGGTCATCGCGTCGAACTCTTGCGTGGGCTGGCCGGCGGCGTTGCGCGGGCGGGCGGCGTCCGCAGCCTTGAGGCATGCGTAGGCCGAAGCGGCCACTGCCGGCTGCAGCTGCGTCGAGTACATGTTGCAGTGATCCTCGATGAAGCCGAAGTAGCCGGAGCTGATGCCCTCGGCGTCGGGCGCCTGCACGCTGCGCGCAAGGCCATCGCAGAAGCCGGCGGGGAACGCCACAGCGCGGGCGGTGCCTTGCCGGGGCTGCTTGATGGAGGCCGCGCCACAGGTGGCGCCCGACAGCGCCCCTTCACTCATGGCACCGACGTCTTCGTCGGCCGCGGGCTGTGCGCAGGCCATGGTGGTGGCGGCGATGGAGACCGTGAGGGCGAGAAAACGAGAGGCATCGAGGCGCATGGGTGGAGGCTCCTGCGGGGGGTGTGCCGCTTTGTAGGTGCAGCTCGCATGCCATGCAGCAAATGCTGATATTGCTGCAATTTTTGCCGCCGGCGCCCGCTGGTTGGCGTCTCGCAACCGCGACAGGGCGAGGGCTCATGGAGCCAGTTCGACCTGCAGGGCAAACGGACAACCGCGGCGGAAGTGCGTGTAACGTGGACGTCCTTCACATGCGGACGCGCATCTTCGGGGTTTTCGCCAAGGCTGGGCTCAGCCTGATCGGGGCAGGATTCATTCTGCTTGCAGCCTGCGGTGCGCCGGGGACGCAAGCTTCGGCAACATCGAGCAAAGGATCCACCGTGACCGAAACCACGACGCCCATCGTTCAGGCGGGTGCGCCGGTGCTTCGCGCACGCGCGCAAGAGGTGCCCAAAGAGCGAATCACGACGCCCGAGTTCCAAGCGCTCGTCACCCGTATGATCGACGCCATGCGCAGGGCGCCGGGCGTGGGCCTGGCCGCTCCGCAGATTGACGTGGGGCTGCGGGTCTTCGTGCTCGAGGATCGACCGGAGCTTGCGTCGCGCCTGTCGCCCGCCGAGCTCGCCGAGCGCGAGCGCAGTCCCTTCCCCGTGCGCGTCATCGTGAACCCCGAAGTCACCGCCATCGGAGACCAGAAGGCCACGTTCTTCGAGGGGTGCCTGAGCGTGAACGGCTATGCAGCACTGGTAGAGCGAAGCCTCGAGGTCGAGGTCACCGGGCTCGACGAACACGCGGCCCCGGTGCGCTGGCGCGTGCGTGGCTGGCCTGCGCGCATCCTGCAGCACGAGATGGACCACCTGAACGGCACCCTTTACGTCGACCGCATGATGACGCGCTCGTTCATGACCGGGGACCAGGCCAAGGCGCGCTTCGCAGGCAAGCCCATCGCCGAGATTCGCGCGACGCTGGGTCTTTAGGGCTCGTGCGCATCGTCTCGCGCCAAGAGGCCATGGCTGTGCTCGACATCGAGCGCCAGCGCGTGGGCCATGACTGCGTCATGTGTGGCCTCGCGCACGCCGCGTTCGACCCACACCTTGTGATTGCCGAAAACGATCACGCCGTACTGCGCCTCAACGTTCTGGGCTCGAGACCAGCAGACATGTTGGCGGTGCTGCGCGAGCACATCACGAGTGTGGCAGCACTTACGGCGGCGCAATACCAAGGCATGCACGCCCTTGCCTTCGTTGCGGCCCGGGCGCTCGAACGGCATCGCGGCGCCCTCCGTGTGTACATCGCTCAGCTCGGCGCGCCGGAGCCGCTCGCCATGTCGTACCCGCACGTGCATTTGCACGTGGTGCCCATTTACCACGGTGGCGAAGCCGACAAACCCGCCCGGGTGTTGTCGTGGTCGCATGGCGTGGTGAGCTACGAGGCCGACGAGGCGCGGGCGCTGGCCCACGAGCTACGGGCGCTCGTTACTCGGGAACAGCAAGCAGCGCCATGACCTGGGACCTGAGCTCGGTGGCCTGCTCCTCGAAGCCCCACTCTTCTTCGATGAGCTCTTCGAGAGCGGCTTCGTCGGGCGCAGCATTCAGGTCGGCCACGTGCAGCGCCACCAAGGCGGCGTAGGTGACGCTGCGGGCGCCGGCATCGGTGATGGTCTTGGCCACCGTGCGCACGCGCTCGTCGTAGGCTTCTTTGCGAAGGGCAGCGTCCGCGGCCTTCACCGCAGCGTCGAGATCTTTGATTCCGAGCGCTGCAGCGAGATCGCGTAGGCAGTCCACTTCTTTGTCGCCCAGATCGCCATCGGCCCCAGAGGCCAGGTACGCGAGCTCGAAGATGCCCGTGTGCGGGATCTCGGACACCTTGGGCAGAAACGAAGCGGACAGGACCTGGGAGACGAAGCTCATGGGCCAAGCATACGCGATCCAGGTCCCCGGCTGGGCGCCAACGAGCGGCCTACAACGACAAGGACTTCATGGCCGCCGGGTAGGTGTCCACCATCAGGTAGACCTTGGCGTTGGCCGGGGCCTTGCTCTGGGGGAAGTTCATGGTGACGGAGCGAATGCTGCCATCGGCGTTGGCTTGCTTCTCGGTGGCGAGCCCATACTTGTGCGACATGGGCTTGCCCGTGGCTGCATCGACCACGAGCACACCGAAGGCGTGTTCGTTGGCCTTGAGCTGACTGCCCTGGAAGCGAACGGTGATGGTGGGGTTGGTGATGCTGCCAAAGCCCCAACCGCCGGCGTTCTCGAAGCTGACGGTGCCCATGCCCTGGGGCATGCTCACCACCCCACCGGCAAAGGGACGCACGTTGCTGCCACCGAACACGTTCAGCAGATCCGTCTCGGGGTTGCACAAGCCCAGGGCCGACATGAACGGACCGTAGGTCGGGATGTTGGCGCACTGGGTTTTGACGTGAAGGCTCGGCGCACCTTGCATCGCACCGTCCGGCCCCATGCGGCCGGCCCAGCGGAACGAATCGAACGGCATGTC
>JBIKNA010000313.1:0-8475 GCA_044358965.1 Polyangiaceae bacterium
CGTATCTCCTGCGTGAGCCCCGTTCTTTCCGGGTAGGCGTCGCCGCGTCACATTGCCGGCATGGCAAATCGAGCGGATTGGGCGGAGCGTGTTGGGGCGTGGCGGGCGAGCGGTCTCACCGCGGCGGAATTCAGCCGGGGCAAGGGCTACGCGCCGAAGAGCTTGAGCTGGTGGTCCAATCACCTCAAACAGCTTGAGCGCAAGGAGCAAAGCGGCGTCGCCGTACCGATGGCGCGTGTGGTGCGTGACGATGGGGCGCGCGAACTCGTGGTCGAGATCGGCGCGCTGCGCGTAGTCGTGCGCCCGGGCTTCGACGCGGCGTTGCTGCGTGAGGTCCTTCGTGTAGCGCAGGATGCCAAGTGATTCCGGCAGGCGTGGAGGTCTACGTGGCGCTGCAGCCCGTGGACATGCGGTACTCGTTCGACAGACTCTCGGGAATCGCCAAAGAGCAGGTTGGGTACGAGGCGCGCGGGGGCGCGCTGTTCGTGTTCTTTGGTCGGCGCCGGGATGCGCTCAAGGTGTTGTTCTTCGATGGCACCGGCATGTGCATGTTCTACAAGCGTCTCGACCAGGGCACGTTCCGCCTGCCAGAAGCGTCGCGTGCCGATGCGCGTTACGTGGAACTGGACGACGGAGCGCTTGAAGCACTCCTCGATGGCATTGAGGTCGAGCACAAGAGCGGGCCAAAGCTGCGCGCTACGCACTAAGCGGCGCACAAGGTGCGATCCATTTGCATGCGCTATTCATGCATCCGTCGACGACATGGCCAAGGCGCGCTAGACCATGGTCGTTGGCAACGCAGGAACAGCCCCTATCCGAAGAAGAACTCTTGCGACGTCGCGTCGCGGAGCTGGAGGCGTCGCTGGCGAGCACCGCGACAGATCTGGCGAGCACCACGGCGGCGCTCGCCGCCGCGGAAGCCGAACGCGACAAGTTGCGGCGGGCTTACGAGACGCTCAAAGCGGACCTCGAGCTCATTCGTCGACGCCTCTACGTCGCCAAGGCCGAGCGGGTCGACACCAAGCAACTCGAACTCGACTTCGCGGTGACCCAAGCACGTCTGCATGTCTTGGAGCAGGCTCTGGCCGATGCCAACGAGACCAGTGGCGACGGCCAGGCCCCCGATGGAAAGGCCTCGCGCAAGCCCCGCGGGCGGCGAGACCTCGCCAGCATCGACATGCCCGAAGAGCGCATCGAGATCACCGACCCCGCACTTGAAGGTGTCGCCGAACGCATCGACTTCGAGGTCAGTTGTCGACTGGGCTACCGCCGCGGCGGGCCCGTACGCATTGTGATCGCCCGTGCCGTCTACAAGACTGTTGAGAGCGACGGTTCGGTCTCGATGGAGACCGCGAGCAAGCCCAACGAGACCTACGAGCGCGGCATTCTCGCGCCGTCCTTCGTCGCGCACATCCTCACGAAGAAGTACCGCTTTGGCATGCCCTTCGCCCGGCTCGCACAAGAGCTTGAGAGCATCGGCATCGCATTGGACGACAGCACCATGGGGCGCTACGCCGAACACGTTGGCGCCACACTCGGGTGCATCGTCGACGCCTGCGTACGCGAGGCCCGCGAGACTGCGTTCTGCTTGTCGACCGACGCGACGGGCGTCGCCATCAAGCCCGAGCCGATTCCTGGCAAGCGTCAGGCGTGCCTCAAGGGCCACTTCTTCGTGGTGCTCGCCGACCGCGACCATGTGTTCTTTGAGTACCAAGCCAAGCACACGAGCGACGCCGTTTGCTCGATGTTTCGAGGCTTTCGCGGCTACATCCAAGCGGACGCGCATTCGGTGTATGAAGCGCTTTTCCGCGGAGAGGCTGTCGACGAAGCCGACAACCCACCATCCGAGGTCGGGTGCTGGGCCCACGCGCGAAGGAAGTTCTGGGAGGCCGCTGTCACCACCAAAGACGAGCGAGCTCGCGAGACACTTCTCCGCATTCGTGCTCTGTTCAAGTTCGAAGAGGAGATGGCTTCGCTTTCGCCCAAGCAGCGCCATGAAAGGCGCCAGCGCGCCTCGCGCCCGCTGTTGCTCGAACTCTTCGCTTGGGCCGAGCCCATCTGGGACGACGTCCGCAAAACGCGTGGCACCGTCTCGGCGGCCTTCGGTTACCTCATGCGTCAGCGCGAGCCGCTCTGTCGCTTCTTGGACGATGGCCGCCTCCGTGTCGACAACAACGCCTCCGAGCGCGCCCTCCGAACCATCGCCACGGGCCGCAAAGCCTGGCTCTTCTGCGGCTCGGACGACCACGCCAGCGCTGCCGCCAACATCTTCTCGCTGATCGCCTCGTGTCGGCTCCACAGCCTCGACCCCGAGACCTATCTCGCCGAGATCATCCGCGTGCTGCCCTACTGGCCTCGTGATCGCTACCTCGATCTGGCTCCCAAGTACTGGGCCAGCACTCGCGCGCAGCTCGACTCTGCCGAGTTCGAGCGCGAGCTTGGGCACATCTCGGTCCCGCCCTTCGCCGCGCCGCCCGCGGAAAAGTAGCCTCCGCCTCGCGATTCCCACGCTCATGCAACGCAGCGTGCCTCACGCAGCGCGAAGGCGCCACGACGGGGCTCGTGCAGGAGATACGGACGACCACCGCATCGTGCGGTGCCGCACGATGCGGCATTTTGGTGCCTACCCGCCAGCCGTCCGTTCCTGGACGGTTACCCAGCTGCGCTGCCTTCGCGCGCCGTACGCCGTCAATGATGCGGTACGACTGCCCCGCACCGCCCGCTACCCCCTCTGCGGCAAGTGCCTAAGCATCCTGCGGAGGCTGTTCTGATGCAAGGGCGGGGCGTACCAGTTGGAGCACCTCTGGCGACGAGGCTCCTAAGCGGGCAAAGTTTTCGCGTGCCTCCGCAAGGCTTGGAGCGTTGGCGCCCCCTCGAAACTCAGGATCCGAAAACTGGACGCTATCGTCCTCCCAGTAGCAAACCGGACACAGTTCGAAGCTGCCCGGTGACGGCATGGTTAGTGTCAAGAATCCGCAACATGGGCATGCGTACGTAGTCATTTCAGCTTCCAGAAGTATGCCTCACCGGCCGTAGGCCGGAAGAACGTTCCTCCGTCCTTGGCGATAGGGTTACGAATCAGGACCTCACCCCGTCCACCGTTCCAGAAGGCACTCCGTCCGTTTGAGAGGTTCCGCATCATGGTGGAGGAGTCACCAAGGAAGCTCTCGATATGTTGCGCGAATTGCTCCCTGCTGGCAATGCCCGGGAACTCTCCTTGGGCGACGACGTGCTTGTCGAATGCGTGACCTCCGGCGATCTCCGCAGAGATGAGCTGGCGACGTAGAAGTGCGCCATTCATCGAACTGCTGGCACCTATTTCCGCCGCTCCCACCCCCTCTACGGCAGCCATCGTACGTGGCAGGCCGGTAGCTAACTTGACTTCCCCCAGTTCTTCCCCAGCGAGGGGCATTGTCAAGACCGTCGCGGCGGCCCAAGTCGCCTTGTACGCGGCAGACTCGTCATCATGCGACGCCGAAAGCGCATCGACATACTGGCCGGTCGGGGTGGCAAAGTCTTGCGAGCAGAAGAGTCGACACGCGCTCGAATTGAATATCAGGTGAGCGAAACTGAACGCAGTCATGAGGGCGAAGTCCTTGAGCGCCTCGGTTGGCCCACGTTGGTGCTGGCTCGGTTGGACGGCACTCGACGCGGAAGGCCCTTCCGCCCCCCGTGGTTGCACCCGCGACGGCGGCCCTTCGCCCGCAGATCCCATGGCGAGAAGTGCCGGGTCGATTGCCTGTCCGCTCCCCCCCGAGCTGTCGGAACTCGATGCTGGTTCCCGCGGGCGTCCGACAACTGTCACGTCGCAGACGTTTTCCTTACCCACCATCCGGCATCCATCGAACCCCCACGGGTCCACATGGCTAAACACCCGCCCACGCACGTACGCATACGGGTTCAGATCCCCGGCCCCCGTATGAATCGTCAGCGGGTCCGCGCTGATGAACCTGCCCAGACGCGGGTGGTAGTACCGCGCCCCGAAGTAGGTGAGCCCCACCTCGATGTCCTCTTCTTTACCCGTGTACTTGTATTGTTCACGAAAGGTCTTCCAGCGCGTTGGCCTATAGTCGCTCTCGATGGCGCCATAGGCCATGTAGCTCGCCTTCTCCACGACCTCGGCGCTCTCGCGATCGATGACCACGCTGGTCGATCCAAGGTGGTCGCCCAGCGTCAGGAACACATGCCGCGGGTTCCCGCTGGGTGAGGGAAGTGCCGTCGAGTAGACCAGTCTCCCGATGCCACCAAGGTACGCAGTCTCCGTCCCCGTGCTACGCGTGTACTCGCCGCCCGACATACGGGCGCCGTTCAGCCGCAACGTATCGAAGACCTCAAGCGTGTATGGGTCTGCAGACCCAACGCTCTCTTTGAGCACGCGTTGGCCGTCGCTGTACGCGTACTTCATATCGAAGGCCGCTGTTGCTGTTGGCGTACCTGGGAACGATGGATTGCCCGTAGGAACGCTGCGGCTGTAGTCCCAGCGTCGCGCGCGCTGCAGCTGACCTACCTCGTCCCAGTCGTAACGAAAGTGCTGCGCGCACATGCTGGCGCTACCTGCCGAACATGTTCCCGTAGCCCGAGCAACCCGCAAGTCCACCATGTACCCGGCCTCGTCGTAGCCGGCGGTGATCCCCGTGGCCGAAACCATCTGGTGCGGACGCAGAGCATCGTAGCCAGGGCTGCCCAACGAGCGGTCGAAACTGAAGTTGAGGTTGTCAGTCCACTGCGTGATGTTCCCCTTCCAGTCATACGTCACCGTCTGTTGACCCACGCGACTTGTCGCGCTTCGAATCGGTACCGGCGCCCTATCGTTCGCTGCGATTTCCGCGGCGAATGGTGCCGTGTACGCCGTCTCGCCTGCATAGGTGAAGTTCGTTTGGCGCGCGCGGTATTGCGCGTCATACGTGACAGTCCTAGACATCGGCTTGGCCCCTGCGGGCCATTGGCTCGCCGTCGCAGCATCCGTGATGGCTGTCGGATCGCCCATGTCATCGAGCGTGATCGTCTGCGCCACGAGCGAGAGTTGCCGGCCGTTGGGTACTGTTGGCGGCACCGTATATGTGGGGGTGGCGGTGTTCCAGAGCCCAGGCGCAGTGCGCGAAACCGCGTAGCTCTGAAGCCGGTTGCGCCCGTCGTAGCCGAACGACGCAGTTGTAGACGCCGCGTCGCCGTACACCATTTGCGTCGCGAGCCCTTCGGCGTCGAAACTGGCGCTCTTGAGCAACTCCGAGTAGCTCGAGTTCACCCGGCGGAGCAAGCCTCGTTGATTGTACTCCTGCGTGAACCACGAAGAGCCACCTTCGAGCAACTGCGCAACATCAACGCCAGTGGTGCGCTTTGAAACGCGATCTGCGAGGTCATAGGTGGCCTCGGTCTCGAACCAGTGTGTTGTGTAGCGCACGTTCAGGTCGGGGTCGGCTGCGCCCGGCTTGACCACCTGCCGCTCGAAGCGCCGCAGCCTGCCGCGCGCATCGTAGCTAAACCGTGAATGTGCGCCGCGGTCGAAGACCGCAGTGCGGTGCCCGACGGCGTGCCGATCGGCGTCGCCAGGAAACTCCGCTGAGGGCGCCACCTGCCCAGGCTCGTAGGCGTCGTACACCTGGAAGACCTCGGTGCCGTAGCCCGAGAACAGGTTCGGCGCAGTGTATGCAGTGTGGTGCGCTTCACATGGCGAGAAGTCTTCGGCCACCATGCGACCAAGGCCATCGTAGAAGATGTTCTTGCCGCAACCACGGGCATCGCTGGTGCCCACCAGCTGCCCAGCTGGATCCCATTGGTAGCGTTGGTCGTGGCCGTCCTTGGAGCTATGGGGTTCGTAGTTGCGGACGACACGCCCGAGAGTATCTCGGTACATGCGCCGTTCGATGCGCTCGGTGACGTTGGTGCGAATGAGGCGCTCGACATTCTTGGTGCCCCCTTCACTGAGGAAGTCGATGAGTTCCGAAATGGTCTCCGTTCCGGTGGTGAGCGTGCGCTTTCGCAGACGGCCGTGGCCGTCGTAGTCCTCCCTGGTCTTGTTGCCGCCCCAAGGAGCTGCGCCCTGCAATTGCATCGCGTCTTGCGTCTCGATGGCCAACGGGAAGTACTTGGTGCGCTCCAGCTGCAGCGGGGTGGTCGGAGTATTGCGATAGTCCCACGTGCGAACCCGTCGACCGTACTCATCGAACTCAAAGGCGAAGCGCTGGGTCGCTGCTGTAAGGGAGTCGGCATTCGTCATCGGGTCAGCGCTGGAGAAGTAGGCCTTGGACACGCCACGAACCCTGCGCAACGAATCGCGGTCGACGATTTGGGAGTACACCCACGTGCCGGCGGCGCCGGACTCGGCTCGCTCCGCACGCATGATTGGCTCCTGAAGCTCGTTGAAGACGAGCACGTACTCCTGCACCGTGCCGGGCCCTGTCGTCTTCTGCACCCGGACGCGTCTGCTCGCGTCGTAGTACTGAACGAGAAGGTCTAGTACCGTCGTCGCAGAGCCTTCTGGGTCCGGGGCGTACGAACGGAGCACCCGACCAAACACGTCGTACTCCGTGGAAGAGATAGCGAGGTTTGGCGCCATCTGCCAAGTCGGCTTCTCGTGACCCCGATCGTAGACCATCTGCGTGACGTGGCTGGGAAACGACGCCTCGCAACCATCGCGGTACTGGCCAACTGCCTTCGGGAACTGCCGAAACGCATCGTCGTAGTCAACATCCACGCACGAGGTGGGTGCGCTTGTGCTGGCAGGACCGACGGCGCGGGAGACGTTGCCCCAAGCGTCGTAGCTCAGCGACAGCAGCTCGACGAGCCCGGATGCGAGAGCAGGTGTCGGCGCAATGGCAGCCCCGGCCCGGTGACGACGATCGAGTGCTTCGACACCGTCGATTCGCGCGGCGATGCTGGCCACGGCGCCTTCAGCGGTATGCTCAAACTGCACATATCTCTGTAGTCCTTGATCTGTGCTGTCGTTGCGCACATTTGCTACCGGGCACTGCCAATCCGCACGGCACGAAAAGTAAACCGTTCGTCGCGTCATCACCGCGTCGCCGCTGGCGCCTTCGTCCACTTCAACTTCTGGAAGGCCGGTCCAGGTGTTGGTCTGCGTCGAGCGGCGAAGCGCGACCCGGCCGGATGAGTTGGGCGGGAGCGGGATCGCGTCGCCGTCCACTACGGGCGCATAAGTCCCCGCGACGCCAGTGGCCGCATCACTGTCGTAGAGAAACGTCTCTACCGAGGTCACGGGCTCTGCATGTACGCCAACGCCGAAGATGCTCGTGTTCGCCGGCCAGACTGTCGTCGGGTTGCCGTCGAGCCCAGCGTAGTGATAGCGCGTAGCGCTGAGGTAGCCGCGACCTGGGACAAATCGGTCTACGCGCACCGGCTTGCCGACGAGTGCCTTTCGAGGCTCGTCGTCGCTTCCGTCGATGCAAGAGGCAGGGATCGGATCGCGTTGACATGGCCCGAACCAATACTGGGTCTCGGTCACTGCGGGCTGGCCGGCAAGTTGCTCCCGCACCGTTCGAAAGCCCAGGAACTTCCGCTGCCACGGATCGTAGGCCGGATCCGTATACTTCAGCGTCTTCTGAAGCTGCTGAACGCCACCCACGGTCACCGTGGTCTTGGTTACAATGCTCACCACCTGCGACGAATGCGTGGTCCACGTCGACGCACTATCGAGTTCTTGAATTGTCTCGTAGTGGATCTGCGTGGTGGCGCCGCTACCGTTGTTGACCCGGGTCAAGAGACCGGGCTTGGGGGCGCGCGCCAAGGTATTGGCCTCGTTCGCACGCGTCTTGGTGAAGTAGGGCACGTACCAAAGGCCTTGGGGGCCAAGCACCACGACGTCGTCCACGCCGTTCGCGTCCATGTCGGCGAACGTGACGCGAAGCGGATTCACTTCAAAGGCGGAGCCAGTCCAGAGGCGCGCGAAGATGCAGTCGCCGGCGAGCGTCTCGCTTCGGGGGCAGTAGAAGTCATGACCGTCGAGGTTGACCCAGATGCGGACGGCGCCGGAATCTGAATCACCGTAGCGAGATCGGATCTGCACGATGTCCGCCAAGCCGTCGCCGTTGACGTCGTGAAAGAATGTGTCCTGCCCCCACTTAAAGCCACTCCTGCCGCTTAGGAATTGGGCACCATCGAGCAGAGTAATCTTGTAGTGGTTCGGAAACCACGACGCGGTCTCTTGTGGCCACGAAGTGCAGCCGGGCGGCGCGCTCTCTCGGGCGCCCGCGCATTGGAAGTCACCTCGCCCGTCGCCGGGCCAAACGATGAGTTCACCTCGATTGGTGTAGCGATCGTTCTCGTCGAACCAGCACGCAGGGTTTCCGATGTACGAACACGCTGAATGAGAGTGATCGTGCACGTCTTGTCCTGCAAAGTCGGGCACCCCGTCGCCGTTGATGTCGACATACGCGCCCGCGAAGTAGCGACTGTCGGAATCTGTGACGGCCTCATTGACGGGGGCCACGTAGGTAGGGCGCAGGAGCCGGGGCGCAG
>JBIKNA010000314.1:0-8441 GCA_044358965.1 Polyangiaceae bacterium
CGGCGCCGCAAGCCTTCGTGCCGGTGCATGGCGCCCTGTCGCACTTGCATGGGCACGCCAAGCTGGCACGGGCTGTGGGCGTTTCGAGCGTGTGCGTGCTGGAGAATGGCCAGAGCGCCCTGCTCGCGCGCGGCACCGTGCAGCGCGCGCAAGATTTCGTGAGCGGACGGGTGCACATCTGGGGCGGCAAAGAGGTGGCTCCCAGCGTGCTGGGCGAGCGCCGCGCCCTTGCGCACGACGGCTCGGCCTTCGTGCACCTGTCCGTCGATGCGCGGCTGGCCATCGTGTCGTTTGCGCTGCGCACCCGCGGCGTGGCCCCCGCGTACACACACGCGGCGCTCCAGCGCGACGCGCAGCAAGAGTGCGCCATGGCGCTCAAGGCCCTGCCCGTGCCGCATACCGAAGACCGCATCATCGAGGCCGTGCGCCTAGCCACCCGCCGGGCGCTGCAACGGGCCACGTCACGCAAACCCATCACCACCGTAGCCCTTGGCCCCAACGCAAGCCCCGCATCATGATCGCCCGCAAGTTGCCGCCCCGCCCCCAGGCCCAGCCCAAGCCCGCCCCCGAAGAGCGCGCGAGCGCCTTGTTGGTGCGCGTGCTGCGGGGGCTCGCCAGCAACCTCGATGCCACGTTGCCCCGGGTGCTCGAAGGCAAAGACCCCGAAGCCATCCACGACATGCGCGTGGCCATCCGCAAGATTCGCACACTGCTCAAGGCCTCGCGACCCATCTTCGGGCGCTTCCACGCCGACGCCGTGCGTGCAGAGTACACAGTATTGCATCGCGCCACGGGCACCCTGCGCGACGAAGAGGTGTTCCGCGAGACATTGGCGAGCCTCAAGTTGCCCAAGGCCGTGCCGCCGGCGTTTTTACGCCTGCGCAGGAGTCGCGAGGCCATGTTGGGCCGCCGGGCGCGACAGCTCGTGCGCTCGGGCCAGGTGCGCCGGGCGCAGTCCATGCTGGTGGCGCTGGTCACGCTGCCCGCGCTGCCCAAGCGCGATGCCACGGCGCGCAAGTTTGCCCAGCGCACCACGCTTCAGGCGCACAAGCGCACCCTGGAGCAACGCGACGCGCACACCGACGACGTCGTGGCGCTGCACGACTTGCGCATCGCGTTCAAAGAGCTGCGCTACGCGGCAGAGCTGCTCGCGCCGGCGTTGCCGCAGGATCTGGTGGCGCTCGCCGACCCCGCCGCCAAGTTTCAAAAGCGCCTGGGCGAGATCCACGACTGCGACATGGCGCTGGTGAGCGTGGCCCGGGCCCGGGCGCTGGGCCTCGTCGACAAGGCCCGCTTGCGCCGCGCGCTTGTGTTGGCGCGCGGGCGCAAGGTGCAGAAGTACTTGGCCGAGCTGGGCGCCATGCCAGCCGCGGCGCCGGAAGAGCTCGCCGAGGTTCAGGCCGTGGGCGGCGTGGGCGCGCGGAACACCTCGACGCGCTGAAGCACCACGTCGGTGTTGGGCTTGTTGCGCTCGTTGGCGGGCACGCGCGCGATGCGGCCGATGAGATCGAGCCCGGCGACCACACGGCCGAACACCGAGTGTTTGTTGTCGAGGTGCGGCGTGGCGCGCTCGGTGATGAAGAACTGCGATCCGTTGCTGGAGGGCCCGGAGTTGGCCATCGACAAGATGCCCGGCCCACTGTGCCGAAGCTCGGGGTGGAACTCGTCTTCGAATTTGTAGCCCGGGTGACCGCGCCCCACGCCTAGGCGGTCGCCTGCTTGCACCATGAAGTCGGGGATCACACGGTGAAAGATGGTGCCGTCGTAGTAGGCAACGCCCACCAAGTGCCGGTTATCGCGGGGGCAGATGAAGTCTTGGGTGCCCATGGCAAGGCCCACGAAGTTCTTCACGGTCTTGGGCGCGCGCTCCTCTTCGAGCGCGACCACGATGTTGCCCATGGATGTGTGGAACCGTGCGTAGAGCGCGCCTTGGCCGGGGGCCTGAATGGCGGGGAATTGGGGCTGCACCATGAAGTTGTTTCTTTCTGCGGTGTTACCGCGCCGCGGGGAAAGCCGCCGGCGCCGCCCTGAATGGGCGTCCAGGCAGCTTCGCGCCTTGGAGTGAGGGTGAGAAGAGGCCCCAGCATATCGAAGTGGCCTGGTTCCTTGACCGCCTTTCGCATGTACTGGTACTTCCATTGTTCTCGCAATGTTGGGGCGCGCGGCCAGTTGTGCGCGCTCCCCCTCACGAGGAACGAAGTTCTCCGAGGCGCATTCCAGCGCCTCCCCCAAGATTTCCGTCGGAGGCGTTGGTGATCACCTGTCCGAAGTGCAGCAAGGACAACCAGGACCACTACAAGTTCTGTCTCGGCTGCGGCGCGGAGCTACCGCGCGATGCCGCTCCGAAACCGTTCGCACCCCAAACGCCAGCCCATGGCGTGAAGGGCGCCCCTGCGGCCCCCGCGCCCGTGCCGGTGCCCGCCCCCGTGGCGGCCCCCGCGCCCGCACCCGTGGCGGCTCCAGCGCCCGCACCCGTGGCGGTCCCCGCGCCTTCGGCGGCACCGCCGGCAGCGGCGGCACAAGTGGTCTGCCCGCAGTGCTCGCACGTCAACGGGCCAACCAACATGTTCTGCGGTTCCTGCGGCTTCCGTCTGCAGCAACCCGCAGCAGCGCCCGTCGCGCGCTCCGCCCCGCCGGCGGCAGCGTCCGAGCCGTCCACGGGGTCCATCATTCTCACCGCACTGCGCGCCGATGGCAGCGAGGCGGGCTCGCACACGCTCCCCGGCGGCAACGCCACCGTGGGCCGCGAGACGGGCGGCATCTTCGCTGGCGACAGCTACCTGTCACCGCGGCACGCCACGTTCCGCATGAGCGGCAGCAAGATCTTCATCAAAGATGAAGGCTCGCTCAACGGCGTCTACAAGAAGCTCACGCGCGACGTGCCGGTGTACCTGAAGCCCGGCGAAGTCTTCCGTATTGGCCAAGAGATCATCCGCTTCGAGCCGCTGGCGCCCGCGCCCGTCAGCCCCGATGGCGTCGAGCGTCTTGGCTCGCCCTCCAAGGGCTACATCGGTCGCATCGCGCTCGTCATCGGCCGCGACACCACCGGCAACGCGTTCCCCATCCCCGAATCGGGCATTCACCTGGGCCGCGAGCGCGGCGACGTGTTGTTCCCCGAAGACGGCTACGTGTCGGGCCTGCACTGCCGCCTGGCCTGGGAGGCCGGCAAGCTCTCGCTCACCGATCTGGGCAGCTCCAACGGCTCGTTCGTCCGCTTGGGCGAAGAGGCCGAGGTCAAGTCTGGCGATGTGCTGCTCATGGGGCAGCAGCTCTTCCGCATCGCGGTCGCCTAACGGCAATGAAAACCATTCGTGTCGTTGCTGCGGTCCTGGAACGCGACGGGACCTACCTGATCACGCAGCGACGCGCGAGTGCAGTCCTGCCGCTTTTGTGGGAGTTCCCTGGCGGCAAGGTCGAGCCCGGCGAAACCGATGCCCAAGCGCTCAAGCGCGAGGTCAAACATCGCCTCGGCGCCGAGATCGAGTGCGGAAAGCTCATTTCGTTCGTGAGCCACCCGTACGAGAACTACGTCGTCGACTTGTTCTTGTACGAGTGCACCCTGAGCAGCCCTGCGCTGGAGTCCCGCAACGTTGGGGCGTTCCGTTGGGTGGCGAGTGCCGAGTTCGATCAGTACCCGTTCACGCCCGCCGACGAAGCGTCCATGAACAAGCTGCTCGGCGTCGGGTAAACAGGCAATTGGCCGTTGGCCGTTGGCCGGGTACGGGTACGGGCTCAGGTGCGGGTGCGCGCTGGCCGTGACACATGTTGGCACGCTGGGGGCTTGGGGATCAGGGTCACCCGCAGGGGGAGCGGGATGAAATGGCTCGGTTTTGGCCTGGGTATGGGGTTTGCGACAGGACGCAGACATGAAGATCACGACCATCGGCTTGGGCATCGGCGTTTTCGTTGCGGTCATTGCGGGGGCACACCCCAACGCGCAGGCATGCTCGCCCCCGAGGCGGCTTCTGTCGGGGCGGGTCACGGGGCTCGAGGTGCAGGTTCGCGTGGCGGGCGGAGGATCCGTCGTTTGCAGCGTCGATCGATTGAAGGAGAGTACGTGTCAGAGCTTCGACTTGTACTTCAGCAAGGCGGCCAAGCAGGTGACCGTCGGGGTCAACGTCGACTCGGCGTCCGCAGCGTCGAACCTCGGAGGCCCTGGGCGCTGGACGCTGAAGGACGCGACTGGCGCGGTGCTCGAAGAGAAAGCTCTGAGCGATCTTGGGCCGGAGACGTTCACCATTGTCGACGGGTCGAGCACGGCGGCTGCGACGACCGTTTGCTTGCGCGCAACCGAACGAATGGCGACTCCGGAGCAGGCCGACGCGGGCGACGGGGATGCCGCGACGGACGCGGGCCCGGCCGCCGAGCGAGAGGTGTGCGCGGCGATCAACCAGTCGCTTACGGTCACGGCCCAGGAGCGCGACGACTACGCTGCCACCGTTGCCAAAGAGTGTAGTGGCCCCGACGCACGCGGCGATGGGGGTGCAACCGGCGCCGATGGGGGTGCGGGGGGCGCCGATCCTGGCGCGGACAGCGGCGGCGGGTGCAGCGCGGCGGGTCCCCAGCGAGGATCCCAGGCACCGTTCGCGCAGCTCGGCATGCTCGGTACGGCATTGGCGCTCGCCGGCGTACTGCGCGCGCGGCGTCGCCGGTAGCGGCTGGGTGTGTGGCCACGCGTCGCGTACGCCAGGCGCGGCGGAGGCTTGTTGTGATGTGTGAGAGCCGACGCGTCTAACTGACCGAGCGCGATTCGACTACAGACGCCGGGCGCCATTTGGGCTTGGGACCCAAATGCAGGAGGGGCCCCAGCGGCTTTGCCGATGGGGCGGAGGACAGCGTCCTCCGATAACAAAGGAAGCTAAATCGCTGAGCTTGATCGAAGATCATGCTCAGCGATTTAGTGCAGGACGAGCGGCGCGAGCCACACAAGACCCAGCACGAGCGAGAGGGCACCGCTGGCGCGGGAGCTCCAGGTGCTGACGCGCGACGACGCGGTGATGCGGCGGAGCACGTGGCCCAGGGCCCCGGCCAAGAGGGCCATGCCAAAAAGCGCACCGGCGGCATAGAGCACGACCATGGCAAACGCGGCAACGGGCGAGGCGGCGCGAGAGGCGGCGAGTGCTGCAACGGCGCCGCTACCGGAGAGGCCGTGAACGGCGCCGATGACGAGGGGCAACACGAGGCCCGGACGCGAGGCTGCCGGGGCGTGATGGTGCGGCACGGGGCTGAGGGACACCCACACGGCGCGGGCGCCCAACACCACGAGCATGGCGCCAACCAAGTATTCGAAGAACGCGTCGATGTGAGGGGGCACTTGGGCGCGCAACAGCTGCAGCACCGTGGCCACCAGCACGAGCACCACGCCGTGCCCGGCGCCCCAGAGCACCGCCGAACGAAGCAGCGACGCGCGACCGCGGGACTGGACGCTCATGCTGGCCACGGTGGCCACATGATCGGGCTCGAGCGCGTGGCGCATGCCTGCGGCCACCCCAACCCCGGAAACCAGCGCTATTGCGAGCATGAGGGGGTCGTAGCACGATGCTCGGAGATCGTGCCACCCCCAAATGGGCGCCAGCGCACCGGCGCAGGCGGGAGTGCGGTAATCTCCTTGGGATCTCATGGACTCTCCCTTGGCCCAGCGCGTTCCGCACCCCGCGACCGACGACGCGATCTTGGAGGCGTTCTTGGACTACGCCACCAAGGACCTGGGCCTCACGCTGTACCCGGCGCAAGAAGAAGCCATCTTGGAGCTGGTGGCCGGCAACCACGTGATCTTGAACACGCCCACGGGCTCGGGCAAGTCGCTGGTGGCCACGGCGGCGCACTTTGCGGCTTTGTCCCGGGGTCAACGTGCATTCTACACGTGCCCCATCAAGGCCTTGGCCAACGAGAAGTTCTTTGCGTTGGCGCGGGAGTTCGGGCCCAACAACGTGGGGCTGCTCACCGGCGACGCGCAGGTCAACCCCCGGGCGCCCATTGTGTGTGCCACCGCGGAGATCTTGGCCAACATGGCCCTGCGCGAGGGCAAGCAGTGCCCCGTGGACCATGTGGTGATGGACGAGTTCCACTACTACGGCGACAAGGAGCGCGGCGCGGCGTGGCAGATCCCGCTGCTCGAGATGCCGCAGACCACGTTCATGCTCATGAGCGCCACCTTGGGCGACGTGAGCGTGTTCGTGAACGATCTGGAGAAGCGCACCAAGAAGCCCGTCAAGGTGGTGCGCGGGGCCCAGCGACCGGTGCCACTGCAGTTCTCGTACAGCGAAGATGCACTGCACGAAACGGTGGTGGACCTGACGCGCGGCAACAAAGCCCCGGTGTACGTGGTGAGCTTTACCCAGCGCGGCGCGGCAGAAGAAGCCCAGAACCTGATGAGCATCGACGTGTGCTCCAAAGAGGAGAAAAAAGAGATCGCCGCAGCGCTGCTGGGTGTGCGCTTCGACAGCCCCTACGGCAAAGAGCTCCAGCGCTTCGTGCGACACGGCATTGGCTTGCACCACGCGGGGCTCTTGCCCAAGTACCGCCTCATGGTCGAGAAGCTGGCCCAACGCGGCCTGCTCAAGGTCATCAGCGGCACGGACACGTTGGGCGTCGGCGTCAACGTGCCCATCCGCACGGTGCTGCTCACCAAGCTGTGCAAGTACGACGGCGAGAAGACCGTCACCCTGCCCGTGCGCGATTTTCATCAAATTGCCGGTCGCGCGGGGCGCCGGGGCTTCGACAACGTGGGCTACGTGGTGGTGCAGGCCCCGGAGCACGTCATCGAGAACTCGCGGCTCGAGTCCAAGGCCGCCGGCGACCCAAAGAAGCTACGGAAGATTGTGCGGCGCAAGCCCCCGGATCGCGGCTACGTGCACTGGGACAAGGCCACCTTCGAACGCATCCAGACGAGCCAACCCGAGCCCTTGGTGTCTCGGTTTCAGATCACGCACGGCATGATCTTGGAGATGTTGCAGCGCCAAGACAACGGCGGCTGCATGGGCATCGCGCGCATGCTGCGCAAAGTGCACGAGCGCCCGGCGGCGCAGCGGGCCCTGGGGCGCACGGCGCTGTCCATGTACAAGTCGCTGCTCGAGGCGCAGATCATCCAGCGTGTGCCCACGGAGAACGGCGGCACCAAATCCCAGGTCAACCAAGACCTGCACGAAGACTTCTCGCTGCACCAGGCGCTGTCGCTCTACCTCATCGAGACCTTGCCGCTCATCGACCACACGCTGCCCACCTATGCGCTCGACGCACTGACGCTGGTGGAGTCCATCTTGGAACACCCCGAGGTGATCTTGATGCGGCAGCTCGACAAGCTCAAGAGCGAGAAGATGGCCGAGCTGAAGCAGGCCGGTGTGGAATACGACCAGCGCATCGAAGAGCTCGACAAGCTGGAATACCCAAAGCCCAACGCGGCTTTCATCTACGACACATTCAACGAGTTCGCGCGCAAGCACCCCTGGGTGGGCGAGAACATTCGCCCCAAGTCCATTGCCCGGGACATGTACGAGCAGTTCTTGAACTTTCCCGAGTACGTCAAAGAGTACGGCCTGGAGCGCTCCGAGGGGCTGGTGCTGCGGTACCTGTCCGAGGTGTACAAGGTGCTGGTTCAAACGGTGCCTCCGTCGGACCGAACCCCCGAGCTCGACGAAATCGCCACGTATTTTGGAGCGATTGTGCGTCAGGTGGACTCGAGTTTGCTCGACGAATGGGAGCGCATGCGAGACCCGGACGCCGCGCCCAAACCCAAAGACGAAGACGCAGTGTTCGAACCCGAGGGTTCTCGCGACGTAACCCGCGACGAGAAGGGCTTTCGCATCTTGGTGCAGAACGCCATCTTCGAGGTGGTTCGGGCGCTGGCCCGAGGCGACTCCGAGCGCGCCAAAGAGCACTTGGACGACAGCCGCTGGAGCGCCCAGGCCCTGCGCGAGGCCATGGCACCGTTCTACGAAGACTGCGGCAAGCTCCGCGCCGATGCCGACGCGCGCAACGCCAAGCACCTGACGCTGACGCCGCAAGAGTGGTCCATCGATTTCGAGCAGGTGCTCTTGGGCGACGACGGCCCATCGCCTTTCGTCATGCGCGGCGCCGTAGACCTCGAGGGCTCACGGGTGGCCGGCCGCGCGGTGTTCAAGCTCAAAGAGATCGTGCGCGTCTAGGTGCCAGAGCAGCCTCGAGCAAGCGCTTCGCAGCGTGAGATCTGGACCTGGGTCATCGGTCTTTGGATTCTTGGCGCCCTGGGCACCACCGTCGTTCTGATCCAGGGCTGGACCTGGGTCACCGTGTTCGACACCCCCGGCATTGCCATTGGGACGGCGCCCTTCTTGGTGGGCTTCATGATGCTGGCGTTGCTGCTAAGGAAGCGCGCGGTGGCCCCAGCACCCAAGGTGTTGCGCCTGACGCCCAAGCCCAAGCTCAAGGTGAGCGCCGGGGCATTCTTGAGCATGGTGTTTGGC
>JBIKNA010000315.1:0-8437 GCA_044358965.1 Polyangiaceae bacterium
CTTCACGAGCTCGGAGTGCAACTTGTCGATGCTCTGGATGCGCGTCGTCTTGTCGTCGGGTGGAGCCTCGGTCGGCAGCGCGCATGCACTCAGTGCCACAAGGACGGCCACGTTGGTTACGCGTGCAGCGTCCAGCACCTGGAGCAGGGGTTTCATGGTGTTCTTCCGTTTTCTCGATGGGAACTTTTCTCGTTGGTTCTGGGGGTGATTTCCCCGCGGCCCGCTCGGACTTCAGTCGAGGTAGGGCTTAATCGCCGTGAGCGTGGCGTTGACACACGCCTGTACGGAGGGAAGCGTAGAAGTCCCATCCTTGGCGCGCTTGCCGGGGGCGCCGGGTGCGGTGCTTCCCGCAGCGCTCGAGTCTCCTGGGAGACCGTCGATGATGCAAAAGTGGTTCACGCCGGCAATGGCTGGAAGGACCTTTGCGTTGGGATACTTTTGGGCGAGCGTCGCGGTCTTCGCTGCTTCTGCGAGGCCATCTTTTTCACCTCGAACAAAGACGATGGGAACCGGTGTCGCGCCGGGGCGCGGAGCCTCGATGCCGAAGGGAAACCCCGCGTCCACCAGCTCGTCGGTACCAATGAGAACGATGCGCGACAGGCCGTTGTCTGTGCGACTGGCGGCGCTGCCAAGGACCGCGCCTCCGAGGCTGTGACCGACGGCCACGATCTTGGGAGTCCGCGCTCGATTCCAGGCGTCATGCACCGCCGCGATGTTCGCGGGGAGGTTCTTGACGTTCTTCGGGTCCGAGGCCAGCTTCTGCGCCAGGTTTGGAATCAGGTTTCCAACCAAGAGGGGAATGGGCCCAGTGACCGGACCACCTTGGTCAGCTTTCACGTCGCCGACGGCGTTGTTGGCCACGTACGTGATGTAGCCGAGCTTCGCGAGGCCCTCGGCGAAGGTGGCCATGTCGCGGCTCCTGACCACGGCGCCTGGGTTCAAGAGAACCGCACCGCGATAGGCGCCACCCGGGAGCTTGCTCGCGTCCGCTGCATAGAGCGAGGCGCTCGCAGAGAACCTCTTTCCAAAGATGGGGATCGGAGGAACGGTGTTCTCTTCCGCACCCACGTCCACCCCACGCGCGATGAGCGTGATCTCGCCGAGCGCCGACTCGCTGGCCGCCTCGGAGTCGGTTCCCTCTTCCACGGTGCAAGCCGCGAGAGCGATGGGGACAAGGACGGCGAGAACGATGGACTTGAAACTTTTCACGAGAGGGCTCCTTGCGAGGCGTTGGGGTCGCAAGAGTTCTCAGCACACCTTGTGCCACCTGCACTTGCGAGACAACGCGCGCGGATCCGCACGTTTTCGTTGTTCCGCTGTGGTGTGGATCGAGTTGATCGCGGTGCGCGGCCCCACACACACTCTGCGGCGGCGCGAGCGAGCGATTGGCGAGACCGCTGCGCTGGCGCTCCGAGACGAAGTGGTCAACGATGCGGGAATTGGCCAAGCAGAGGTCAAGCCGGGAGCTGGACTCGCGGCGCAGTCACTTCTTCTTCTTTGGGACTTCTTCGTCCGCCGAGGTCCCGGAGAGCGGGTTGGTGGGCAAAGGCACCGCACCGGATCCGACGCGTGTTTGGTTGTCCAAGAACTGCGAGTCGTCGGTCACCGTGACAACGTCCGTGGTCGGGGACTCTGGTGCGACGGCTACGGTGGTCAGCTGACTCTTGCCCTGCACATGGATCCCGACGGCGTTTTTTTGCACGAGCACGCTGCTGAGTATCGCCGTGGAGGACTCGAAGGCGGCGCCGATACGGTTCGCCACAATCGCGGTGTTCTTCAAGAGCACCGTGGTTCCGTCAAGGCCCACCACGCCGTGGCCATAGATGCCCTCTGCCTGCTGCGTCGTGTTGCGAATCACGGAGCTTGTGATGCTTGCAGAGCTGTTCTTCCCCGCCACGGCCACGCCAAACTCTTCGCTGCCGCTAACCGCGCACGCGTTCATGGTCAGTTTGCCTCCACTGGCCACTCCGGCACCTTCGATGGCGATGCCCTTCGCAGACCCAAGGCCGTCACCCGCAGCTTGCGTGTCGCGCACCACAACATGTGCGATGTTCGCCTCGGACGGAGAGCCGTCCGGCCCAAGAAGGTCGTTGAGCAGGATGCCGGCGCGACGTGCCCGCACAATGGCGGCGCCGTCGAGTTCAAGCAACGCCCCGCCCTGCACGGCAATGCCGCCACCGGTAGAGCCATCTTTTCGAGACACGGTGTCGCGCACGATGAGCTGCGATGCCGTGATTTGGCTTCGGCTCACGTCTTTCACGCCTCCGCGCACGAACACGCTCTCGTCGCCGTTGGCTACGAAAGCCACGCCCTCCAGCTGCGCGGCGGCCGCGTTCTCCACGTTGATGCCGCGGCCGAGGCCATCGTTGTTGTCTCGTTTGGTGCCGCGGATGAGGCTGCTTCTCGCTTGAACCTGAGTGCCAGGGTCGAGCGCGGCGACGCCGTAGTACGCGTTGTCGACAAAGGACGACTTGCTGATCGCGACGGTCGCTCCTTGATCGGCGAAGAGGCCCATTCCGAAGGCGCCATCGGCCTGCGGCAAGTTGCCTTCGATGCTGGAGCCGGTGATGGTCACCTGAGCTCGACCGCGCGCGTAGATGCCGCCCTGTTCGTTGCCCTCGATGGACACAGAATCCAGGTTCACTACCGATCCGTCGTAGGCGAGCACGCCGCCACCGATGCCGTCTGCGGTAGACAGCAGGGTTCGTCGAATGACGCTGTTCTTGAACGATGCTTGCGCTCCTCCGATCTCGACGAGCACGCCAAAGCCATAGGTCTTGTCGATGACAGACTCTTCGAGGGCCACGCTGCAGCCGTCGAACGATGCCACGCCGCTGCCGGCCGGCGCCGCTTTTGTGGGCCGCGTGTCCCGGATGAAGACCCGACGGCCGGTAACCGCGCTCGGCGTCTTGCTCTCACCGGCGCCGTTGGTCGCGCTGATCCCCACGTCTGCGTTCCGCGCGAGCACGATGTCCGTCAAGTCGAGGAGTCCGCCGGCGTCCGCGTTGGCGCCAACTCCTGCGCCGTCTGCACTGCCGGCTTTGGTTTCCCGAACCACGACGCGAGACGCAGTGACCGTGCTACCGGGCTGGTAGGCGATGATTCCGCTGAGCCGGGCCCGCTCGATGACCAGGTCCGACACGGTGATGATGCCGCCGCCCTCTGCGCGTACTCCTTGAAAGTGATCCTCCAAGGTCATGCCGCTTACCGTCACGCCCTTCACGCCGCGGCTGAAAACGCCCGGCACTTGCAGGCCAGCGCCCAATAGGCGGACCTTGTCCGCGCAGCGCCCGACCACGGTCATCGCGCGCTTCGGCCAAACACCTTCGGTATAGGTGCCGCTCTCCACGGCGATGACCGCCCCGGGGCCGGCTACCGAGGCGATGGCGGACGTGATGGTCCGGAAGTGCTTCGCGTCGAGCTCGGCGTCGGTGTACGCGGCATTGACGAAGTGCGTGGTCCCCGCGGGCGGAAACGGCGCGTTGCAGTTGCCCACGGGCTCGCAATTTGACGAACCAAAGGACTCGCGGGTTGCGCCGGTGCACCCCGCGTCGGGCAGGACCGGAGCGCATCCCCAGCCCGAAGCAGACGTTGCGAAGCCTTGTGGGCATTGCGTCCAGCCAACCGGCTGGCACTCCCTTGCGCCGAGGACGGGCATGGTCCCCGCAGCGCAATCTGCCTCCGGCTGAACGTCTTTACAGGACGCAGCCTCCGTCGGCGTGCTGTCGCGCTCGAAGCCGCTCGGGCACTGAACCCAGCCAAGACATCCGACGTCACCTTCCTTGCAGTTCGTCGCCGGACCCACTCCCTTATCCGCCGGTGCCGTCCCGTCGTTGGACGAGCTACAGGCCACCAAAAGCGCCACCAGGAGCAATTGCGCCACGGCGAAGAACCCACGCTTCTACATTGAGCCGTAGGGTATCAGGTGGGCGGCGAACGTCGACCCCCGGCGCGAAATCTGCAGTGGTGATCATGGCGCTCGAGCGAGGGGCCTAGTAGACCAATAGGTCGACATGTCCGCGATGCTCCCACCGCGAGCCTTCGCGCCCCCTCGCGCCGGATAGCGCCAGTTGCTCGCTGTTTCTCGCGATGGGACAGTGTGCGGAAATGAGCGGAGCCAACACGCGCCCCTAGGAAAATGCCTTACGCCGACCAAAAGGTCGGGAAGGCACGGGCGTTGCATCAAAACTCGGAAATGCCTATCGGTCCCCGCTGGTTCCTCGCGATGTTTGGTCCCTCGATGTTTGGCCCCTCGATGTTTGGTCCACTGGTCGTCGGCGCCGTCGCAACGGGATGTGTTGGTTTGCCGAGCGACGACTCCGACACCGCCGAAGAGGGGGATGAGCACGTTGCGCAGGTCTCTGCTCCGCTGATCAGCAACGTGGACTGCAACGAGAGCAGCGCCACCGCCTACGTGAACGGCAACGCAAAGGCCATCAAGGTGATCACCATCGACGGTAAGCGCGTCACGCGCGCGACGGGGCACGCGTTTCTGCGCATGCAGCGTGCGGCGAACAACGCTGGCGTGGGCCTGTCGCTCACCTCGGGGTTCCGTTCCTATGCCGAGCAGAGCTACCTTTACGACTGCTATCTGTCTGGAAAGTGCAACGGCGGAAACCTTGCTGCCCGCCCCGGCTACAGCAACCACCAGAGCGGAACGGCGGTGGACGTCTCGACGTCGTCATGGCTCGCGGCAAACGCCAAGTCCTTCGGCTTCGTGCGCACGGTGCCAAGCGAGCCCTGGCACTACGAACTCACAGGTCCCGATCCGGGCGGTCCGTGCTCCGCAGCTGACGACCGCGTGTCCTGGGTCTCTCCGCAGGACGGTGGCTGGTACGCGAACGGCATCTGGTTCAAAGCTACTGCGCCCGGCGCCGCGAAGGTCGTCTACAGCGCCGGGCCTTTTCTCCTCGGGGAGTCCAAAGACGCGTCGCAGGACTTTGCGGTCCGCTACACGTTCTCCATGCTGGGCACTCGCAGCGTCACAGCCCGAGCCTACTCCGCGAGCGGTGCGCTCGTGGCAGAGAACACCATCACGATCCGTGTGACTTCGTGAGGCAACGTACCCGCTGGGTGACCGTCCAAGTACGGCATGTGTCCGGCACGTGCGCTCTGCCCGCGAAGTGGAAGCTCACGGTAGCGGGCAACCAGTAGGACTTGCCCTCGCCACAAATTCAGGGGGCGCCGAGCTTCGCGCCCGGTCGTCGTCGTCTGCAAACTCGAGCACCGGCTCGTGGTCTCGGTCGTGCTGGTGGTGCTCGGGCTCGCCAAAGCCAACCCGCACCCGCGCGCTTCCTTGCGGCAAAGACACGCCGTTGCGCCGCAGCCGTGAGGCGATGGGAGCCACGATGGCCATGCTCGCGAGCGCAGCAAGACCACAGAGCCATGCGCCCTCGCCGCGAAAGACCAACGTGGGGATGATGCAGGCGGCCCCGGTGACGGTGGCGAGCAACACGCCCCAGCCACGCATGCGCATGACGGCCGTGGCCTGCGCGACAAGGCACAGCGTGAGCGCCGCAGCGGTGACCGCAAGATATGAAAACCCCGCTTGATGAAGGCTCAGCGTGGCCACAACCAACCGTGTGCCCACGGCAACGGAGCCAACGGACGCGCAGATCAACAACGCGCGCCCCACGTGCGGAGCGAAGAGCTCTCTTGCGGCGTCGCTACGCCAGAACGAAATGCCGCAAACGAGCACAATCACCCCGCTGGCGAAGTGTGAAATTGTCCAAGCCGGCACTCGGCCTCCGTACGAAAGAAAGTGCATGATCGGCGCCAGGGTCACCGAGGTCATCGCGACGACGATTCCTTGACCAAGCACCTGCAATGCGACGTGGCGCCGCGATAGGCAAAGGGCGGCGAACGCATACACCGCGGTATGGAGCAATCCGAAGCTGTTCCCGGTGCTGAGCGTCACGGGAGCCGTGGCGACGGCAATTGCACCGACGGCGCCGGCACCGACGAGCCGCTTGGTTCGTTCGTGAACTTCGAGCATGTGGGCACGAGACGTGCGCCTTCGCCCGATTGTTCCCGAGACCGGACCTGCGCATGCTCCGGAACGAGAGGGCGATGTCACAACTACCCAAGCCGCAGACCCCTGGCCGCGCTCTCGCTCGCGGCAGCCCGAACCCGCTCGTTTTTTGGGCGAGTTCGGCCTCCTCACAAAGCAGCCGTCTGACTCAGGGGTTCACCCGCTGGAGGACGTAGATCTTGTTGAACTGCTGATCGGCGGTCCCGCCGAGGGCGATACGGAGATCGCCGTCGAGATAGAGGTTGCGGAGCTTACCCTTCACCCCAACCGGTCCCCGGGGCGCACCAGCAGGCGGCCCGCCAGCGCTCGACGAACTGGGGCTGGCCGCGGCCGGCGGACCTGCCGGGGGCCCCCCTGCACCAGGCGCTCCCACCTCACCGCGCTCGATGCTCTCGGCGAGCGCACCGATGGCCTGGCTGGCGGGCAGCACACTCGGAAGGATACCGAAGCGCGTGAACGTAATGTCGAGTTCGTTGGCAACCAAACCAGATCGTTCCGACGCCTCCGGGCGCTCCAGTCGTCGTGGTGAGCCTTCGCGGTCACAACCTGGTGGATGCTCGCCGGATCCTGCGTGGGCGCCCCCGGCGGAGCCGGGCGAACGTCGTCGCTAAAGAATCTGTCGCAGCTCGGGCACCTCGGTGGCCGAGGCATCGTCCCCTTCGCTCTGCGCAGAGCACCCTGCGAGCGTGCTCGCAGCCGCCAATACCAACAGCGCCAAGAGACTTTCTTTCTGAGCCTTCATCGCATTCTCCGTTCGTCTTCAAGTTGAAGATGTAAGAGACTGTGTGCAGCGAGCGTGCCACCGTTGCGCCCTTGTTTGATCAACGGGTTAGGCCACCGGCTGGTCCAAGCTTCACGAACCCAAGGTGATGACGACGACCGCGATCCCGGGGATCTCGCCGAACACGCCGCGCGTAGAACCGCGTCGTCGTCGCTCTCGTCAGTTCGCGCCTCCCACGGGCGGCCCCCGTTGTGCCAGTTGAGCCTCGCGGGCACGGAGCGGCACCAGTGCGCGGAATGCAGCGATTGATGTCGCTATATGTAACCCAGGACTTCAGTGTGCAAAGGGGCTTTGGTTTGCCTGCACTCTCGCCGCGTTGTCCTGATACATTGATTCGATGAGTGATGGTCCGTCGGGCACGCTGCCGCTCCACGACACAATCTCGGCCACGCAGCCCAGCGTGACCATCTCGGGTCCACCGCCAACACGGATCGCGGAAAGGTACGAGATCCTCGGCCTGCTCGGGTCCGGAGGAATGGGGAGCGTGTATCGTGCTCGGGACACTGAACTTGGAGAGATCGTCGCGCTCAAGATCCTCCGTCACGAGCTCGCCCATTCCCCGGAGGTGCTTGCGCACTTTCGCCGGGAGGTCAGCCTTGCGCGCCGGGTGACACATCGTAACGTGGCGCGGACGTTCGACATCGGAGAGCACGGCGGGCAACGCTTTCTCACGATGGAGCTCGTCGAGGGCCGCTCTCTCTCCGCGCTCATCGAGGCTGGGCGGCTCGACCTGAGCCCATTTCTCGATTTGAGCATCGAGATCTGCCGGGGGCTAGAGGCGGCCCACGCGGCGGGCGTGCTCCACCTCGACCTAAAGCCCGACAACGTCCTTCTCGCGAGCGACGGCCGGGTCGTCATCGGCGACTTCGGGATCTCGCGGGCCATCGGTTACGTCGATGCGCGCAGGCTCATCGCCGGAACGCCCGCGTACATGGCGCCCGAGCAGGTGACCGGCGACGAGCTCGACGAGGCGACCGACATCTATGCGCTTGGCGGAATTCTGTATGAGATGCTCACGTCCGAACCGGCGTGGCAGGGGAGCACGGTGATCGCCATCGCGTCCGCTCGCCTGCTGAGACCGCCGCCCGATCCGCGCGCGCGGCGCCAGGACGTCCCTGAGCAGATCGCAGCCATTGTTCTCCGCGCCATGGCGCGCGCGAAGCTTGATCGCTTCGCGTCGGTGGCCGACATGCGAAGCGCGCTCGAGCTCGCCCGCTCCACCGTCCGTCCGTCAGCGAACCTCCGGAGCGCGCGTCCCGCGCCGCTCGATCTTCGAGCACGCTCGATCGCCGTCCTTCCGTTTCGCAATCGCGGGGACGCATCCGACGACTACATCGCCGACGGCTTCACCGAAGAGCTCATCGACGCGCTCGCCGGGTCGCAGCTCGCGGTTCGCGTGCGCGGCGCGGTCATGCCCTTCCGCGGCACGGATCGTGATCCGCGCGACGTAGGGAGGATGCTCGGCGTCGATATCGTCGTCGAGGGATCCACGCGTCGTGCCGGAGGAATGCTCCACGTCAACGCACGCGTCGTCGGCGTCGAGGACGGGTTTCACCTCTGGGCGCAGCGATTCGACGTGCCCGAGCGCCAGCTGCTCAAGGTGGCCGACGAGATATCCGCTGCTG
>JBIKNA010000052.1:0-27151 GCA_044358965.1 Polyangiaceae bacterium
CGCGTCTAGCTCACCAAAAGAGCGCGCAGCGTTTGCACGCGGGCCTCGAGCTCTGGCACCGAGGGCGCAGTGATGGTGAGGTGGCCTACCTTGCGTCCCGGTGCGCCGTCTTTGCCATAGCTGTGCAGATGCGCACCGGGCACCTGGAGCACTTGGCCGCGATCGGGCATTCGGCCGATGACGTTGAGCATGGCCACCGGGCCCCGCAGCGCGGTGGAGCCCAGCGGCAACCCCGTGATGGCGCGAACGTGGTTGTCGAACTGGCTGGTCTCGGCGCCTTCGATGGTCCAGTGCCCCGAGTTGTGCACCCGGGGCGCCATCTCGTTGGCCACGAGCGCCCCTTGGTGCACGAAGAACTCGATGGCCAAAACGCCCACATAGCCCAAGGCGTCGAGCACCCGCGTGGCGTGGGCCTGCGCCGAGGCTTGCATCGCATCGGTGATGAGCGGCGTTGCGGGACGCGAGTACCTGAGAATGCCCCCCTGGTGCTCGTTCTGCGTGAGCGGGTAGAAGCGCTTGTCGCCGCCTTTGCCGCGCACCGCCAGAATGGAGACCTCGGCATCGAAGGGCACGAAGGCCTCGACGATGAGCGGCGCCGCCCCCAAGGCTTCGAAGGCCCGCGCGGCGTCGGCCTCGGTACGAAGTACGATCTGCCCCTTGCCGTCGTAGCCGAAGCGGCGAGTTTTGGTGACGGCCGGCAGGCCTACCTTGGCGATCGCTGCAGCCATGTCTTCGGCGGAGTCGACGGCGGCGAAGGCCGGCGTGGGGATCCCCTGCGCCACCAAGAAGTTCTTCTCGACGATGCGGTCTTGGCTGACCTCGAGCGCCGCCGGCGGCGGGTACACCGCGACGCGTTCGGCCAAGTAGCGCGCGGAGGCAACAGGCACGTTCTCGAACTCGTAGGTGATGACATCTGCGCGGCGCGACAGTTCGGCCAAACGCTCGATGTCGTCGTAGGCCCCCACGCGCAGATCACCGACGTGCCCCGCGCAGGACTCGGCCCCCGGGTCCAGGAAGATGAAGCGCTGCCCCAACGGGTAGCCTGCAAGCGCCATCATGCGCCCGAGCTGCCCGCCGCCCAACACACCGATGGTCACGAGGTACCTTGCCGCGGGTCCGGGCGCCGGAGCACGTTCGCCGTTTGGTCATCGCGATGTTTGCGAAGGGCGGTCTGCACGGCCTCGTGATCGGGAGCCAGCAGCTGCGCCGCGAACAGCGCCGCGTTGACGGCCCCCGCGCGACCAATGGCAAACGTGGCCACGGGCACACCAGCGGGCATCTGCACGATGGACAAGAGCGAATCAAGACCGTTGAGCGCCTTGGATTGCACGGGCACGCCCAACACGGGCAACAAGGTCTTGGCGGCACACATGCCGGGCAGATGCGCCGCGCCACCGGCCCCGGCAATGATGGCCCGCAGCCCCCTCGACGCTGCGCTTGCGGCGTACTCGAACAAGAGGTCCGGCGTCCGATGCGCAGAAACCACGCGCACTTCGTGCGGGACGCCCAGGGTTTCGAGCATGGTTGCTGCGTGGGACATGGTCTCCCAATCCGATTCCGAGCCCATGATGATGCCGACAAGGGTGGTCATTTGCGCCCCGCAGCATACTGCGAGTATGCGGCGCGGGAGCCATTCTTCGAGTATGCTGACAAGTGCCATGAAGGCCTTGCACGCTTCGGTCTTGTTGTTGCCACTCTTGGGGCTGGCTGCGGTCGCCGGCGCGTGCTCCTCGAAAGACGCGGGGACCAACGCCGAGGCCGACGCAGCGGTGCCCGGCGCCGACGCCCAGGGCACCCCCGACGGTGGGGAAGAGGACGCCGGGCCGAAAGACCCTTGCGATGACGACGTGGGCCCCGGCGGCATGTGGATGCACCTCGGGTGCACCGGCATGTACACGGACGTTTTGGCCAAGACCCTCTCGCCGTCCATTCGAGCCTTTGCGCCAGGGCAGCCGTTCTGGAGCGACGGCGCCGCCAAGGAGCGGTTCATCTTTTTGCCCGAAGGCCAAAAGATCGACACCAGCGACATGGACAACTGGAAGTTCCCCATCGGCACGCGCACCTACAAAGAGTTCAAGCTCGGCGGCAAGCGCATCGAAACCCGCGTGTACGTCAAGGCGTCGGCCACCTTGTGGCGCAAGACCACCTACCGCTGGAACGCGGACGAATCTGACGCCGTACGGCTCGACACGGGCGAACAGAACGTCAACGGCACCAAGATCGAGATCCCCGACACGGGTCGCTGCGACAACTGTCACGGTGGCGTTGGCGATCGGGTGCTGGGCTTCGACGCCATCAGTTTGGGCATGCCCGGTGCCACGGGGCTCACCCTCGACGTGTTGGCCAAAGAAGATCGCCTGACGGTCAAGCCCGCCAAGACCAAGTTCACCATCCCCGACGATGCCACCGGCAAGGCCCCCGCAGCCCTAGCCTGGCTTCACGCCAATTGCTCGAGCTGCCACAGCACCCTGCCCGAGGCCACGGCGGGCTTCGTCCAGCTCGACATGCGCTTGTACGCCGCCGAGATGCTCGGTGCCGGAGCCGCACCCGCGGTGTCGGCCCTTGCGCTCTACAAGTCCAACGTCGACAAGCCCATGAACGTGATCACCCGGGGCCCGGCCAAGCGCATCACCTCGGGCAACGCCGACGAGAGCGGCATCGTGTTCTTGGCGGGCCAGCGCAACGGCGACGGCACGGGTCAAATGCCGCCAGCCACCAGCCACATCGTCGACACCGAAGGGCTCGCCAAGGTCAAAGACTGGATCAACGCGAGCCCCTGAGGCTGCAGCGTATCGCCCGATACCAAGGAGGGGATCGCAGCGATCGCTGCGCTTGCCGTTGGGATGCGCAGTGTGGCCTAGAGACCAACCCAGCCAGCCCGAATGACGGCGAGAGAGCCACTTGCCACCACCAGCCAGAGCACGACCCCTTGGAGCAAGGGCCGGATGCCCACGGACTTGAGGCTGGCGCGGGACATGCCAGTTCCGATGAGGAACAGGGTGACCGTGAGCCCGATGCGACCGGCTCTAGAGAGCCACGGGTACACCGGGGCTAGCGCCGGTACATACGAATTGAGCACCGCAGCTCCCAAGAAGAAGAGGATGAACCACGGCCACGCGATGGGCTTTTTTTGGCCATCCGCCGGGGCTTTGTCGCGACTCCGGTAAGCCCGCACGCTCGCGGTACCAAGCGTCAATGGGACGATCCAGAGGGCCCGGGCGAGCTTGACGGTGGTGGCCACAGTGAGCGCTGCGGCGCCGTACTTGGCGCCAGCGCCCACCACGGAGCTCGTGTCGTGGATGGCAAGCGCGGCCCAAAGACCAAACTGCGGCTCCGTGAGTGCGAACATGTGCCCCAAGGGCGGGAACACGATGAGCCCCAACGCGTTGAGCAGGAACACCGTGCCGATGGAGACGCTCATCTCTTCGTCGTTGGCCTCGACCGCGGGGCCCACCGCAGCGATGGCGCTGCCGCCACAGATGGCCGTGCCCACCGAAATCAGGTAGCCCGCTTTGCGCGGCACCCGAAGCACCTTGGCCAGCACGGTGCCGGCGGCAAGGGCGAAGGCAATGCCGAGCATGGTGTACAAGAACCCCGACCGACCGGCGCGCAGCACCTCTTGAAGGTTCATGGAGAAGCCCAGCGCCACGACGGAGACCTGCAACAGAAGCTTGGAGGCCTTGCGCGACGCGGCCGCATACGGATGCGCCGCCAGCATGCCGAAGGCCACGCCAAGCGCGAGGGCCACCGGGGGCGAGGCCCAGCGCGTGGGGACCGCCACGAAGGCGAGCAGAACGAAAAAGATGACGCGCTGGGGCATAGGGAGTGGGGCTTTCAGGTCGTCGAAGCAGGCAGGCCGAGTTCGCGCCACGCCACCATGCCGCCGGCCAGATTTGCGATCTGCGAGAGCCCTGCCTTGCCGAGAACAACGGTTCCCATACCCGACCGTTTGCCCGTCTGGCAAACAACGACCACGGGCTTTTCGCTTTTGACCTCGGACACCCTGGCGCGCAGCTCGTCGAGCGGAATGAGCTGCGCCCCATCGATGTGCCCAAGCTCGCCGCGGAACTCTTCGGCAGAACGAACGTCGAGGATGTGTACGGCGTCTCGGTGCCGGGCCACCCAGTCTGGAGCGATCTCCTGGAGCCCAGCGTACGTCGTGACCACGGGCCCCCAGCTCGGCCCCTCGGGGAGCTCGCCCTCGGGCCGCCCGGCGCGAAGGTTGGCCGGTAACGCGATGGCGAGCTGCTTGGGGTGCGGGAGCCCAAGGTTTCTCATGTACCCCACGAAGTCTTCTTCCCGGGCGCCGCCGCCGATGCGAGGGTTATGCCTCCGCTCTTCGCCAATGGTGCTGGACGTACGCCCCTCGTAGTCGTGCCCCGGGTAGAGCACGCAGGTGTCGGGCAGCGTGAAGAGCTGCTCGCGAATGGATCGAAACAGCTGGTGCGCGTCGCCCTCCTGAAAGTCCGTGCGCCCTGCGCCACGGACCAACAGCGTATCGCCAGTGAACACCTTGGAGTGGTCCGAGGTGACCAGGGACAGGCATCCATTGGTGTGCCCGGGTGTGGCGCGCACGCAAAGCGCCTCGGCGCCAAAGCGAACCGCGTCCCCATCGCCGAGCGGCAGATCTACGTGCTCTGCATTGTACAAGGGTGACATCGCGATTTTGCTACCGGTGGCCCGCTTCATGAGCCAAGCGCCAGTGACATGGTCTGCGTGACAATGCGTATCGATGGTGCACACGAGCGTCAGCTCCAGCTCTCGAAGAAGCGCGAGGTCCCGTTTGTGCTGCTCGAAGACACAGTCGATGAGCACGGCCTGCCGGCTAGCGGCATCGGCAAGCAAATAGGTGAACGTGCTGGAGGCTTGGTCGAACAGCTGCCTGAAGATCATGGGTTCCTCGGGTGCGGGCCATCTGCGCAAAACGCGTCGCAAACGGTTGGCCCACGCGATGGCTCCTGGCGTAGCTTTTGCTCGCCCGTTTGTCGATGAAATCGGCGCAGACTCCCGCGGTGCTTGACGCACCGGGCCCGCGTCGGTCTGATGCGCCGCATGATCCACCGCCGGGCATTTCTAAAGGGGGCTGCGGTCGTGCTCGGCACCGGGCGGGCCTTGGGCGACGCTTCACCGTCGAACAGCGCAGTGGCGCAGGCGCTCGGCGCGGCAAACAGCGCAAGCACCCCCGAAGCCGCGGCCTTGCTCAAGGTGGTGGGCGCACCGCAAAACCTGGCGACGCCACTGTCGTCGTTCGATCGGCTGCTCACGCCCACCGAAGTGTTCTTCGTTCGCAGTCACTTCGGCCCGCCATCGCTCGACCCCGCACGAAAGCTCTCCATCGAGGGGTTGGTCAACAAGCCCCTCGCACTCACCGCGGACGAGCTCCGCAGCCGCTTCAAGGAAACCACTGTGACCGCCGTGCTCCAGTGCGCAGGCAACGGCCGCGCGCTGCATACACCCCGGGTGCCAGGCATCCAGTGGGGCCACGGGGCCATGGGGCAAGCCACCTTCACGGGCGCTCGACTCAAGGACATCTTGGAACATGCCGGCGTGGGCAAAGACGCAGCCTTCGTGCACCTCTTTGGAGCAGATGCCCCCCCCAAGCGCGAGGTGCCAGCCTTCGTGCGCAGCATTCCGCTCGCCCGAGCCCTAGCGGCCAACACGTTGGTCGCCTGGGGCATGAACGACGCGCCGCTGACGCTTTCGCACGGGGCGCCCTTGCGCCTCGTGGTGCCGGGCTGGGCCGGCGATCATTGGGTCAAGTGGCTCACGCACATTGCGCTGCAGAAAACCGAAGCCGAGGGCTTCTACATGCAGACCGCATACAAATTTCCCATTGCACCGGTGGAGCCGGGCGCCGTCGTCAAGCCCGAGAACATGCGCTCGCTCACCACGTTTCCGGTGAAATCCGTGGTGGCACGGCCAGCCGAAGGCGCCAAGATTCCCGCAGGCAGGCAGGAGCTTTCCGGGTGCGCGTTCTCTGGCGAGGCGGCGCTTGCCAAAGTGGAGGTCTCGACGGACGGCGGCAAGTCCTGGAAGCTCGCCACGCTCGAAGGCGCCGCGGACACCGGAAGGTGGCAGGTGTGGCGGCACAGCTTCGATGCCCAGCGCGGACGCCTGACGGTGCTGGTGCGGGCGACGGACAAGGCCGGCAACGTGCAACCGGAGAAGGCCGCATGGAACCCCAGCGGCTACTTTCACAACGCGTGGCACGCGGTCTCCTGGGAGGTGACGTGATGACCGCGCTGCATCGGCGACTTGCGCCGTACCTGTGGCTAGGAGCGTTCGTGACGGCCGGGGCCATCGAGGGGTGCGACAACAAGCGCCCGACGCCCGCGCCGAGCCCCGCGGCGCAAGACGCGGCCGCCACGACCCAAACGCCTGCGCTACGAGACGCCAAGCCCATCATCGCGGGAGCGTGTCTGTCGTGTCACACCGAAGAGATGCTGGCGCAGCAGCGTCTGCCCAAAGAGAAGTGGGCAGCGACGGTCAAGAAGATGGCCGGCTGGGGTGCCAACCTCGACCCACAAGACACCGAGACGCTGGTGACGTACCTGGCGGACAAATACGGCCCCGACGCTGGCCCTTGGGAGCCCGATTCCATCACGAGCGCCGACACCAAGGCGGCCCTCGCCCCCCAAGACGACGGCGTCTTTGCAGGTGGCGTGGCCGAGACGGGCAAACAGCTCTACGTCGAGCGCTGCTCAGCATGCCACGGCCCGGACGCCCGGGGTGGCCTCGGCGTCAACTTGGTGGAGCGTCCGCTGCTGTATCGCGCGGCGGATGTGGGCGGCATCGTGCGACGGGGGCGCGGCAAGATGACGCCCTTGCCCAACATGACGGACCGCGAGATCGCCGATGTGCTTGCGCACCTGCGGCAACTCCGGCTTCCGTAGCTGCATTTCCGTAGAGGCGCAGCACAAGGCTCTAGCTAGAACTTCGGCTCGCCCTTGTAGCGAACGATGGCATCGGTGAACGTCCCGGCGACACCGGAGTCCTTGAAGCCACGCTTCTCGCTCATGGCGTTGGCGTCGTGGGCCACGTAGATCTTTCCCGAAGCCTTCCCCGCCTGTTGAGACATGCCCAACTTGGGATCGTAGGGCGACACATCCCACTTCGTGATCTCCACGTAGTACGCGTTGACCGTGTTCCAACTCGTGGTCTTGGTGGGGTCCTCGGGTTGAGCGATTTGGAAGTAGCCATCGCCGTTGGCCTTGGCGCGAGAGAACTTCTGGCCCGCGGAGACCTTGGTGGCGAGCAGCGACAAGTAGATGGTCTGCGAGCCCGGCCGGATGAGATCGGACGGCTTGTCGAGCGGCTTGTCGCTCAGGATCATTCGCCAGCCCTTGGCATCGGGCTCGAAGAGCACCGTCTTGGGTTCGTACTTGCGGCCATTGGCCGAACCCACGACAGGCGTGTTGGGCACATCCGCCGCCGAGGGCTTGTCGACGACCTTGAACGCCGGCGCCTCGGGACCAAGCACGACGGCAGACCCAGGGTCCGCAGCTTTGACCGGCGGCGGGTCCGCGGCGGGCGCGGCGCCGGCCTTGGCCGCACTCGCCGGAGGAGCCGAAGACGCGGAAGGCGAGGACTCGGCAGGGGACTTGTCCTTGTTTCCACAAGCCAACGCAACGAAACCACACACGAAAATACAGATACGAATGCGCACGGGACCCTTTCCCCGGGGCAGCAAGGAACCTGCATGGCCGAAAGGCCGAGCCACCGGACGGGTCAGTAGACGGCGATTCAGTGAACTCTATTCACGATCGCACTCACCACGCACCCGTGCGCTTTCCTGGGCGCACAGAAAAAGTGTCCCCACGCGGTTGCTGCTCCGTTTGCATGACCCCCTAACCTTCATGGTTAGGTGGGAAGCTCTTGATCGCTCTTTTGGCTTCCGATTTATCCAGAGCTCCGAAGAGATGGTCCGGCGTGCGCACCGAGCGACCCTCGCGACCCGGGTCTATGCGTACAGGGGATCATGACTAGGGAACAGCAACCTCGCAGGGACGAGAGTTAGCGTAGACATGCCGCAGCGCGCGGTCAATGGGCGCCCATCTGCCAGAAATTGGGCCATCCGCGCTCGAGTATGCCCACATGCCTGCTCGTACCCATGGCAGCAGCACTCTCCAAGGTCGATCGCCACGAAACCTCTGCAGAGCTCGACGCCCAAGGTGAGCTCACCTTCGTGTCGACGGACGATCGCGCAGCGAGCGAGCAAGCACTGGCGTCAAAGGGAGCCCTTGTCGTGCGCGTCCACCCGGAGCCACGGGACCGTGGTCATCTCGCAGACGCCATCGATGCCGCCATCGAAGAGACCCTGTCGTCCCACGATCGCAGCGGCTCGGGCATGTTTGCCTGCGACGCCCAGCGCAGCTTCGCGGACGTTCGACTGTCCGAGCATCTCTTCCGCTGCCACCGCCTTGGCTACCGCACCCTGGCGCTAAGCCTCGGGAGCGTCTCGGCCGCGGCCACCCCGATGGGCGCCATGGAGTCCACGGACTCGGCCATCTTGCGCTTCTACGCCCAAGCCACAAGAACCCGCCCCATCACCTTGTTGATGAGCGCGGCGGACCGCACTCTCGGCGCCTACGCCGACCCCATTCCCCTCGAGTCCGTACTCTTCGGCCCGCCCGTGGTCGAGACCTCCAGCGTGGGCCCGGCGCTCGAATCATCGGACAGCGTCGAGTCCGCAGACACCTTCGGGCCGACCCCGGAGCCCGGCGTCGAGCCGGTCCCCGAGGCAGCAATCGACTCCCCGGGCGACTCCGCCTTCGAGCCCATCCCCACCACGCTCGTGTTCGAGCCCACCCCCGCAACCGAGCCGCACCACGCCGGCATCTCCGAGCTGAGCGTCGAGCTCAGCGTGGAAGTCCACCTGCCACCAACTGACGACGCCTCGCACGAAAGCCACACCATGCAGCTCGCCCCCGCCCCCGCAGCCGCCACCGCTCCCGTGCCGGTCACCATGCCCGAGGCAATGTCTCTCCCTCTCGCCGCGCCTGCCGCCCCTGCCCTTCCGCTCCCGTCGCTGACGCCGCTCATCACGCGCCTGCGCAAGCTCGACGGCCCGCAGTCGCTGCAAACCCTCGAAGAAGCCTTCCGCGAGGCCTACGTACCCCTGGTGTCGGCCCTTGCCAGCGGCCGCGAGCACGACGACGCATCGCACGCGACGCGTCGCTTCCGCGAGAACTTCGCCCATGCCTATACGCTCGCGTTTCCGGCCCTCGCAGGCCGCACGCGGCGCCCGGCCATGGTCTTCGACGCCTTCGATCTGGCGCACCGGCAGGCCCGAACCCTGGGCGCCCGAAGCGTTTGCATGCTTCTCGTGGACTCGCTCCGGTACGACCTTGGTCTCGCCGTCAAAGACGAGCTCGACGCGCTGATCGCACACCGGTCCGAGGGTGCGGCGAGCCAGACCTTGTGGGCCGCGCTGCCATCTGTGACCTCCCGGCAACTGACGGCACTGGCCAACGGCGGCACCACACCCCACGATGAGAGCCCCGATGATCTTGGCATCTCCCTGCGCGGCCGCGCCTCGGAGACCCCTCGGCGCATTCGCGTGGCCAGCCGCGAGCTGTACAAGCTCGACGCTGTTCGTGCCCGCATCCAGACCCAGAGCGGCACCAGCGCCGCCGATGTCTGCGCTTCGTTTGCGAGCATCGGCAAGGCGACCGCCGAGAGCATCGCGGCCTTCAGCGCCCACCTGCCCGACCGGACCCTGCTCTACGTCTTCGGTGATCACGGCTTCACGGTGGACGCCGAGGGCCAGCTCCACGAGGGCGGCGCCACCCCCGAAGAGGTCTTGGTGCCGGCCCTGAGCTACTTCCTCGGGGACCCCGGAGCATCCTGGACAACTGCGTAACCCAGTTGGATCCCGCGTAACCCGGGCCCGAGAGCCCAAATTCTAGCTGTATCAGCACAATTACAGTGTCACTGCGGAGAGACACTGCACTTGCGGCGAGGTGGGTTTGGCCCGTTGGTTGCTGTACCGGGTAACCATGTACTGCGCTCGCACCCTCTCGCCGGCCCCCAGCCTCTCCCTCGTGTCTGCCCCCGCGGTCACGGACGACGAGGCGCCGGTCTCCGAGACCAAGGCCAAGGGCGTCTCGTCCTTGAGCCTGCCTCCGGTTTCCGAAGCGCCCGTCAGCGGGGTGTCCGAGACGATGCCCAGCTCCCAGGCCGCCAACGAGGCCAGGATCGTGGACCCGAGCGCCGGGCGGATGATCGCGGCGCGCTACCGCCTGGACCGCATGGTGGGCGAGGGCTCCTCCGGTGAGGTGTGGGAGGCGACGCACATGATCCTGCGCCGCAAGGTGGCCCTGAAGTTCGTGCTGGCCGCCGACAACGGCGAAGCGCGCCTGCTGCGTGAAGCACGCGTGACCGCCGAGATGGCCCATGCCCACTTGCCCATCGTGCACGACGTGTTCATGGACCGCGACACCGATTGCTGGGTCATGGTCATGGAGCTCGTGAGCGGCGAGTCCATGGCGGACCGGCTCAAGCAGGGCCCCATGTCGGTCTCCGATGCGGCGCAAACGCTCATCCCCGCGCTCGATGCGCTGTCACACGTGCACGCCCAGGGCATCGTTCATCGCGATCTGAAGCCCGAGCACATCCAGTGCGCGACGGGCAGCGACGTCTCGAAGGTTAAGGTCCTGGACTTCGGCGTCGCCAAGCGTCGCAACGCTGTGGTCACCGCCGAGAACCCTGCCATCACCCTCAAGGGCGCCATGGTGGGCACGCCCTTCTACATGTCCCCGGAGCAGATCTTCGCCGAGGAGGACATCGATGCGCGCGCGGACATCTGGGCGCTCGGCGTCATCTTGTACGAGGCCCTCGCCGGGCAACGCCCCTTCGCCGGCGAGACCTACGGGCAGGTCTTTCGCGCGGTCGCCATGCACCCGGTGCCGTCCCTTTCGACGGTGGCCCCCAACGTGCCCGAAGAGATCTCCGCCCTGGTGGACCGCATGCTGAGCCGTGCGCGCAGCGAGCGCCCGGCCAGTGTCGCCGAGGTCCGCGAGATCCTCGCCCGGCACGCGTGAGCGCTGGAGCCGCCAAGCGACGAAAACACGCAACCTGACGGGGCATGGGGCCGAACAAGGGTCCATGACCGACGCCGTGACCGGAAGACGGAGCGCACCCCAAGTCCCCCCCGCACTCTCCCCCGAGCCGCCGCCGCGCGGCATCCCAACGCACCAAGACGGCGCGAGACCCCAGAGCGGCCCGATTCCGACGGTGTCGAACCCGCGCGTCACGGCGTTCGCTGCACGACAGCAGCAGTCTGCGCAGCGCGACGCCATCTTGTACCTGGGCGTCAACGAATCGAGCGAAAAGACAGAGCGACTCGCTCTCCGCGGCACCGGGGCCACGGTGATCGATGCGGCGCCCTCGGCCACCGCCGACGAGGTCTCCGTGGGGCAACGCACCTTCGACCTGTCCGTGGAGAGCGGGCGCCTTGGGTTCGTAGACACACTTGGCTTGCCGAAAGACACCAAGGACAACATCGAGCAGGTGCTGCGGCGCGCTGCCGCGGGCTCCCGAGACGAACTGGCGGAGATCGCGAAGGCCCTGGCGCCGGCAGAGCGGGGCACGGGAGCCGCCCCCTCACGCATCGTGCTGTCCGGTCACTCGCTGGGTGGAGAGGTCTTTGGCAGCGCCGGCCGACTCCTCGTTTTTTCGGATCTCTACGCGCTCGCCAAGGCCATGCCCGCCGCGGCCCGCGGCATCGAAGATGTGCACTTTTCGGGCTGCTCCACCGAGGAGCAGCTGAGCGATGCGCAACAGGTCAAGCTACGCGACGCCTTCCCCAACCTTCGCAGCACCTGGGGTTACAACGGCGCCGCGCCAGAGGCCCCAGTTGACCACCTTCGCGCTTGGGAGCGCACGACCCGCGGCAGCAGCGTGCCCACGGCCGACGGCATCCGCGGCTTGTCCAACGTCGGCGTCGTTGCCGGAGCATTGCGCATGGAAGCTCCGCTCTCCCGGGCGGCCATCGCCGACGGCGTGCGTGAGGCCGACGCGCGCTTCGAAGGCTACATGTCTGGAGCGGTTCCCATTCGTGGCGCCCACGGTGGCGCCGCCGAGACCACCCACCGGGCCTACCAACGGGCCGCGGCGCGGCAAGCAGATCCAGCGCTACAAACGGCGCTGCGCGGCCGCGCGGTGCAGATGGGTCTGCTTCGCTACTACGAGCAAGGTGTGCGCCGAGAGTTCCAGCGAGCGCACGGCGACACCATCGCCAAAGGCTACGAGCGCCTGGGGCTTTCGGCGCCGGACTTCTCGCGGCTGTCTCGCAAAGAGGCGCTGGACGAGATCAAGAGCTTCGAGACATCCTTCGCTCGTCTCGACAATGCTCACGCGAGCGTCGGAGACGCGCGTACCTTGCTGAACGCACTGTTCGTGCTCGACCCGGCATATGTGCGCCCCGAGTGGTGCGTGGAGTAACGCATGCGACACCGATGTATTCGATGGTCCTCTGCCCTTGCACTCGCGCTCTTGGCCTGTGGCCCCAGCATCCCCGAGGTCCGCACATCGCCCGGCCCCTTGCCCGCGGTGGCAGAGCGGCGCGCGGCCACCGCAACCGCGCCGCGCCCGGTTCTGGAGACCCCGTTGCCGGCGCCGGCCGCTGTCACCGGTGGCGCAGGCACCGAGGATCTCGTCGACCTGGCGCAGCACATCGAGCCTCGGCCCACGCATGTGCTGGTCATCGGCCTGCAGGATGGATCCACCGTATCGAGGCTTCGTGCCGCAGGGTTCGGCGTGGACGTCGTCGAGGCCGATCGCGAGACCATCACGCACGCCCGAGCATCTGGGTTCGTGGGCCCGGTGGCGCACATGGATCTCGAAGTCTTTGCCCTCGACCGGGGCCTGCGTCGACAGGACTATCGAGACTTCGAACGCCCACGGAGCGTACTCAGCGCGCAGACGACCAGCGAAGGCCCGCTGCCCGCCCGCGGCTACGGCCTGGTCATCGTTAACGACGCAAGCTGGGGCGCCGAGGCCCAGGAGCCACAAACGCTGCTACGCCCGCTGCGCTGGACTTTTTTGGGTGATCAAGTGGGCAAGCCCCCGGTGGTGGCCTCCCGCGACGACAGCACGCCGGGTCTCGGCATGCCCTTCGTGCGTGGGCGCCGCATGGGCTTCGAAGCCGCGGGCCGCGCTTCGATGTACCGCGTGAACGTGGGTGTTCGCGCGCTGCGCACCGCGGCGTTCGGCGCGTGGCCCGAAGAGCGAAACATCGTCACCCGCGAGCGAAAGCCCGACGGCGTCCGGCGGGTTCTCGCCGCGGGGATCTTGTCTTCGGGTGCATTGCGCCTGCCCGACGCCTACGGCGATGGCGGAGCCATCGGACGCTTCGATGTGGCGCTTGCCCCCGGCAACGAGAGCGGCACGACGCCGGCCACGGCGCTCAGCACCGAGGGGACCTGGGGAGGCAAACGTGCAGAGCCCCCCGCCGGCGCCTTGACCATCATCGAGGCCGACGCAACCGTCGAGGTCTCGGCAACGCTGACCCAAGCACCCAGCTACAAGTTTTCCAAGACCCAAGTCCAAAAGACCTTCAGCGCTCCGGAGTGGCGTGGCATCACCCAGGCCTACGAGACGGAGCTCGATGCCGCACGAGCCGCGCTGCAGGGCAACAATGCGGGTCGGGCCGAAGCCGCCATCGAGCGTGCGGCCCAGGTGTTTGCGCAGCGTTTGGGCGAGTTCGCCCCCATGGTCGAGAGCTACCGGTTTGTGTCCGGCCTGCTTGTCTCCTTGCGTCGCGCGCAAACGGCCGGCCTCGGCTTGCACGCAGCGCCGCTGCTTCGCATGTATGGCCCCCTGGCGCTGCCCGAACGGACGCAACCCTGGGCCAGCGAGCGCGTGCTTGCCGACACCCTCTGCCACTTTGCGCTCCGAGAGCTCGAGCACGTGCTCACACATGACAAGAGTGCGGACCGCCTTGCCGCCGCCCAAGAGGTCGTCCGAATGGACCCGCCAAGCGCCAAGGGAGCCTACGAGCAGCTCATCAAGTTGCGGGCTCGGGCCACGGCGACGCTCGAGGGTGGCAACAACTGACCCGCGCGCGACCTGGCGAGAGCGTCCGACTGTTGTCGACCGAATCCGCGCAGCATGCCGAATCCGCGCGGCATGCCTAGGGAGCGCTCAGCGGAAAACGAAAGCGACGGGGCCAGTCGATGGCCTTGGAGATTCCTACGCGGGGCGAGACGAGGGGCACCGAAGGAGGAGCAACACCGTCGTCGAAGACCCGCGCCGTGCGGCCATTGGCCGAAAGGTTGATCCCAAAGGCCTGACAGAGCTTGGCGGGACCTCCGCTCAGGTCCACTTGGTGTCCTCGTCGACGCTTCATGCACTCGATGCCTCGCAGCGGCACCACGGCGCGCAGCAGCACGGCCTGGCCGTCGCCCGCGCTCCCGGTCACCAGGTTGGCGCAAAAGTGCATGCCATAGGTAAAGTACACATAGAGCCGCCCGGGAGCCCCGAACATCACGCGCGTGCGATCCGTTGGACCGCGAAAGCTATGGCTCGCCGGATCGTCTTGCGTATAGGCCTCGACCTCGGTGATGCGCCCCTGGCAGCGCCCGAACGCGAAGACCTTGCCAAGCAGCAAGGGCGCAACGACCACCGCGTCCCGGGCAAAAAACGATGGCGGTAGACGGCGCGGCGTGACGCCCATCAATCGATCCTTGGCGCGCTACGGAGCAATGGACTTGGCCGGCACCTGCGTGAGCGCTGGCGGCGGAAACAACAGCTGCAATGGAATGGCCACGCGAGCGGACCACGCGGCGGTGGAGTGCACGTGCCCCGGGAACGCGAGGCGATGCAAGTCTTCGCCGTTGGTGTAGCCCGCGCGCACCAGCGCACGCTGCATGGCACGGGTGTGCTGGAAGCCATCTTGCGCTGGCGCATCGGGGTGCAGCCCAACGCCGGAGTCCAGGTAGATGGTGGGGCGCGGCGACGGAGCGAAGTTTGCGTCGCGGATCATCCAGCGGTTTGCCCACCAGAACGAGCTCGACAAGCAGATGGCCTTGCCGAAGATCTCCGGGCGAGACCACGCCGCAAAGAACGAGAAGAGCCCGCCCAGCGACGAGCCGATGAGGGCCGTGTCTTCGCGACCCGCGCGGGTGCGAAACTCTGCGTCGATGCGCGGCTTGAGCACCGTCGCCATGGCCTCGAGGTGCTCGGCGCCGCGGCCTCCGCCATACTTGGGATCTGGCACCGGCCCCAGCTTGTCGAGGCGCGCCATGGAGGTGTCGATGCCCACCACGATGAGTTCGCTCATGACGGCGATCTCGAGCAACTGGTCGATGACGGTGTCGAGGGACCAGATGCCAAAGGGATCGACGGACGACGACCACAGCGCCTGGCCGTCTTGGGCGTAGAGCACGGGGTAGTGGCGTGAACTCTGCTCCTCGTACGACGGAGGCAAGAGCACGCGGTACTTGAGCGGCCACGGCTCGGCGGGCAACGTGACCTCGGGCAAGAGCCGCGAGGTCGTGTGCTCGAAGGAAGGCCGAAGGTGCAGGTGATCGCCGGCGTGCAGCGTGTAGTTGCGCCCGTGGGCCCACTCGTCGTTGCCGCGAACGATCTTGATGTCGATCATCTCGCCGTCCGGGATGGCGAGTTCGAACACACTGCGATCGCCCAGACTGGCCGTGGGCGGCGTGGTCTCGGTCCACGACAGCGGTGGAGCGCTGCCCCGCAGGCCAATGCTGCCGCGCTCCTTCGGGTAGATCACCTCGATGAGTGTCGCTCGCTTGAGCCGCTCGATCATGCCAAGCGACTGCTTCTCGGAAAACTCGGATGATCCGTCGCGTTTCAACCAGTGTCCTCTGCCTTCGAGCTTACACGACCCCGACGGTGCATGATCGGAGGACCTGCGGCCCCGGGCGTCGAATGCCGTCGCGGAGCGTTCTTCGTCGGGCATCACCCCGAGCGCGGGCGACCATCACGGCACCAAAGAGCGCTCGTTGGGTGTACTAAGGGGCCTTCGCGATGGACTTCGTCGAGATAGATCAGTTCGAGGCGACACACCTGGCGCTGCCCTGGCCGTGGGTGTCCATCGATGCACGCCGCGCTCGCTTTGCCTTCGCGGCGTCCGCAACGCGCATCGCCACGCGCGCCCTCGTGGGCGGCCTCATCGAGGCGGGGCCGCACTTCGACCTGCCCCAAGATCTCGCCATACCCGGCGCGACCCAAGGCCCGGGGGCTCGGGGCACCGTAGGGTTTGCCATCGCACCATCCGGCGACGAGCTCGCGCTCGTGGGCAACACCGAAGGGGGCAGCATCTTGTGCACGCTGACCACGAACGGAAACGAGCGACGCTCGCCGCTGAACACGCTCGCCGGTGCCGAATGCACTGCGCGCGCCGTCGCCTTCGACGCCGCGGGCGCACGCCTGTGGGTCTCCGCAGACTCGCCGCAGGCCACCCTACTGCTCCTCGTCGAGACCGCCACGCACCAAGTCCTGGGCAAGCTCGAAAGCCCAACGTTGCCCGAGCCCGGGCCCCACGAGCTCCACGTGCACCCGGTGGACAACGCCGTGCTGTTGCTCGCTGCCTGCGGGCCACATGGCACCTTCGCCAGGGTTGCTGGGTGGTCCGACGGCGCGCCCGAGGCCATTTCCACCTCCATGGACACAGGTTCCGTGCCCGCCGGTTTCGTTGGGTTCTCCGCAGACTCCGCACGCGTGCACTTTGCCGAAGCCGACGAGCTTCGCACGCACGCGTGGCCTGGCCTCCAAGAACTTTCGTCTGTCGAGTTCCCCGGCTCCTTCGCTTCCAGTTACGCCGGCGTGGTGCTGGGCAAACGCATCTACGTGGACGGCGAGGACCGCGATGACGAAGGGCAAGACGCCGTCATGCTCTTCGACCCCTCGGGCATCCTCGGGGCCCGGCTTCGGGCCCCAGTGCCCACAGGCATGTGGGTCGGCAAGCTTGGCAACGACTGCATCGTCACCATCGATGCGGCAGGCGAGCCGGCCCGGGGCCGGGTTCTGCGCATCCCAGCGCTGCTCAGTTAGACAACAGCTCCCGAGTGACAAAGCGGCGCGGCCCCCCGTGCGCGTTGACACGATGACACTCCGCCCGGGCACGGGAATCTGACGGTCTCGTCAGGTGCTCTTGGGGGCAACCCGGACGGACCGGGTGCCTTCAAGGGAGTTCATGAAACTACGTGCGATCTACATGGGCATGGCGCTGTTCACTTTTGCGCAGGCGAGCTTCGCAGAGACGGAAAGCGCCCCCCGCGCCGCCGAGTCCCCGCCACGTATCTTCCTCGACCGCATGATCGCCTTCGGCGGTGCGGTGAACACCGCGAGTGCGACCGCAGGGCTCGGCGGACTCGGCGGACTCGGATTGCTTGGCCCCGTGGGCCTGCAGTCGTCGCCGTTCGGCAGCAGCTGGGTGAGCGGCGCAACACGCAGCGGCGACGGCGGGCAGACCCGCAGTCTCCGGGTAGCGCCTTCGATGGACTTCCGGGTTTCCAAGAACATCTTGCTGGGCGGGGCGCTGGGCGTGTCCCACACGACATCGACCTCGGGCAACGCGGGGGCCGCAGGTTCCCGGTTTACTTCCTGGGCGGCGGAAGGACTGGTACGCGTGGGGTACATGGCAGAGCTTGGGCAAGGCTTCTTGCTTGTTCCGCGCCTTGGCGCGGGCGCAGAGTACGGACGCAGTGTGTTCCGCGTGGGCGGAACGCAGGTCATGCCGGCAGGCGGCGCGTTCGACGCGCTGGTCGGGCGCATGGAGGCAGACGTCTCGCTGCTGGTACCGCTGCGAGGCCCGCTCTACTTGAGTGCCGGCCCCAGTCTCCGCGCGGCGACGCTACTCAACGCGAGCGCCGATGGGGCCAGCGCCGCAGCGCAGAGCCTCGATACACTGAGCTTTGGTGCAAGCGCGGGGCTTACGGCAGCGTTCTAGCGCGCCGTTGCCTCGCGCAGCGACGCTTCGCGCTAGCCCAAGGCCCCCCTTGGCCTGGGCACGCAGCTCGTGTTTGGATGCGCTTCCATGGACCACACGGTGCTTTCGCTATGGGATCGCATTGCACACACCGAGGGCGCAACCGTTCGCGACATAGGTGGCGTTCACTCGCGAAAGAGCGTGTCCCTGGGCGCGCGCCGGGTGGCTGCGGCGCTCTTGGGCGACCGCCCGTCCCTTGACGGCGATCGCGTCGCCATTTTCGTCGAGCCCAGCGTGGCCTTCGTTCACGCGCTCTTGGGGGTGCTTGGGGCCGGCGGAACGGTCACGGTACTTTCGCCCTTGCACACGAAGAGCGAATCGAACTTCCTGCTCGCAGACGCAGGGGCCATTGCCCTCATCGTCTCTTCCCAAATGGACGAACGGGCCCGAGAGCTTGCATCAGAGGTGCGGCGGGTCCCGGCCAGCATCGGGGCAGATGCGCACGCCCCAGAGCGGGCATTCGTGCAGCGCACGCCCGAAGACCCGGCGCTTCAGCTCTACACGAGCGGAACCACCGGCAAACCCAAGGGCGCGGTGTTGTCCCACGGCAACCTGGCCGTGCAGATGCGCCTCTTGGGCCAGGCCTGGGGCTGGAGCGAGGCAGATGTGTTGCTCCACGCCCTGCCCTTGCACCACATGCACGGTCTTGTCATTGCGCTCATGACCGCCCTTGGCGCCGGAGCGTGCACGCACCTGACGACCTTCGACGCGCCGGCGCTCTTTCGCGCCATGCACGAGGCCACGGTGTTCATGGCCGTTCCCACCATGTACCAAAAGCTCTTGGCCGCCCTCGATGCCGCGAGCCCCGAAGACCGCGCACACTTCGAAGCCGGTGCGGCACACCTGCGGCTTTGCACAAGTGGCAGTGCGGCCCTGCCGGTCACGTTTGGCGAGCGCTGGCGGCAAATCACCGGCGCGTATCCCCTCGAGCGCTTTGGCATGACGGAGATCGGCGTGGGCCTCACCAATCCGCTCGTGGGCGAGCGGCGCCCGGGGCACGTTGGCTTTCCGCTGCCAAGTGTCGAGACGCGCATCGTAGACGAGGCCTTCGTGGACGCTGAGGTGGGCGAGCTTTGGGTGCGCGGGCCCAGCGTGTTCGAGCGCTATCACGCGCGGCCTGCAGAAACGGAGCAGAGCTTCGTGGCGGCAAGCCCAGGCGAGCGCCCATGGTTCCGAACTGGCGACACCGTCACGCGAAGCGGGCCCGACGGCGCGTTCAAGATCCTGGGTCGCAGCAGCGTCGACATCATCAAGAGCGGCGGGTACAAGCTCTCGGCCCTCGAAATCGAAGAGGCTTTGCGCGAGCACCCGGCGGTGGCCGAGGTGGCGGTGGTGGGCCTGCCCGACGAGGTCTGGGGTGAGCGCGTCGTGGCGTGCGTGGTGCCGCGGCCCGGACAGGCCCATGCATGCAACGAGACCGATCTGCGGGCGCACGCGAAATCGCTGCTCGCCGCATACAAAGTGCCCAAAGAGGTGCGCGTGCTCGCGGAGCTTCCCAAAAACCAGCTCGGGAAGGTGATCAAGCCAACGCTCACAGCGTCACTCAGAAAAGAGTCACTACCGACCTAATGCCAACCAACGGGTCTCCCGCGTTCTGGTGGCGACCTCAAGTGAGCGCCCATTTTGCGAAAAATTGCGACAAGTGTCGTTTGACTCGTGACGGTCGCGCGCTACCGTTGCGTCGCTCCATGCGTTCTACCCTTCTTTTGGCTTGTATCCCCGTCCTCGCCCTCGCTTGCGCCGGGGCCTCCCGCGACACTGGCTTCGAGGGCGACCCCACGAGCAACGAAACGGACGCGGGCAACGCATCCTCTTCGTCCTCGTCGTCCAGCAGTGGCAACGTCGTCATCGGCACCGACAGCGGCACGGTCAAGCCCGCCGAGGCGCCGGCCGAGGTGTGGGGACACAGCGGCACCGCACTCTACCGGCTGGATCCGGTCACCAAAGGCGTCACCGTTGTCGGCGATTTCAAGAACTGCAAGGGCGTGGTCGACATCGCGCTGAACGAGGCATCCGAGCTCTTCGCCGTCACTTCGCAGGCGCTCTACTCCGTCGACAAGACGACGGCCGCTTGCACGCTCATCCACGACGGCACCTACCCCAACTCGCTGTCCTTCGTACCCAAGGGCACCCTCGATCCCACAAACGAAGTGCTCGTTGGCTACAACGCCGGCGACTACGTCCGTATCGATCCAGCCACGGGCAGTGTCACCAAGATCGGCGAGCTGGGCGGCGGGCTCAGGTCCAGCGGCGACATCGTCAGCGTCAAGGGCGGGCCCACGTACCTCACGGTCACCGGCACCTCGTGCACCAAAGAAGACTGCCTGGTCGAGGTCGACCCAAAGACGGGCAAGCTCATCAAGAACCTCGGCGGCCTCAACCGCCAAGATGTCTTCGGCTTGGCCTTCTGGGGCGGCAACGTCTACGGCTTCGACAACACGGGCAAGCTCTTCGAGGTCAAACTCGGCGGCAGCAAGCTCACGGTCACAGACATCGCCATCGCGCAGAAGCCGTCGGACCTGGCTTTCTGGGGCGCCGGCTCGGCCACCACGGCCCCGCTGTCCGAGACCAAGTAGCTCCGCTATCCCACTTGGTGGGCATCATCTCCCGTTGCACCGAGTTTGCCGTCCAATGACGTGACTGTGACGGTGCGCAAGACCTGCGCGTCGCAGGATAGAGGGGTGAGCAACGCTGTTTCGGCCCATCCAACGGAGACCCTCTTGGTGTTCTCCGATGTGCATTTGGGCAGCGACCTCAATGATCGCGGCAGCTCTCCACGTCGCTCGGCCGAGGTCGATCAAGATCTCGTACAGCTCGTCCGCCACTACCTGCAAGCGCCCCCGGCGTCCGGCCGCTGGCGCGTCGTCATTGCCGGCGACTTCATCGACTTCATCGGCATGAGCGTCGAACCCAGCGACGGTGCCCTGGGAACGGATCTCACCGACGAGGAGCGAGAACACGGGCTCGGCAGCTCGAGCGAGCACGCGAGAGAGAAACTCCGGCGCGTGGTGCAGCGGCACCCCGAGACCTTCGACGCCCTCGCAGACCTGGTGCAAGAAGGTCACGCCCTCACGCTGGTGCACGGCAATCACGACATCGAGTTCCATTGGGAAGACGTCCAAAAAGACTTCACCCAAGAGCTGTGCCGTCGCGCCGAGTCTAAACAAGATGAGCGCGCCTTCGATGCCGGCGAGTTTTGCTCGCGAATCAACTTCGAGCCCTGGTTCTACTGTTGGAACGAGGTGGCGTACATCGAGCATGGGCACCAGTACGACGCCTATTGCGCGAGCGATCACGTGATGGCGCCGCTGTCGCCGCTCGACCCGCGGCGTGTGATGCGAGGCTTCTCGAGCATTCTCCTGCGCTACGTGGTGCGCCGCACCCGCGGCATGAAGGAGCACGGGCACGAGAGCATGGGTACGCTCGATTACCTGCGCTTTGGCGCCGGCCTGGGCCTTTCGGGGCTGTTGCGCCTGGGCGCGCGGTTCAAGAATGCAGTCCAAGAGCTCTTCCGCCTGCGACGCGCGCACATGTCCGAAGCCATGGCGGTGCTGCGCGCGGAGCACGAGCGCCGCATGGAGCTCCTGGCCCTTGCCCGCAACATCAGCATGGATCGACTGCGGGCCCTTGCGGCCTTGCAAGTTCCGCCCATCACACACTCCGTGCGAGGCATCTTGGCGAGCGTGCTGCTCGATCGCCTGGCGCTGGGCCTTCTGTGCAGCATCAGTCTGCTGGTGCTGGGCATCGTCGGCGTCTTTCATGGCCATGTGCTGTGGGGGGCCCTGGGGGTGCTCTGCGCCTGGGCCCTGGCCAACCGGCGCCTGGCCCGGGAACGACAGCTCGATCCGGCCGAAGAGCTCGTGGTCCGCGCGGGGCACTTGGCTGCGCTGATGCCCGTGGCGTTCGTGGTGATGGGACACACGCACGTCCCTCTGCAGCGTGACCTGCCGGGGCAAACCGCTCGCTACATCAACCTTGGGTCTTGGGCCGAAGAAGAAGACCTCGACGAGCGCGGCGAGCGAGCCTATCGCGCCCCGCGCACGCACTTGGTCATCGACATGGCGAATGGACAAGCCAAGGCAGAACTCCGCGCCTGGACCGCCGCAGGCCCCCGCCCCTTCGAAGACCGCGCCTAAACGACCACCGAGCTCACCGGGGGCTACTTGCCGGGTAGCGCACGCATGGCCGCGCGGATCTCGTCGGCCTTGACGAGCCCGGTCTTCGTCCAGGCAACGCGCCCCTGCGCGTCGATGAGCACCAGTGTGGGAACCTCGCGGATCTCTCCGAAGGGACCGCCGTGCCGCATGGCCGAGGGTGATGCCATGGCGGCGGGGAACGGCACCTTGAGCATGCGAACGTAGGCCTCGACCAGCTCGCGGTTGGACTTCTCCTCGAGCGCGATGAGGCCATAGAAGACCTTGTCGCCGTCGTTCTTGGCCATGGCCAACAAGAAGTCTACCTGCGCCTGGCTGGCCAAATCCCAAGTGGTCACCAGAGCAAAGACGGCAACTTTGCCCCGGGCGGCGTCCGAGGAGACGGGCCGATCGTCTATCGAGCTAAAGTTGTAGCTTACAGGCATCGACGCCGGGGACGACACCACGGACACGCCGATGGGCGCGTCGGCCTCTTTTTTGGCGCCGCCACAGCCGAGCAGCAACGCGGCCGACAGCGCCCCCATGGCCAGGCCCGCGCCGGCCCTAGTCGTCGCTGCGCTGCCCAATGAAGCCATCGGTTCGCTCTTGGAAGAGGACATTGAACGTGGTGAGCGAGCCGTAACACGCCGTGATGTAGCCCTGCATCTGGACTTTCTCTTCGTCCGTGAGCTTGCTGTGGCCGTTGACCTTCTGTTCGAGCACGCGGAGTTTGTCGCGCACCATCACGATCTTGTGGAACAGCGACTCGATGGGGATGCGCTTCTCTTGGGTGCCCTCTTTGCCCGGGATCATGACCACCTCGCCGCCTTGCCAGCGCAGCGCCATGGGGGCTGCGCCCACGCCGAGTTCTTCGCGGATCACGGTTCGAAGCACGTGTTTGAATTCGTCAGCATCCATGGCGAGCAGGTCCTCCGGGAGGGAGATGGGCCGTGGCCCTCCGGTGATGTTGGAAACGGCAGTGTTGGAGACGGCGCGGCCACCAAAGGTTCGCGCCGCCCGAGCTTCGGGCTTCTTGAGCTGGGCCTTGAAGGCCCCCTTTTGGGTCCATTCGCCGCAGGTGCCCGTTTCGTACAGCGGCGAGGGCCAGACACCGAGCAGACACTCACCGGTGCGTTTGACCTCGCCGTTCTGATCGATGGTCTCGATGACGCGGACGAAGCGGGCGCAGGTGGCGCAACGGCCCTGCAAGTCTGGCCGGTCGAGTTCAGACATGTCCGACGACCCCTTGTTCTGGGTGAAGAAGCTGTACGAGCCGACTGGCCGCCGGCGGCATGGTTTGCCCACAACGACGCGTGAGCAACACCGCGCGGGCCACCTCGTCCACTGCGGGGGCGAAGGGCATCGGCGTGAAGTGCGCCCCGGGCAGCGTGTCTTGGGCCACATGGGCGATGCGCGACGCGTGTACGAGGGGCTCGCGGTGCACCTGCGTGAGCCCACGCTCGGCGTGCAACGTGCAACCCAAGAGTTCGCCGAAAGACAGATACGTGGGCAAAAAGAACACCAGCGCCGAGACATCGTGCGCAGCGGCGCGCATGGCGCTGGGCTCGGCGCGTGGTTCGAAGCGCGATGCCCGACGCAGGAGACGCCCGAGCCGCGTGGGGTCGTTCTCGACGGCGAGCAGTGGCGCAAACAGGGCCTCCGCCGGGGCCCCCAGACGCTTCACGTCACGCTCGAGCGCGCCCAAGAGTCCCTCGCGCTCGTCGTCGGACAAGCGCTCGTACAAGAGCGAGAGCGCCAGCGCAGCGTCAGGGTCGCGCGCGAGCGACCGCAGCCAGCGCAGCCACACGCGGCGACTCTTACGCTCGGACGACGCTCCCTCGGACACAGGGCCAAGACTATCCCAACGACCGGGCGGCATCCCGCGCAAAAGTGACGCCGGGCCCCTTGGGGTGCATTGCCCCGTGACCGCCGCCCGAGACCAGGTATGCTCTGGGGCCTCATGGCCCAAGCGCCCGCCCCCGACAGCACCGAGGTGCTCGCTCGCATCGAGGAGGGCCTGCCATTGGTCGAGATCCTGGCGCACCAGATGCGACGGCAGACGGGTGGCCGCATGCAGGTCGATGATCTCGCGTCCACCGGGCGCGAAGCCCTGTTGCATGCCGCCCGAAGCTTCGACGCCTCTCGCGGCGTTCCCTTTCGGCGCTGGGCCAACCTACGCATCCGCGGCGCGCTCATCGACAGCGTGCGGGCCCAAGGCGGCTTGCCGCGGCGGGTATACGCCAAGCTCAAGGCCATGGCCGCGGCAGACCACGCCCAAGAGGGTCGACAAGAAACCGACGCCGCGGCGGAGCCCGCCAGCCCAGAGGCGGCGGACGCACGCTTGCAAGAAAGCTTGGCCGGCGCGGCCGCAGCCATGGCCATGGCCTACCTCACCATGGGGTCCATGGACGAAGAAGGCGTGCAGGTGCCCACCCATGCACCGACCCCGGAGGCCCAAACCGCAAGCAAAGAGCTCCTCGCACAAATCACGAGCGCCATCGACGAGCGTCCGGAAGCCGAACGGCAGCTCTTGCGTCGGCACTATTTCGACGACGTGACCTTTGAGCAAGCCGCGGCGGAACTCGGGCTGTCCAAGTCCTGGGCAAGCAGACTCCACGCCCGCGCCATCGAAGGCATCGCCAAGCGCCTCCGCCGCGAAGGCGTGGATCCGTAGTCCCCGGCCCAAGGGACGTTACTGACCGGTGAGCACCGTGCGAACCCCGTTCGTGGTGCGGTCCACCAACTTTGCCGAGAGATCGATGGCCTCGGTGTACCGGTAGACGCCGGCTTGCAGCGCCAGCAACGTTTGGGGGTCCGCCCCCGGAGCCCCGTGCAGCACCCCTTGCATCATGCGTTCACCTTGCTCGGCCTCACGCCCTAGGCCCGCAACGAGCTTGGCAAAAGGCGATGCGCTTGGCTGCGCGGCGGTGGGTGCCACCGGCGCGGGCGGCGGAGCAACGGAGGGTGGCCGGCCTGCGGGTCTTTGGATCTCCATAGACGCCCATCGACCACCTTGCCCCAAGGTTGCGTGACGCACGCCCGGGGTATGGTCGACCGGGGCGATGGTCGAGACCGACGGGGCCACCTCGCGAATCACCACGAATCGGCACCGCGCGTCTGTGTGCTTGCCCAAAGGCCGAAGTCGCGCAAAAAGTGATAGCAGTAAGGTGGAAATGACGGCTCAGCGCGAACGCATTGTGGTGGCCATGAGCGGCGGGGTGGACTCCGCCGTGGCCGCCGCGCGCCTGGTCGACCAGGGCTTCGACGTCATCGGCGTCACGCTCCACCTTTGGGACTACCCTGACGACCCCGACGCCCGAGGCGGCCACGGTCGCTGCTGCGCCCCCGAAGACCAGTACGACGCCAAGCGCGTGGCCGATGCCTTGGGCTTCCCGCACTACACCTTCGACCGACGGGAACTGTTCCACGAGCAGGTCGTGCAGCCCTTCGTCGAGGGGTACCTGGGCGGCAGCACCCCAAGCCCGTGTACGACCTGCAACCGAACGGTCAAGCTGCTCGAGCTCTTCCGCATTGCCGACCGCTTGGGCGCCCGCAAGCTCGCCACCGGCCACTACGCGCGCTTGGTCGAAACCGACGGCACCCTTCGGCTCGCACGCGGCGTCGACGTCCACAAAGACCAAAGCTATTTCCTCTACGCGACGCCCACCTGGCAACTCCAGCGCCTGGTGTTCCCCTTGGGCGACAGCCATAAAGCAGAGGTTCGCGCCGAGGCGTTGGCCCGCAAGCTGCCGGGCGCGGCCAAGGGCGAGAGCCAAGAGCTTTGCTTCGTGGGCCAGGGCGCCCGAGCCTACGTCGACTTCGTCGAGGCCCGAGGCAAAGAGCGCTTGCGCCCGGGGCCCATCGTCGATGCCGAAGGCAACGTCATCGGCACTCATGAGGGCATCCACCGTTTCACCATCGGCCAACGCAAAGGCCTCGGCGTTGCCGTGGGCAAGCCGGCGTTCGTCACGCGCATTGCCGCCGACACGGGCACCGTCACCTTGGGCGACGCCGAAGATCTGGCAGCCTCCGCTGTCGAGCTGTCGGAGCTGTACCTCGCCGACAACGTCGCGCTTCCGCTGTCCGCCAGCGCCCGGGTTCGCTACCGCCACGAAGCTGTCCCCGCCGACATCAGCGTTCGCGGCAACGCGACGGTGCTGCGGTTTCGCGACGATGTGCGCGCAGCCACCAAGGGGCAGATCGCCGTCTTCTACCAAGGGGACCAGGTTCTTGGTGGGGCCCGCATCGAGCGTGTCTACGGCAAAGCCGAAGGCGAGCCGACGCCATGAGCAAACGTCGCACGGCTGCACTGACGCTGCTGCTACTGGGTCTCGGCACCAGCGTTGCTCCTGCGTGTTCCGTCAGCGAAGGCCAAGGACGCGTGGTGGGTACGCTCGACGTGCCCAACTGTTGGACGGGTCGGTTCGACCTCGACCCGGACTTCTTTGCGGGGGTGTACGACCGCGGCAGTTTGCAGCTGCGCATCCAAAACGGCAGCGACTCGCAGACCTTCAGCGACGGCCTTTCGATCTTGGTCAACGATGTGCGCAAGGTCCGCCCCGCAGGCGACTTTCCTGGACGCTACGGGGAACCGCTACAGGTGGGCTTGCCGCCCGAGGTCACGCCTCCGGGTGTTCCCATCCAGCCGACGGCGGATCCTCCACTGGCCGCCCTGTCGCTGTACCTGCAACGGAGCTGCCGTACGCAAAGCGTCGCGCTATACGCCGTGCCCGAGGTCACCGTGACGGACGACGGCACATGCCAGGCAGAACCTGTGGCAGCGGCGGATCCTGCCACGGGGTGCCGCGGCGAGCTCAGCGCCGGCGTAGGCAATGGCAAGAGCCTCATCTCGTTTGGTGCACTCTACAACGGCCAATTCGATGCCAGCGCTTCGGACCGACGCATTCAAGGCTGCTTTGATGTGTACCTGGCAGACCCCCGGGAGGGCTCGCCAACGGGCGTGGGGCCGCCACCGCCATGCCGAGGTCACCTGCGCGGTCGCTTCGACTTCTTCTTCGAGCGCGGTCGGCCGGCGCAGGCCTTTCCTTAACAGGGCCCA
>JBIKNA010000316.1:0-8396 GCA_044358965.1 Polyangiaceae bacterium
GGACGGCTCGGACCATTTGCTCTTCGGTGAACTTGCTCTTGCGCATCTGCCGTCTCTCCGGTGAGCGCCCAGTGTCCAATTTCTAGCAATGATTGGCCCAATTTTTGGCAAGCAGGTCACCAGCGTTTCGCAGGCCATGATGCGCACCCACCAGTCGGCATCGCCGAGGAGCTGAACAATGGCGGGGACAGTCTTCTGGTCGCCAAATTTTTCCACCAGGAGCAACGCTTGAACGCGGATGTTGGCGTCCGCGTTGCCAAGCAGCGGAAGGGTGGCCGCAAGCAGCGGCTCGCCAAGGGTCTTCAGCGACCCCATCACGGTCTCGTGCTGAACGCCGAGGATGGTCTTGCAGAAGGTCAGGATCTCGAGCAGCAATGTGCCCATCGATCCGGTCTTGAAGATGGCGCGCAACAACGAAATCTGGATCGCCGCGTCGCCCGACAGCAAAAGCCTCCCAAGGATGGTCGGTCGCATGTCGGCCGGCGCGGAGACGATGAACTTCTACAGGTAGTCGCCGGCCACCGCGCGGATCTCCGCGTTGTCGTCCCCAGAGATCCTCTCGATCATTATCTCGAAGACTGGTTGCCCGGTGCCGGCGGTGAGCGCGTCCACCGCGACCCGACGAACGCGTGCGTCGCGATCGGCAGCTGCGACGCCCAGCCGGGCGATCATGTTGTCCAAGCCGTCGCGGCGCAGCAGACGTTGCAACGCGGCGACGCGCGTTGGCGGCGGACCGCTCTCGAGGGCTCTGTCCAGATACGGCTCGCTAATCTCCGGCGGCAGCTCCATGAGCAGCGCCCACGAAGCGCGCAGACGCTCGGCGCTCGTGTCCTTCAGCACCGCGGCGACCACTGGCTTGAGCAGGTCTTGCTTGGCCCGACCCAAGATCTTGATGAGCCCGGCGCGAACCTTCCCGTCGGACTCGGCGGTGAGGTGCCACAACGCCGAGACAGCTCCGCCATCGGCCCGCGCCAGAAACAGGTTGGAGCCACGCTGCTGAACCGTTTCGTCTGCGCTCGCCAGCATTGGGAGCAATTGCTCCGCCTTCAGCGACTCGTCGGCTGCAACCGCAGCGATCATCGCCTGCTTTTCGGCTTCGTCTTTCCACGCGCCCTCGGCGAGCTTCTGGACGGGAGCTTCCTTCTTCCCGATCACCCCCACACCGTTGCCGTGGCCTCGCCGTTTCCTCGGAAGTCGGCAGGCTTGACGAGTAATGGCCGGCAATGAATGGAGCAATATCGGGCCCATGGCGCCGCTACGCTGTCCCCATGGCCATGGGCGGCGTCCGTCGCCAGGCAGCTCCGTCCAAAGGCCCAAAGTTTGATTCTTTAGGCCGATGGCCTCGCGGCCGTTATTCAGAGAGCGCTTGCTGGCGCAGGACGGCGTAGAGAACCCCCTAAGCAGGGCCCTGGCGTCAACTCGGAACGAAGGAACGATATGTCGCAAAACAGCCTGAACGAAACCGCAGGGACCTTGAAGGGCCGTTTGGGCCGCACAGGGCTTTGGCTCGTCGGCGCAGCGCTCTGCTTCGGCGCCATCGTCCAAGCTTGCTCCAGCGATCCCTCGGCCACCGACAATCCGGTGAACAGCAGCAGTAGCAGCGGCGGCAGCTCTACGAGCAGCGGTAGCGGAGGTTCCCCCGACGGCGGGCCCGACGCCGTTGCCCCCGACGAGGACGCAGCGGTGCCCGATGCGACCGGGGACCTCAAGTACATCCCTGTCGACCCTGGCGATGCCGAGCCCGGCCTGGTTTGCAACAAGAACGCCGTCGTTTTCAACCTCACCGAGTTGGGGCCCGACGGCATGTCGCAGGCATTCGTGGACGCGTGGGACTACGAGGTTGGCAACCCTGTTGTGGCGGGCCGACCCCCGGCTATCGTCCTGGCGGCCAAAGGTTTGCAGTCCGGGCCGATCGAACTCCGCATCGGAGGAACGAAAGTGGTTAACGGGCTGACCGTGATTCCGGCAGCTGGCGACGGAACCGCTGTGGTGACGGTGCCCTATCTCGCGTCCAATAAGTCGGTATTGAATCGCGCAAACGTGCCCGCCAACTTCAGCATTGCGTTCGGTCCTCCCGACGATCGCAAAACCGTCTACGTCACCGGGGTTTCGTTCCTCTTCACGGTTGACGACAACTGCGACACGCTCAGCGGTACTCTTTCCCTCGAGATCCCGGGCACGCCCGACGGCTTCCAGGCGAACGCAGCCGTGGCATTCGGAGACGGCACCACGTTGGGTTCGCTTCTTGGCGCCCCAACGGTCGACACGAACAACGACACGGTCCTCGACGGATGGACTCTCTCCTTCTCCACCAACCGGGGTTCGGCCACCGCCATTCCTCTGAACTTCTGAGCGGGAGCGACCCAGCATGAGCCATTCCGCAACACCAGATGCTTGGACCCTTGAATTCGCCGCTTCACGCGGGTCGGTCACGCCCGAAGGTGCTTTGACGCCATGAACGGAGCAACAACGATGAAGGTGGCAAAGAAAGACCTGCGATTTCGCGTGTCGCTCGCTTTGGGCGCGCTCGCTCTGGCGTCCGGCATGGTGGTGGCGTGTGGCCCCGAGAGCAACTCTGCGCCGCCTTCGCAGGTCACTCCGGGCGCCACGGGATGCATCGAAGACAAAGACAACGACGGCTATGGCCCGGGTTGCGCCCTGGGCGCCGATTGCGACGACAACGACCCCAAGAACACCACGCAGTGTCGCGCCTGCCTCAACAACGAGTCTGGGTGTCCGTGCGCCGCCGAGGGCAAGCGCATCAAGTGCGGCAAGGTGAGCTCGCGCCAGGGCGACACCGTCACGTGTTCCATGGGCGCTCGGCTGTGCACTGGCGGAAAGTGGAGCGCGTGCGAGCCCGGTGCCTGGGGACCGGGGCATGACGGGTTCATTACGACCAAGACCAAGACCCAGACCGTCGGCGGCGCTGCCGGCTCATGCCTCGACTGCGATCCGAACTGCCACCTTGTCCAAGATACGCCCGACAACCTTCCCGATGCCGGCCCCGACGCCGCCTTCATTGGGGAGGGCGGCACCATTGTTTACCCGAACAACAACTCCACCACGCCCACGCCCGCCGAAATCAACGCCCTGAGCAACGTCGACGGCGGCTTCGACGGCGGCATCATCAAGGTCCTGGTCACGGGGCAAACCAGCGCCACACCCGATCCGGTCAACGTCATCGACCCTCGGCCCGCCGGTGGCGACATCTACTTCATGATCGACGATACCTCGTCGATGGGCCCCGTCGCGGCCGCGCTCCGTGACTCGATTGCCCTCGAAGTTGCCTCGCCGCCGTGCATTCCCGACCCGACGGGCGGCCTCATGGCGCCTCCAGGCGGAGGCATCGTCCAAAACCTCAAGTGCAAGTTCGGCAACGACGTGTTCATCGGCATGGGCCGCTACGAAGACTACGGCGAGTACAAGGGGTTCCCCGGCACCGCCACTGCCTTCCCCAACATCCTCCCCACGCCTGGCGGTGCTCCCTGGGAGAGCGTGCCCTTCGAGCACATCCTCAGCGTGCAGGCTGCCGCACTTCCGGCACAGCAGGCCGCGACCTTCCTCGGGAACACCGCCTTCAACGGTGGTGCCTCCCTCACCGTGGCCAACGCCGGTATGCGCGCTGGCGGTGACATCCCCGAGTCCCTCATACCCGCGCTCTACGCTGCAGGGGTCGGCGACGGGTTTTTGAAATCTGGAACGACCGTCTTCTGGACCAAGCCACGTTCCACTTGGAGCACGCCGTGGTCTGGCTCGCCCCTCGCGAGCGACGTGACCGGAGGCAACTGCACTAACGGTGGAACGGGCTACCCGTGTTGGCGTCCGCAGACCACGCCCATTTTCGTCATCATGACCGACGCGCCGTCCCACAACGGCCCCGGCGGGCAGTACGCCTATCCGCAATACAATCCCACCTGGGTCAACGGCGCCGCGTTCGGCCCGAAGACCAACCAGACCCCAAACAACGATCCCGGGGCGAACCCCCCGGTGGCGAAGACGTTCGCGACTGCAAACGAGCTGCAATACGAGACGGATGCCACCGGCAATGTGGGCTTGAAGCCGCGCCTGTACTACGGCACGGTCACGCCCAACTTCCCGGTTCAGGGCGGCAACGGGACCCAGTGCACGAGCCCGAACGTGTGCGGTTGGCCCAGCAATTCGAGCGTGTTTGGTGGCCTGAACAACATCGTCGCCGGCAGTGGACGAAGAAGCCTGCGCGACTGCGGTGGCACAAACGCCACGAACGTCTCGTACAGCAACACCACGACGAGCAACAACGGCACCGCGACGGCGTTTGGCAACTACGACATCCCGTGGCCGGCGGCCAACGAGGAGCGGGTCGCGCCCCCCAACTGCGGAGCCGTCGGAGGAGGCGTCTTCTACACCAATAACTGTGGGACTTCTACGAGCAGGTATACGGATGGCGGCGGCATCGCGTCCTACTCCGGCGGTGGGGCATCCACCCCCTTCAACAACATCCGCATCACCACGGGAGGCGGCACCCAGGTGCGCATGAATGGGAGCACGGCGGGCTTCGACACGTTCGTCGTCCCCGCAATTGGCTCGCGGGTCGAGTTCCGGATCACCATGCTGGACGACGCGCAGGCTGGCGCGCCAAACGCCCGCCTCTATGCCGGCAACTCCAACCTCACCGATATCAACGGGCTGGGTGTCTTCGCCAAGAGTGGTGGGTCGAGCCAGGCCAGCAGCGTCTTCTACACAACCTCCGCCAACTCTACCGTTCGCTTTGCGGTGAACACGACCACCCCCAACGTGATCGTAAACGTGGAGTACTGGGTCCGGCCGCCTAGTTTGCCGGCGTGTACCGGCTTCATCCTCTACCCTGCCAACAACATTCCGCAGTGCTTTACGTGTAAGAACGGGTACACCCAGTCGGGCAACCAGTGTTGCGGCAACGACCAAGCCAACTGCCCTGGCGGAACCACGTGGGCTCCAGCTCCGGCGTGTGCTCAGGCCGCGAGTGGTCCTCAGGCGGCCCTCCCGCGCGGCGGGCAAGTGGGCAACTGCTTTACCTGCGGCGCTGGTCAGTTCAGCGCCGAGACGGGCGCGCCGAAGTATGCGCGTGCCATCAGCAACGGTGGAGCCTCGGGTTGCTACAGGCCCACTTGCCAGGTGCCGTACATCTGGAAGGGCAGCACGGTCGGTGGCCCCGGTTGGAGCTTCGATAGCGGAGGGCCGGTGGCTGCCAATGGTAGTTCTCGATGCGTCCGTGCGGCGTCCGAGCTCCAGTGCTCTGGCGGAGTCTCGCCCATCTGCACCACCTTGAAGGGTCTGTGCAACGGGTATCAGGGCACGGGGGCTTCGAGCTGGGCCAAGCTTCCAAATCCGCCCGGCGGCACGATCAACAGCCTTTGCGGCTGCAGTGGTATCGACGGGTTGCCGCTCAAAGCGGATCACCCTGTCATACCGGGCGGGGCACCCGCCACAGGTGTACTTTCCACTTACTTCGTGGGCGGGTCTACCATCTACTCCTCGACAAGCCCCCAGGGCGCAGCCAACGGCTGGGCGATGTCCACTGTTCCGGGGCAGGGGGCACCCACGACTCGCTTCGAATCCGGCGGCGGATGGCTGACGGGAGGGGGAAACCCCGGCCTCCCCGCGATCTTCGCAGCGCAGCCCGCGGGCGTGGGAATCAGCGACTTCCAGAGTCGGACAACCGCGCAGATCTCAGTGCCCTGCACCGGAATCTACGAGTTCGGAACGAACAACGACGACACCGCCCGACTTTGGATCGCCGACCGCATGGCGGTGGAGACCTTCGCTGCCGGTAGTAACTCCTACTCAGGCAACCAGCAGTACAACTTCGTTGGAAGCCCATTCAATCCATTGGTCGGCTCACCCAACTGGCAGTACGCTGTGCCCGTACGATTCGCGCTCACCGCGGGCGTTCCGTACAACGTCAAGTACGAAGTCGCCCAGAAGAACGATGGCAGCTACTACGGGCAGCTCATCTGGCGCAACGTGAGCGCGGGATGCACTGCGGGTGGCGTAACCGTCACGACCGGTTTCACGCAGGTCCCCGCGCTGGCCCTCAAGCCGACGTACGTCGCGCCGAACGCTCCTGGCGACGTCGCCCAGTGCATCACCGAAGCGACGTACACCGCGACCACCACGAACACGGTTAGCGCAAACCAGAACCTCGGGGACGGCGCCTGGCAACCGGAATCGATCTACAAGTTCACCGTTCCCGCCGGCAAGAGATTCTACTACCACTTTGGGTTGCTGCGGAGCGACCAGACCTCCACCGCCGCCGTGGTGACCACCTCGCCGGGCACGTTCCTCTACTTGAAGCAGAAGGGAACCGCCGACGCCGCGGTGGGCTCACCGACGGTCGCTCCTGGCAACTCGCAGGTCGTCGATTGCAACCGTTCCACCGTAAACTGGTCTGGCGGCTCCACGAACCTGCTCGCCGAGATCAACGGCAACGTCGGTCCAGGTGACTACTATCTGGTTGTCGACAACGCGAATGGCCCCGCCCCCGCCAGCTACAACTATGTTCTGCAGGTCAACCAGTTCGAAGAGTCGACCACGATTGTCGGGAAGGCGCCGACTGCGCCCACGTACAAAGAAACCATCGCCAAGCTGCAGAGCATGGGGGCCAAGGTCATCGGCCTCGAGAACTCTGGTGTCTCGTGTGGACAGGCAGCCGACCCCACCACCAGCTTCGCTCAGTACGAAACTCTCGACCATCTGAAGAAGCTCGCGATCGACACCGGCTCGGTCGATGCCACGAACCAGCCGATCGTTGTCTCGCTGCGCAAGAACGCGGCAAGCTGCGATGGATTGACCGCGGCACCGGCCTCCCTCACGACGCAAATGAACTCGGCGGTGAACACGCTCGCCAACACCCTGCGCCAAGACCTGGTGCTGCGTGCAACCAAGTCGGGCGCCGCGCCCTCGCCCGACATCGATCCGCTCAACGCGGCTTTCGTCGCCGAGAACTTCGTCGCCGACGTTACGGCGGACTCGTCAACCACACTTGGGCGATGCGGCAATCCGCCGACGAACCCAGGCCAGCCGCAGACGGGGCCCGACTTCGACCCCTCGTTCACGGCTCCGAACACTCGCGAGATGTTCAACTCGTGTCTGCCCGGCGCCCCCGTGCGCTTCAACGTTCGCTTCAAGGTGCCAAACACCGTCCAGCGTACGGCGGTCGACCAGTTCTTCCGCTTCGACCTCGCGGTTTCGTCCGTCGCCCGCGACGCCTTCGGCAACAAGACCGTCGGTACCATTCTCGCCCGCATCCCCGTGGTCATCAAAGTCCCCTCGGCCAATGCGGGCACTGCGGACGCCCCCACCAACGTCTACGACTCTCAGCCGACTTGTACGCCTGGCACGCGGGCGTTGTGGTCCGGATTCGGCTACAACACACAAGCCCCCGAGGGCATTGTCGGCAAAGACTCGAAGATCGAGATCTACTTCAGCACAACCGACACCTTCGATCCGAACGTTCCTTGGTCGGCGCCGGAGTACCAACTCGCGACCTCGACGCGACTTCCCCCCATCACAGCCAACTGCGCCACCGGACTCAATCCAAGAACAGAGGTCTGTGATCGCGTTGACCTGAAGGGCGCTATCATCGCAGCAGGCCAGTTGCCCAACAAGCGGTACATTCGCTTCCGGTTCAAGGCCTTCCCCTCGCCGGATGCGACGAACCGACCCACAATACTCGACTGGAAAGTGCACCTGAGTTGTGTACCCTCCGAATAGGCTTGAACCCGCGACTTCGGGAGAAATCATGAGACACCTTCGATGAACTCACCGATCCGGCTTCGTGCCATCGCTTCTGTTTGCGCTGCTGTGGTTGCCATTGTGGCCTGCGGCAGCTCCGACGGGGTTGCGCCCTTTTCGGGCGTAAATAATTCAACGCCCGATGCTAGCGCCTCCAGCACGAGCTCCTCTGGAGCTCCTGATGGCAGCCTCGACGGGACCACCAAAGTGGATGGTGGAAGTTCCGGCGTCGTGCCGGGCGACGCCGGCCCTGGCCCAAGGCCCAAGACCGACGCGGGTACCACCAGCGCCGATGCCGGTCCGTGCACCAAAACCTTGCCAACTGCAGCCTGCCTCGGCAAGTGCGGAAACGTGGACGACGGCTGCGGTGGGGTCCACGCGTGCGGCGCCTCTTGTCCCGCGGGGCAACTTTGCGACGCCACGTCGAAATCTGCGTGACGCCCAGGGGTAGCTGCAACGATTTCCAGGCCCAGTGCGGTCTCATCACCGACGACTGTGGAAGGTCGCTCAACTGCGGCACGTGCCCCGACGTTGGTATCTCCTGCACGAGCCCCGTCGTGGCGCCTTCGCGCTGCGTGAGGCACGCTGCGTTGCATGAGCGTGGGAATCGCGAGGCGGAGGCTACTTTTCCGCGGGCGGCGCGG
>JBIKNA010000317.1:0-8382 GCA_044358965.1 Polyangiaceae bacterium
GGCCGACAAGAAGTCCGTGCTCCAGTGCGGCGCGCTGCTCAAGTGGGAAATGCAGGCCGCATGCAAAGGGCCCCGCGGCTGCGAGCTCAAAGACGACGCGTTCTTCTGCGACGCCAAAATCGCCTCCGTCGACGACGCCTGCGACAAAGAAGGCAACTACGCCTGCGCCGAAGACAAGAAGTCCATCTTGCGCTGCGATGAATCCAAGTTCCGCACCGTGGCGACTTGCCGTGGCGAAGATGGCTGCAACGCCAAAGAGGTGCCGGACACCAAGCGCATCGAGTTCTGGTGCGACGACTGGCAAGCCGACGAGGGCGATCCGTGCGAGCGCACCGATCAACATGCGTGCTCGCTCGACAAGAAGTCGCTCTACGTGTGCGCCGACAACAAGTTCGCCAAGCAAAAGGCCTGCACGGGCCCCGGCGGCTGCAGCGTCAACAAGACCGAGCACAAGCTCAGCTGCGACACGGGCAAAGGCCAGGTCGCCTCGGTGGCCGCCGGCGTCTCGCGCTCGTCGAGCGCAACCCCCGCGCCCAAAGGCGCCACCACCGATGCGGGCGCCAAGCCTGCTGCATCGGCCAAGCCCGCAGACTCCGCCGCCGCAAAGGGCGTCGATGCCGGCGCCAAAGCGGCCCCGAGTGCATCGGCCAAACCCGGCACCACTCCAACGAGCACCGCAAAGCCCACGGCCACAACGCCCCCGAAGCCCACCGCCAGCGCAAGGCGCTGAGGCGGGCGCGGCGCAACGCCGCAACCTAAAGTCCTCCCCAAGCCCCAAACCCCGCACCCGCACCCGCACCCGCACCGAGCCCAAAGCCCGGTGCGAGCAACCCTGGCGCGGTCTACCTGCGCGAAAGCCCCGTGAGCAGCGCCATCAGCCGATCGGCAAGCTCATGGCATCGAGCGGAAGCCTGCGCAGCAGACGCCTCACCCACCGTAGCTGCGATCTCGACAGCAGCAGTAGCCTCAGCGGCTTCGCCACGAGCGATGCCAAACACCCGCGCCCGGTCTGCAGGTGAGACCCGCGCCGCGGCCTCGGCGATGTTGAGCGCGGCGCTGTTGGCGGCGCGCTGTGCCTGATCGCGCAACTTGGGCTCCTTGATTGCAGCATCGCGGACGGCCACGAGAAGCGCTAGCGCGACATGGTAGGCAACGAGCCGGTGATGCGGGAGTCTTGAGCGAGGGGTAGCGATGGCGGTTGTCATGCCCGTCTGCGCGCAGGACGCGTGACACGGTGTCGTGGAGTCCGCGCCATACCGATGACCACCGTGGCGCGTCGTCGTGCGCGATGGGGCCGACGGCCGCCATCGCTGCCCCGAAGCGGCCGGCTGACCGAGACGCGGGCCGCGGCACCATGACGCGATGCTCGCCCTGAGCTGATCATCGCTCACGACTCAGGGCGAATCGAGGAAGGCATGAGCTGCTCCCCGCCGCGGGAGTGTCCACAGTGTTGCGAACGAGCGTCGCGCGTGGAGCGCCAGGAGTGTCTACCAGAACGCTCCTGGAGCCATGGGGGCCGCAGCCAGCTCACGCGCGGGGGCAGGGGCGGGCCAGCCGCAAGCCGGCCGGGGCTGAGGCTCAGAGGTTCTTTGGACGCGTCGCTGCGAACGGCCTGGTCCGCCATTGGACAACGCACCATCCGCCACGCCGCCGCCTCGGCCTCTCGCGAGAGGATCGCACCGTGTGCGCCTACGACGATCGGAGAGGCACCGCCACATCGGTCGTTGCAGCACGACACATGTGGGGTGCGGTCGCGGGTGTACAAGAATACCCGGGCTGCGGCCCGCGGCGTTCTCGACAAATGACATCGCGGAGCATGTGGAACCAACCCTAGCGAACTTCCCAGGGATCGCCGCTACACGGTCGAGCTGACTGCAAGCCCACGACAGCGAACTTCGTACGTCGCGGAGGTAGACAAGTACACCTGCGCGAACGTCGTCAAGCAGGCTGGAGCAACCCAACTGCAACTGACTGGCGTTGCTCCTCCGCCAAAGACGCACTGACGTGGCCTGGAACCAAGTCGCCGATGTACGGCGCCATCCCCGGGGTAATTTTCACCCTGCCCCTGGGTAGCCTTGTACACGGGCGCAACTGTGCACATTGCACGCACCGATTTTGGGATGAGCGCCGAATACAGTTTGCGGTCGAAAAAAAAAAAGATTCATCGTTACTGCGACGTTCGTCCGCGCGTCGGTTGCGCCGCGACGATACCGAGAGCGTCACCTCTCGGCGAGCAAGTCCTCATGATTTTCTGAGTCCGGCGCGACGACATGTTGCGCACGAAATCGCGCGGCGCCCGACTTCGTTCGGCCGCATCGCGCGTGGCACTTGACTAGGCAGACGAGAACTCGAGCTGCCGAGGGGAGGTCTCATGCGTGCACGAAGCAAGGTTCGCAACAAGGCAAGAGGCCCGGAGTCGCGGCAAGCACGCTCCCTCTGGGTTGCTCGGGCGATGCTGCTCTCGATTGTCGCGGCGCTGAGCTGTCTCGGTGCATGCCGTGGCGGGTCTGGCCTGCCAGAGAGCTGCGACGACTATCTCGAGGCGGCGTCCTCGTGTTCAACCATCAGCGAAGCGAGCCTCAAGACGCTGCGCACGCGATTGGCCCGCGAAAAGAACCGCGAACGCCTATCGAAGCAATGTTCGAGCGGCCGCGCCGCGCTGCAGGCGTCGTGCCGCGGACGCTGAGCCCCAGGCCCTCTCGCTGCCCACTCTCTTAGGAGCCAAGAGCCATGAACTGCCGCTTCCAGAGTCTCCGGTTGGTGCTCGTCATCGTGCTGTGTCTGCTGCCGCTCCGCGCCGGGGCCAGCGTGCAAATCGGTGCCTCATCGCAGGGCAACGAGGGCACGTTTGCGAGCGGTGCGACAGGCGGCGCGTCTTCGACGGGCGCAGCAACCAGCGGACTGCCGTTCTTGCTTCCGGCCGCACGGGGGCGCACGCAGCCTTCGCTCGGTTTGTCGTACTCGTCGGCATTCACGGCCATGGGCGAAGCTGGGGTGGGGTGGTCCGTGACAGTTCCCTTGGCCATCGAGCGCCGAAGCCTCGCGGGGATCCCTCACTTCGACAGCGACGACTTTCTCTCGATTGGCGGCAAGAAGCTCGTTTCCGCCTCGAACCGAGCCGAATGTTTCGCCGCCGAGTACGAGGCACCGACGACGGTCTATTGCCCAGACAATGCGGCAAGTCCCATGGACTCCGACAGGTGGACGGCGTTCACCCGTGGCGGCGTTACCGTGGAGTACCAGACCAAGGACATCGGCGCCGGGGGCAAGGCCTACCGGTGGTACCCCGACCGAGCCTTCGACGTCCCTGCCAACCGGGTTGCCTATGTGTGGCACCAGTTCGGCGGCCTTAGTCAGTGGCCAGGCGCGAGCAATCGCCGCTATCTCACCGACATCTTCGACACGCCCAAGGTCGGGGCGTCGCTCGACGACTTGACGCACTACGCACATCACACGCGCCTCGTGTGGGAGACCCACGAGTTCTTCATCTCGCGCTACGCGCAGCCCTGGCAGCGCAACGACCACGAGCTTCGGCTGGCCCGCGTCGACGTGTCGAGCCACTCGGCACAGGTCGACGGTCCCAGGGAGCTGCTCCGGCGGTACTCGCTTCGGTACACCACGGGCCCCGTTCGCAACCGTTCGTTCTTGGTGGGCGTGCAGATGGAAGGTCGGTGTTTGCCTCAAGGCCTCACCGAGACGGCCGAAGACCAGCGCATCGACGCAGTCTGCGCGACGGCGCAGCCGCTTCCGTGGACGGAAATGACGTACACGAGCCGCGCGCCGAGCGCGCGACTGCGCTCGTGGGACATGAGCGGGTTCTGCCCACCGGGCGAGCCAAACTGCCATCCGATTGTGGATCTGGCGTCGGCGATGGTGTTCGACATCAACCGCGACGGCTTGCCCGACGTCCTCGACGCAAAAGGCAGTCGCGTCTACATCAACCCTGCCTTCACGAACTACGGTGGCGGCGCCACTCTCGTTGGCCGAGCGGTGGGCCGCTCTGATCTTAACCTCGAAGCCGAGGAAGCAGAACTCGACTTCTTTGGTGGCGCGGGCAAGGGAGTAACGCTTGGCGGCTACTGGGGTCACAGGTGGCGAACAAGCCTGCTGTGGCGTACGAAGCGCGGCGTCGTCGCGCCGCTGCTGCCCTACGACACTGCGACGCCTGTGGTGCCCGGCTATCGGCCGAATCAAGAGCCACCCTTCGAACTCGTGCGCAAGACCGAGGTCAACATGCCGCGCTTCGACGTGGTCGGGGGCGATATCGACGGTGACGGCCTGCCCGACGCGCTGGGGCGATCCATGAACGCGAACGCGCCCAATCTCTCGTACACCTACTTCGCTCGACATCAGCCCACGGTTGCGCCGGAGCGTTACAGCGGCTTTGTTGCAGGCGTCGCCGCCAACGTGCAGCCCAAGTTCTTGTCCAACGCCGTGTTGTTCAACGCCCTTGCCGACGTCAACGGCGACGGCGTGGCCGATCTCATCGTGTCCACGGAGCCTCGCCCCGAGCGCGGTGGGTTGCGAGAGTTCGCCTACTACCCCGGCAACGGCCAGGCCGGGTTTGGCTGTTCGGCCGATGTAGAGGCAGCAGCGCTCTTCTCGGGCACATGCGAAGAGACGCCCACCCACCCAGGAACCTACGGCGAGAACGCCACGCTGGCCCCCGCCAAGAGGATTCGGTTGTCGTCGTTGCCCGTGTTCAGCGACTTCGAGCTGGTCGACCATCGGCCGCTGTTCGTGGACATGGACGGCGATGGGCTCGTGGACTTCGTGGACGCGCACTCTGACCGCGTTTCCGTGTACCTCAACATCGATGGTCACTCGTTCAACAACGCGTGCCTGCAGGGGTACCAGGGCTGCAACGTGTTCCTCACGGCGTTCGAGTTCCCGGTGCCGCAGAATGTTCGCGTCACCGCAACGGACTTTGACGGCAACGGCACCATGGACCTGGTGGGTGTGTCGCAAGACGGCGTCAAAGTCCTGTCGTTTGCTCACGAGCGAACCCCGGGTACACACAGCCATTTGCGCCCCGGTCTGCTGTCGAGCGTGCACAACAACATGGGGGTGCGCACCACCTTCGAGTACTACGAGAGCCTCGCCAACGCGGCGTACATCGCGGCCGGCGGCACCCCTACGTGGCTCGGTGCGCCAGGGGCGCCGTGGCGATCGTTCTCGGAGCAAGCCGCGCAGCCCGTGCAAAGCGTGGAGACCGTGTACCTCGAACATGCGGCACTAGAGCGCCGCACCAAGGAGGTCTACGGCTATTGGGATCCGGCCTACGACGTGTGGGAACGTCGTCTTGTCGGCTTTCGGCGACGGAGCGTTGGGAGCGTGAAGGGCTCGATCAGCAACGTCACTGTAACCTTGAGCCACTTCGGCGAATGCGAGTTCAAGGAAGCGCCCGAGATCGGCGCCGGGGGCCCGGTGCCCGCTGGGGCGCAGGGATGCAGCGGAAACACAAAGACCATCGACCGCCTGATCCGGGGCATGCCCTATTGGGTCGAGAAAGGCGATGGCGCCCGGCTCCTGAGCGCGACAACGTTTGCCTACGAGGTACACCGCGACGCGAGCAACCAACCGTACTTCGCGATGCCGAAGCGCAGCGATACGTACATTTACGACCAGCCCAACTTCAACCCAAGCGCGTCGACGCCGGCTTCGATCGTCGTGCTGGACCATCATGATCCCGAAGGCCTCCCATCACCGGTAACAACCATCGACCTTCGCGACACCAACGGGATGCGGCACATCGCGTGGTCCCAGATCACGAACGCCGAAGGCTTGGTGACCCAGTTCACGCAGCATGGCGACGTGGAGCAGGTGGACGGCGATCTCGAAGTGGCCACCGAGTACCAGTGTGGGCTTCCTCCCAACAACTGGGCTTGCGACGCCCAACGAACCACGGTGCGCGGCAACAACTCAAACGGCGCACCCGCGACACCGCGTGTGACCGAGGTCGCGACACGCGACCTCACGTCCGGACGGCCCAAGATCCTGCGTGGCACACACAACACGGCGCCCGTAAACCTGGACCGAGCGACAGCAAGTTCGGCGCCTGCGGCCCCGGCGCAGGGCACGACGTTCTACCTGGCCGAGTACACCTACGATTCCGTGGGCAACGTCATCGAAGCCAAGGGACCGGCCTTTGCGGCCATCAACGGCACGGAGCGGCAATGCCAAGAAACGGGTTTCGACACCGTATACAGGTACTTTCCGATCCTCTCACGGGTGTGCGGAACGCAGCTACGCACCGACCGCACCTTTGACTGGGTGTCAGGCCAGCTGCTTACGAGCCTTGAGCAACAGATCGCACTATCTACTGTTGAGTACGACGGACTTGGGCGTGTGACGGCTCGGCATTCACCAGACCCTGTCGCTGGCTTGTTCCCTGCATTGAGTGCGGAATACACATACTACTTGACCTCGGGCGATCCGCTCCAAAGGGTAAGGGCCCGCGCCTATAAAGACGCCGAGACCTATCAAGAGAGCTGGTACTACGCCGACGGCGCAGGCTCGCCCTTGTACACCGTAAGGCAGGGCGAAACCTGGGAGACCCCGGAGGGCACGAACTGGATCGTCGAGGGACTGCACCTCGAGTCCGGCCGCGACGTGTACGTGCACCGCCCCTTCGGCGTGAGTGATCCCGCGAGCGTGCAACCACTTTGGTACTACGAGTCCGTCCCCGGTCCCCGGATGACCTATGACGACTTCGGCAGGCTGACCGAGACTTGGTATGCGGGACAGCGCACGGGTCGGCGCGAGTATCACGGATTTACCACCCAGTACTGGGATCGCGAGCATGTGGCTCTGAACGGCGCGCCGCAGCTCGAGATCACGGTCGATGGCTTCTCGCGCGTGAAAAAGCAAACGGGCCCCTATAGCGGCGGCTTCCTCACCAGCGAGTTCGAGTACCAGAACACCCACGAAGCCACGCGCGTCTTGCGATACTCCACTGGCGGCTCCGGTGGCGCTCCGCCGTACGAGCGCTGGATGGCCTACGACTCTTTCGGCCGGCTCGTGCTCAACGTCGAGCCCAATACGTCGCCCAACTACGCGGGCCCCGGCGCGGCGACGCAGGGGCTCAAGACCTGGCGCTACGTGTATGACAACGCCGGGCACCTGGTAGGCACCTCGGACGCGCGGGGATGCGGCAAGAACCTCGCCTATGACTATCTCGGCAGGATCGCCGGTGAGGACTACGCCCCGTGCGAGGCCTCGCACCAACTCTACTCGCCGCCAGTGCCGGCCACGGGCGAGGGCTTCGAGGTTGTGTACACCTACGGCAACACGCCCGGCATGTTCAATCAGCTCGTTGGCCACAAGGACCGCGGCTCGGAAGTCACCATTGACTATGACTTTCGAGGTCGGACCACCAACATCGAAAAGCGAGTGGCCAAACCCGACGCCGGGAGCGCGCCATGGGCAACGCGGTTTGCCGCTCACGTATTCGGCATGAGCTTCGAGTACGACGGCCTCGATCGCCTGACCAAGCGCGACACTGGCGCGGATGCGCCCGAGCTCTTGAACCTGGTTGGCGAGAGCTGGGTGAAGCACAACTACACCGAGCACGGCACGCTGGGCTCGACGGAGTCGAGCTACGCGCCCGGCGGTGCCGGCAACCTCCTCCAAGAACAACGAATCGATGCCGAGGGTCACCCCGTGGAGACCCGCTACGGCGACGCTGCACGAACCACACTGTGGCGTGTGTTCGATGTCGACACCGGCTTGTTGACACTCGCGGCCGCGGCGCGCACCCAACCCCCGGACTTCTGGACCACCGGCGCACCCGGCTACGCAGCACCCGTGCCTGCACCGGCGAACTACGTGGTGGCGGAGATGATCTACCGCGACATGCGCGGCAACCCGTATGACTTTGTTTCTGGATTGCAGGAAGGCGATTGGCCGGCCGGCGCCAAGCCATCGCGCCGGCTCTTCACCTACGATGAGCTGTCGCGGGTCACGGATGCTTCGTACTGCTACGGCAACGCATACACCTGCACTCCTGGACTAGAGACCGACAGCCACGTCTCGCCCTTTGCGCACGAGGCTTCGAACGGTGATCTTCGGCACGTGCCTACGCAGACGGCGACCAATCGGCCCATGGCGCAGCACATCGACTACAACTGGCGCGGTCAGATCACGCTGTCCACAGACGATGCGTCGATGAACTTCGACCGCTCCATTGGCGCCGTGGCAGTCTCGCCTGCGCAGCAACCGCCCGATGCCATCACCGACACGTCTGGAGGACTTCACGCCAAGTACGACGCCGCGGGCAACATGGTGGAGCTGCTAGTCCAACGCGGCGGCTTCTGCCAAGGCGGCAAGTGTGCGCATCGCTTCGTCTACGACTGGAACGAAGTCGGCGAACTTGCCCGGGCC
>JBIKNA010000318.1:0-8375 GCA_044358965.1 Polyangiaceae bacterium
GGTCAACGGCGCCGCCATGGGCGGCGGATTGGGGCTCGTGGCAGCGAGCACCTTTGCCATTGCCTCGGTCGACGCGAGCCTGGGCACGCCGGAGGTCAACGTGGGGCTGTTCCCCATGATGATCATGGCCGTGCTCAGCCGCACGGTGCCGCGGCGCAAGCTGCTCGAGATGATGCTGCTCGGCGACAAACTCACGGCCGCACAGGCGCAGGACTTTGGCATCGTCGGCGAGACGGCGCCGGCAGATCAGCTCGACGCCAAGGTCTCGGCGCTGACGGAGCGCATCGCGAGCAAGAGCCGGAAGACCCTGGCCCTGGGCCTGTCGGCCTATGCCGCTCAGGCGGACTTGCCTGTTCACGAGTCGTTGCCGCTCTTGCGCGATCGGCTGGCCGAGTGCCTCGGCACCGAAGATGCCCGCGAGGGCCTGATGGCGTTTTTGGAGAAGCGCACCCCCAACTGGAAAGGTCGGTAACGGTAGATGCCCAGCATGCGTGACTTGGTGCAAGAGCTCGAGAAGAAGCGCGACGCCGCCCGGGCCATGGGCGGCGTCGACAAGGTGCAAAAGCAGCACGAGCGCGGCAAGCTCACCGCCCGGGAGCGCCTTCATGCGTTCTTCGACGGTGGCGAGTTCGTGGAAGTGGGCATGCACGGCACGCAGATGGGCCTGGCCGCCGGGCCCGACGGCAAAGACAAGCCCCCGGCCGATGGCGTGGTCTGCGGGTTCGGCAAGGTGCAGGGGCGCATGACGTGCGCTGCAGCCTACGACTTCACCATCAAGGGCGGATCCATCGGCTACACCGGCGAAGAGAAGGTGACGCGCTTGCGCAGCATGGCCTTGCGGGGTCGCTGGCCCATGGTGTGGTTCATCGATTCGGCCGGCGCACGCATCGACCCCGGGGCAACGCACCCCGACATGATTTCTCTGTTCGCGGGCTCCGGACACTTGTTTCGCGAGCAAGTGCTCATGAGCGGCGTGGTGCCTCAGGTGGCGGCCATGGTTGGCCCCGGCGCGGCGGGCACGGCGTACATCCCTGCGCTCGCGGACTTCGTACCCATGGTCAAGAACATCGGCAGCCTTGCCTTGGGGGGGCCGCCGCTGGTCAAGGCCGTGACCGGGCAGGAGATCGATGAACAGACGCTCGGGGGCTCCAAGGTGCACTCCGAGGTGTCCGGCGTTGCCGACGGCGAATACGCCGACGATGCCTCGTGCATCGAGGCCACCAAGAAATACCTGTCATACTTCCCGTCGCACTCTGGCGAGGCCCCCCCGGAGCTGCCGATCACCGATCCCGTGGACCGTCGTGACGAAGCGCTACTGGACCTGTTGCCGGAATCCACGCGCAAGCCCTACGACATGTACAAGCTCATCCGGTCCATCGTGGATCACGGAGAGATCTTGGACCTGAAGCCGCGTTGGGCCCGCAGCATGATCACCTGCCTGGGCCGCATCGGTGGGCGCAGTGTGGGCATCGTGGCCAACCAACCCAACTACCTGGGTGGCATCTTGGATGTGGACTCCGCCGACAAGGCCGCGCGGTTCATCCAAATCTGTGACGCCTTTGGCATCCCCCTCGTGTTCCTCCAAGACGTGCCCGGTTTCATGGTGGGCTCGAAGGTTGAGCACGCGGGCATCATTCGTCACGGCGCCAAGATGCTCCATGTCATGAGCGCGGCCACGGTGCCCAAGATCACCGTGGTGGTGCGCAAGGCCTACGGCGCGGGCTACTACGTCATGTGCGGGCGGGCCTACGAGCCGGATCTGCTCGTGTCGTGGCCCACCGGAGAGATCAGCGTCATGGGCGCCGAGGGCATGGTGGGCATCGCCGCCCGCAAGCTCTTTGGCGGCGCGGACCCTCCGCCGGAGGTCAAAAAGGCCATCGTCGACCAGATCCAGCAGAACATCGATATCTACAAGGTTGCCGGCTGGGGCCTCGTCGACGACGTCATCGACCCGCGAGACACACGCAAGGTGATCTTTGCCGGCCTCGAGCTCGCCCGGCACAAACAACTCGAACGCCCCGCGCGCAAACGCGGCGTGATCCCGGTGTAACTTGCCGGCGCAACAGGGCAGCACGCAGGGCTCCAAGCTCGGGATCGCCCTCGCGCTGCTCGCCGTGTACGCCATCTGGGGGTCCACGTACTACGTGATGCGGGTTGCGCTCGAAGCGCTGCCGCCGTTCTTGATGGCGGCCCCGCGCTTCGTCGTGGCCGGCTCCCTGCTGTACGCGATACTTCGTGCGCGCGGCGCGCCCTCGCCGACGCTCCGGCAGTGGGGCGCGGGGACCTTGGTGGGCGGGCTGCTGCTGGTGGTGGGCAATGGGCTCGTCGCCATGGCCGAGCGCACCGTCCACTCCGGCGTCGCGGCCACGGTGGTGGCCACCATGCCCATCTGGGCGGCGGTCATTGGTCTGTTTTGGGGGGAACGGCCCCGGGCCCGCGAGGCGTTGGGTTTGCTCGCGGGGTTCGCGGGGATCCTCGTGCTCCAGCGCGCCGGCGACTTCGAATTTCGCGCATTCGATTCGCTGGTTTTGTTGATCGCTCCCATCTCCTGGGCCTTTGGGTCCGTGTGGAGCCGCAGGCTGCCCATGCCACCTGGCAACATGGCGAGCGCCACGCAAATGATCACCGGCGGCGTCATGATGTTCGGGGTGTCGCTACTGCGCGGCGAACGACCCCTCGCGCCGCTCACGTTTCGTACCGGCGCCGCGCTCGTGTACCTCGCGGTCTTTGGCTCGCTCGTAGCCTTCAGCGCCTACGGGTACCTGCTTCGGCACACCCGGCCGCTCGTGGCCACGAGCTATGCGTATGTCAATCCGCTCGTGGCGCTGCTGCTCGGCGCCGCCGTTGGTGGAGAGCGACTATCGTTGGACAAACTCATCGCCTGCGGGCTCACGATATTTGGCGTGCTGGTGGTGACCCTTGGCGGCCCCCGCAAGACGAATGTGCCAGCGAAAGAGCGCGAAGCGCCCGAACGTTGAATCGGCGAGAGCCTCGCGCCTTGCCGTGGGGGCAACAGCGAGGCCTTGGTGAGCGCTCAGCGATACGGCGAGGTCAGCGCCTCTAGCTTCATGCGCGCGGTGCGCACGCCGAAGATCTCCGCCTTCGGGGTGACGATGGGGCCGAGCTCCACGCTGGCGACGAGCGCCGCGAGCAGCAGGGCGACCCGATCGTCGGCGCCTTCGGACTCGATGAGCAGGACCCGCGGACAGCGCTTGGCCAGGGCGAACATGCCCGAGACCCCCTGGCTGATCTCGGCCTGCTCGGCCCGTTCCAAGTCGCCTGGGACGCTGGGGCGCACCATGATGACTCTCGTGCCCTGGGCACTGGGCGACGAGACAACGACGCGCGCGGCGTCGATGTCTGGCAGCGAGCCTTCGTAGCGCTTGTCGACGGACAGACCGAGCTTGCAGTCGAAGAACCGCTCTGCGGCTGCTTGGAAACGCCCCACGGGGAGCACGATGCCTTTGGTCTGCGAGAACGCGATGAGCGTGGTTGCTGCCGGCATGTCCAGCTGCGCGTTCGGTCGCAAGAGGCCCCGGGCGTCGAGCAGGGCGCGGAAGGCTTCTTCGCGAAGGGACATTGGGCCATACTTAGCAGCAAGGACCCTGGCCTAGGGCCATGTTCGGCGAAGCGACCATGTTCCTCATCGACTCTCATTGCCATCTCGACCCCAAGTACGCCCCGGGCGGCGCCGAGCCCATCCTTGCGCGCGCCAAGCAGGTCGGCGTCGTTGGCTTCATGGTCATCGGGGTGGGGGACACCCTCGAGCCGGCGGAGGCCGCGGTGGGCCTTGCGGCCACCTATCCGCGCAGCATCACCGCTGCGGTAGGCGTGCATCCGCACGATGCCCAGGCCCTGACGGAAGCCATGTGGACACGCCTTGCAGAACTTGCGGCGCGCCCCGAGGTGTCCTGCGTGGGAGAGATAGGCCTCGACTACCACTACGACCACTCGCCCCGTGCGCAGCAACGCGAGGTCTTTGCGCGCTTCATCGGGCTAGCACGTAGCCTGCGCAAGCCCATCGTGGTGCACACCCGCAGCGCCCCCGAAGACACCCTGGAGCTTCTGGCCAGCGAGGGGGCAAGGGACGTGGGCGGCATCATTCACTGCTTCAGCGAGGACTTGCCCTTCGCCAAGAAGGCCGTGGACATGGACTTCGATGTCTCGTTCTCGGGCATCGTGACGTTCAAGAATGCCAAGAGCGTGCACGAGACCGCGAAAGAGATCCCCCTCGAACGCGTGCTGGTCGAAACCGACAGCCCCTACTTGGCGCCCATTCCCTTTCGCGGCAAGCCTTGCGAGCCGGCCTTCGTGGTGCATACGGCGCAAAAAATAGCGGATTTGCGAGGCATTTCCCTTGATGTGCTCGCAACGGCCACGGTGCAGAACACCGAGCGTCGCCTGCGTCGCACCTTTGACCCCACCGCGACCTTTGGCGCTCACGGCCAACAAGGCGCATCATAGACAAGTGACCAAGCGCGCGTGGTCTTCTGGCTGGACGGTGTTGCTCTCCGTGGGCACGCACGCGGCCGGCGTGGGCTTGGTGGCGTTGTCGGCCTATTGGGGGTTGGGGCGCGCGGCAGAGCCGGCGCCGTTGGTGCGCACGCCGCGTGAGCTTGGCCTCGAGCTCGAGCTGCCCGTGACGCCCACGGGGGCGCTTCTCACCATCGACACCGAGATGGACCCCGTGGGGGCTGTGCCTCCGCCCTCCGCCGGGGCACTCGAAGCCAAACTCGACGCGCACCACGAAGGGAAGGGGGGCGACCAGAAAGGGGGCCCGGCGCGCAATCTTGCCGACCGCGACGAATCTCTGGCGGCGGAGACCGACGTCCGCAACACCCTCGACGTTTCGCAGACCCAGCGCCTCAAGACGTCTCGCATCCGGCAGACGCGCGAAGACCGCCGCAGCGTGCGTGAACCCATGCAGCTCACCTTTGTGGCCATGGGCACCGGCGGCACACTCGCCCGTGTGCAGCAGGCAGCTCGCCCCAGCCTTGGCAGCACCGATGCCTCGCGTCCTTCGGCGCCGGGCAGTGTGCTCGGTGCCGACAGCCCGGCGAGCCAGAGCCCCGACGCCGAGGGCGCGTCGGCCCGCAGCGGCAGTGAACACGAAGGTGCCCGCGCAGCGCAGGTGGGCCGTGGCGTCCGGCAAGGCACGCGCGGCGTGGACCACCACGCCGGGGCCGATGCGGCGCATGCGCGTCCGAGCGTTCCCGAGAGCACCCCCAGCATCGCGGCGAGCAACCGTGGTCGCCCCAGCGACGACGTCGAGAGCACCCAGGCCGTGGCCGCCGCGCTGCGGTCCATCGTTCACGCGAGTGTGGCCGGGGGCCAGCCCGGCGAGGGCAGGGGGGGCGCTGGTGCCGGGGCCCTCACCGGCGAGGGGGGGACGGCCGGTGCGGGCGCGCGGTCCGCGCCTCTTGGGGCCGCGCAGGGCGTTTGGGATCTGCGCACCCAAGACCCAAGGTTTATGGGGTACTTTCGCGGCGTCCAGAGCAAGCTCGACCCGTTCTGGCGCGACGCGTTCCCCAAGAGCGCCGTGGCCGAGCTTCGGCAGGGCACGGTCATCATCGAGTTCACCATCGATGCCCAGGGGCGCGCGCAGGTGCTCTCGCCAGTGCGAAGGCCCAGCGGCATCGACGAGTTCGACCGCAACTGCGCCGATGCCATTCGCCGGGCCAGCCCCTTTGCCCCGCCGCCGGCCGAATTGAGCCTTCCGGTACGAATTCGAGCCACATTTGCCGGCGGAACGGCCGTTTCCTGGGCCCCGGCCGCACCTTCGCGCCCTTGAGGCCCTTTACAGATCCGCGGCAGAACTGGCATACTGCCCAACCATTCGGCGACGTAGCTCAGTTGGTTAGAGCGGGCGTTTCATACGCGCTAGGTCGGGGGTTCGAATCCCTCCATCGCCACCACCGGACTCTTTCGGGAGTCCCCCCAACGACGGACCTATGATTCCTGGGTGCACGTCACGAGCGTGCCCGGACGAGGAACGCGAGGCCACCAGTGGCGCTGGCGGCGGCAAACGCTGTCAACGCGTGGCTCGGGGACCAAGTTCTGCCGAGCGCCGCGAGTAGGAGCGAGCCCATATAGGGCAGGCCAATCACCGTCACCACGTGCAACGAAACCACACGACCTCGGAGCGTCGGCGGCACGGTTGTCTGGATGATGGTGCCTGCGGCCGTGGTGGCGGCGACCGCGGCGCCTCCTGCAACAGCGAGTGCACCGAGGCCCACGGGCAACGAGTGTGTGCGAGCGAAGACCATGAGCGCCCCGGCGCCGACCATCGCGCCGATGGCAACAATTCGCTCTCGCGCCGTGACGTGCGTCAGGCTCGCAAGCAGCCCAGCCCCCAGCAGGGCACCGACCCCGCCAGCCGACAACATGGCCGAGTAGCCCCGGGCCCCTACGTCGAAGTGCTGCGTGGCAAAGACCGGCAGCACCTGCACGTAGGAGCGTCCAAAAAGCGCGAGCCACACGCCGAAGAGCACGGTCTTGCGCAAAGCGGGCGCGGCCCAAAGGTATCGGAACCCCCCGAGGGTGTCGTGTGCCGACCGTGCTCCGGTGGGAGCCGCGGGCAGCGAGAGTCTCCGTAGTGTGAGCAGCGGAATCGCGAAGCTTGCGGCGTTGAGCGCAAAGAGACCATGCGCACCCAAACGCCCGATGAGTAGCCCGCCGAACATGGGACCCACGAGCGCTGCTCCCGTGAAAATGGCAGAGTTCAGGGCCAACGCACTAGGCAGTGCCTCTTTCGGCACCACGTCGGGCACCAGGCTCTGCCGTGCCGGGTTGTCGACGGCCAAGAGCACGGCGAAGGCAAACTGCGACGCGAGGATGTGCCACGGCCGAAGCGCGCCCTTCGCTGCGGCGACTGCCATGAGCAGAGCCAAGCTGGCCGATAGCACCTGCGTGACCGTGAGCAGGGTGCGGCGCGGGAACCGGTCCGACAGGCCACCGCCAAAGGGCGTCAGCAAGGTCATGGGGAGCGCGAACAAGAGCCCCAAGTAGCCAAGGTAGAGGCCGTTGTTGCCCGTCATGCGATAGAGCAGCCAGCTCTGCGCAAACGAGTGCATCCAGGTGCCCACCCCCGACAAGAAGAAGGCGACGAAGTACACGCGGAACGCGCCAATGCGCAGGGCGTTCATGGGCTCGAAGCGCGCGCGCCGCGGTGATGTCGAAGCACGATGGGGGCTTGGATGCCCGGACTTGCCGGTCTATCGCGCTGCAGATCGGCGATGAGCCCGTGTTTGGGCGAGAGCGTACACGCCGGGTCCGTGGCGGCGGCCTCGCCGGTGAGGGCAAAGGCCTGGCAGCGGCAGCCGCCAAAGTCTTGCGTGCGACGATCGCACGTTTTGCATGGATCCTGCATCCAACTGTCGCCGCGGAAGGCCTGAAAGGCCGGCGACTCGCGCCACGCACTGCCAAGAGACGTGTCGCGCGCAGACGGGAAGTCGAGCGTCGTGATGCTCATGGCGGCGTGGCATGGCAAGATGCGCCCATCGGGGGAGATGTGAATGAAGCGCCGTCCCCAGCCGTCCATGCAGGCCCGGGGGTATTGACCAAAATGGTCTGGCTTGACGAACAGCACCTCGGCTTTGCCCATGAGCCTTGCCTTGGCCAAGGTGGCCAACGCCAGCGAAGCCGCGAGCTGCTGCCGCGTTGGTAACAAGTGCGCCTTGTTGAGCAAGGCCCAGCCCAGGTACTGCGTGTTGGCGAGCTCGATGCGATCGGCGCCAAGCGCCTCGCCGAGCTCCAGGAACTCTTTCGTGCGGTCGATGTTGCCCGCATGAAGCACCACGTTGAGCGTCAACGGCAGCCCTTGCGCCTTGACGATGCGCGCCGCGGCCAACTTGTCGTCGAGGGCGGCGACGCCGCAGACGGCCCTTGCCGCGTCTTCTGCCGTGTCTTGGATGGATACCTGCACGTTATCGAGGCCCAAGGTGCACAGACGCGAAAGACGGGCATCGTCCCGGGGCAGGGCGCTCGTGATGAGGTTCGTGTAGAGCCCCAGGGCGCGGCTCTTTTTCACGAGCGCTTCTAGGTCTGGGCGCAAGAGCGGCTCACCGCCAGTGAAGTGAACCTGAAGCACGCCCAGCTCGGCGGCCTGTTCCAGTACCCGCTCCCAGTCGCCGGTATCGAGCTCGGCCTTGTGGTCTTGGAGCTGCGTGGGGTTCGAGCAATAGGCGCAACGAAGCGGGCACTTGTAGGTCAGCTCGCAGATGAGCGTGAACGGTCGCGGGGCCAGGCGTTCGGCCTCGTTGTCGGGTTGCACCTGGAATGTTTGGCTCGCCTTCGCATCGATGCCCAGCACCAGTCCCCGGGCGGCCAAGTCTGCCAGAAAGGCCAACACGATCTGTTCGGCGTCGCCGGGGACG
>JBIKNA010000319.1:0-8363 GCA_044358965.1 Polyangiaceae bacterium
AGTCTGCCCCTCGGTCCGTGCGAACATCACCGATCTGGGCGACGGCCGTGAGGGCGACGGGCGCCGTGGCGCGGGCCGCAAGGTCGATGCGCAGCGGCCCCACGCGCCCCTCTACAGCGTAGGTGCACCCCTGGTATTGCACGTGGAGGTCGACCCCGAGGCCGCGCGCACGCGCGATGGTGCCCTCGCGAATGGTGCTCGAGGCCACCTGCACCGCCGCGGCGGGGCCAAGGGATGAAGCCGAGGCGTAGAGCCCGCCCTCGTTGTTGTCCCAGGCAAACGCAAAGACCTTGGACGCATAGCCGGTGCGGACAATGGCGATCGCGAGATCCGCGTCGGCGGCGGTCGCAAAAATGTAGAACCAGCGCTTGCAGCGGATGGCTCGCGAAAGCAGGCCACCGGCCATCGGCGACAGGTCCATGTCGAGCGACGAACCCTGGTACGCCCCCACCGAAGGCGATCTGCCGTCGACCAAGAGTCGCGTGGGACACGGCGGCAAACTGGAGGCCATCGCCACAAGTTACCAAGGCGACATGGCCCCTGATACCCTTCCGTTGCCAATGTCGCCCTTCCGTTTCTCATCGCTCCGTTGCCCTCCCTTCCTGTTGATGCTCGTCGGCGTTGCCGCCGCGGGTTGCGGCCCGAAGCCCCCTGCGACCGCACCGGGGGCGGTCCCGAGCGCGCAGCGGCCCTCGGCGGGTACTGCCAACATCTTGTCGTTCGGGCTCTCGGATGCAGATTCCCTGCGCGTCGATCGAATCGGACTCCGGGACGGCGCCCTGCGCCCAGATGGCCTGCTCGATCTCGTGTTTCGGGCCGAGGTGCAAGGGCCCATCGATGCCCTGTTCGTGTCCACCGTGACGGATAAGGGCGATCCGACCAACACCTTCCGCGCCTACACCCTGGTTGGCAACCAAGAGCCTCCGGAAGAGCTGCGAGGTGTGGTGGAGCGCGGCTCTTCGGCGCTCGCCCTTGGGGTCGAAGAGGGCGGCCGCCTCATCAACCAGGAGTCTGGGGCGCTCGCCACCCTCTCTCCGGAACGCCACACCCTCAAGCTCTACGTCGCCAACGCCGGCACCCTCCGCGAGGGCATGCGTCTGGTCCTCTACGCCACGGCCCCGGGCGGCGCGGTCCTGCGCAGCCAACCGTTCACCTACTGAGCACGGCCTGAGCACGGCGAGTTTTGTGCGCCCGGTGTCCGTCTTGTGCGACTCGGCACGCGGTGACACATGTGGGTGCATGCCCGAGCAAGGCCAAGGGGACCTCTTTTTGTGCCCGTAGCGCGGGCTTGGTGGGTACACTCCAGGCCATGTCTCGATGGAACGATGCGTGGCAGCCCACTTTCGATGGCCTCGACCGCTTGAAGAGCAAGTGGCCTACCCGTGGCTGGAGCTGGGACTCGCGGCTGTCGTGCCTCACCTCGTCGTTCACCACTGAGGTCGAAAAGCAGGCCCGCGTGGCCGTCGGTGAAGTCTTCTCCCAAGAGTGGACGGCGACGTCGCTGGCCCGCGCCCCGCAGCCCCTCAAAGACATCGCCGACCGCTCTGGTGGCGTTCGGGCAGGTCAGATTCTGCTCGCCACGGCGCCCGTGGCCGGCCTCATGGTCTTTGGTCTGTGGTGGCCGTGGGGCGACGCCGAGACCATCTCCCTGCGCATCGGCCTCGTCGACATCGATCCGGCCAAAGAGCCCTACCAAAAGCTCCGCGACACCTTCAACGTCAGCCTCTAGGCCTGCCGGGCTGCCAGCTTCTCGGCCGCCCGCAGCAGATTCGGGGCGCCCACCTTTTGGCTCCACGCCGCGAACGTCGGCCCCGGCCCATGGAATGCCAGGTCGTTCACGTTGTCATGGGGCAACGTAGCGTCGAAGCGCAGCGTGGCGAGGGTCCGATACAGCTTCGCCGACTCGAGCTCGGTCTGTAGCGTTGCGGCGAGCTTGTCGGCGCCCCGCAGTTTGACGCCCCAGTCTTGGGCCGACGCCGGGATGTCTTCGAGGTGCGGGTACATGCCGAGCAGCGATCCGGTGCTCTTCTCGCCAAATCCCCGAAGACCGGGAATGCCATCGGCCGAGTCCCCCACCAGGGCCAGGTAGTCGGGCATGCTGGCGGGACCGAAGCCCCGAGCGGCGCGGAATGTGGCCTCGGTGGTCTCCCGGGCGCGAATGCGGTCGACGATGACCACTCGTTCGCCGTCGAGGCATGCCCCCAGGTCCTTGTCCGGAGACATGATGCGCACCTGGTCTACGGCGCCCTTGAAGCGCCGCGCGCCTGTGGCCAGGCCGTCGTCGGCCTCGAAGGCCTCCATTCGCCAAACGGGTAGACCGAGCGCACGACACCCCTCTTCGACCAGGTCGAACTGCTGACGCAGCTCGGGGGGGACACCTTCGTCGGACTTGTAGTCTGCAAATAAGTCGTTGCGGAACGAACGGATGGGGTTGTCGAAGGCAATGGCCATGTGTGTGACGGCCTCGGCTTTGTCGCCGAGGAGCGCCAGCATGCTCGACACAACGCCCACGCTTGCCTTGACGTCCCATACAGCGCCGTTGGGCCCCACGCTGGCCTCTTTGCCGGGGCGCGGCGAGTAGTGGGCGCGGTACAGTTCGAAGGTGCCGTCGATGAGGTGAAGTCGCAAGGGTTACCGCCAGCGAAAGAGCTTGATGGACAGGGCAAAGGACGCGATGCCCCACACGAGGAGCACCGTAATCTGACGCCAAACGAACCCGAGGCTGGTGCCCTCGGACATGGTGGAGCGCAGGGCGTCGTTGAGCGCCGTGAGCGGCAGCGCATGGATCATGGGCTGCAAAACCTTGGGAAACCGGTCCGGCGAGAAGAAAACCCCGGAACACAGGTACATGGGGAACGACGCCAAGTTGATGAGGCCCGTCACGATCTGCGGGTTCTCGGATCGGCTCGCGAGCAACAGACCCATGGCGGCAAAGGTGAGTCCACCCAAGAGCGCGAGCAGCGCGAGCGTGGCATAGGACCCATGCACACGAACGTCGAAGAACAGCCGGGCAAAGAGCAGCAACGGCGGGAGCTCGACCACAAGCAAAAGCGCCCGCGTCAGCACAAACGACGCGAGGAAGTCGGACTTGCGCATGGGGGTGGCCACCAGCCGCTTGAGCAGCTTCTTGGTGCGCATCTCTGCCAGCGAGAACCCGATGCCCCAAAAGCCCGTGGACATGAGCCCCAGGCCCATGAGCCCCGGTACCAGAAAATCGATGTACCGCGCCCCCGGCTCGGACACGAGCACCGCCCTGGGCGACACGATGTCTTTGCGCCCCTGGGCGCGCTCGAGGGCGTCGCTTGCCGCAGCAAAAGCGCGCTGACCTTCCGGGCGGGTTGGATCGTATTGGAGCGTGGGGGGCGTGCCCTCGGCGACGACCACGGATACCCTGCCTGCCCGGAGCGCAGCTTGCGCTGCACTTTTGTCGAAGATCTCGGCGGACAACTCGGGCTGGGCGCGCAGTGACTGCAGCAGCACGGGCGCCCCCTCCCCTTGCACCACGGCACATGCAATGGGGTCTGGTTTGGCGTTTCGGAACGCGATCCCCAGCACCAGGGTCATCACCACCGGGAACCCGAAGGTCCAGAACATGGTGCCGGGCTCCCGGTAGAACAACCGCAAGCGCATCAGCACCAACGCTCGGATGGCCGTGAACCTGTTCGCCCGCAGATCGTCCTGGTCAGTCACGAAGGTGCCTCCCCGTGAGCTTGACGAACACGTCTTCGAGCGAAGCCCGGCGTGTGGAGAGGTCCGTCAGCGCCACGCCCTCTTGGGCCAGGCGCGCCAGGATGCCGCCCAGGCCTTCGTGGAGATTGTCGACGCCGAACTGCGCCGATGCCCCCGTCAACCGGCAGGAGAACACCGATGGGAGCGCCGCGAGGGTGGCATCAAGCCCCGAAGGCAGGTCTTGCTGCGTGGTGATCTGCACCACGTGGCCGGCACCGATGCCGTCGATGAGCTCTTTGGGCGATCCTAGGGCGATGAGCTTGCCGTGGTCCATGATGCCAATGCGGTCACACAGCCGCTCGGCCTCGTCCATGTAATGGGTGGTCAGAAGCACCGTGCCGCCGGAGGCCTTGTAGCGCTCGACAACGCCCCAGAGCATGCGACGCGACTGCGGGTCGAGGCCGGTGGTGGGCTCGTCGAGGAACAGGATCTGCGGATCGGACACCAAGGCGCAGGCCACGGCGACGCGCTGTTTTTGACCGCCAGAGAGCGTCTCATACCGAGCAGAGGCCTTCTCTTCGAGCGCGACGAGGGCAATGGTCTCGGGGATGCTGCGGCCCGTGCGAAAGAGTGCCCGGAACACCTCGAGGATCTCCGTGACGGTGAGCTTCTCGGGAAGGTGCGTCAGCTGCAGCGACAACCCAATGCGCTGCCGGATCTCATCGCCGTGTTGCTCGTAGGTGCGACCAAGGACCTCGACCCTGCCAGAGCTGGCCTCGAGCAGCCCTTCCAAGATCTCGACGGTGGTGGTCTTGCCGGCGCCGTTGGGGCCCAGGAGCCCGAAACACTCACCGCGCAAGAGCTCCAAGTCGACGCCGTCGACCGCCGGGTCGTCGTCATCGTCGTAGCTCTTACGGAGCTGCTCTGCGCGGAGAACCACCGTGCGCTGCACCCGGCCGTTATACCCCACAATCCGCGGGAGAACGCCGCTCAACAACTGGCTCCTGCGCGGCATCGGAAGCCCGCGCTCGTGTTGGCGGGAACGTGCGGTATGATCGCCGGCCATGTTGCCCCTTGCCCAAAGCCCCGCTTTTGCCGCCCTTGCCGCCCACCGCGCCGCTGTGTGGGGCGACTTGCACATGCGAGACCTGTTCGCCCAGGACCCGGGCCGTTTCGCTGCCATGTCCAAGAGCGCCGCCGGGATCTTCCTCGACTACTCGAAGAACCGCGTCACCGCCGAAACCCTGGGGCTCTTGTTCTCACTGGCCAAAGAGCGCAGCGTCGAAGCGGCGCGGGACGCGATGCTCGCTGGCGAGCCCTTCAACGTGACCGAGGGCCGCTCGGTGCTTCACGTTGCGTTGCGTGATCCGGTGGGCGGCTCCGCGCGGGTCTTGGGCGAAGACGTGGCCCCCAAGGTGCAGGCGGTGCTCAGCAAGATGCGCACTTTCGTGGCACGCCTGCACACCTATTCGTTTCGCGGCTACACCGGCAAGCCCATCTCCGACATCGTCAACATCGGCATTGGGGGCTCGGACCTTGGCCCCGTCATGGTGACCCGAGCCTTGCGGCCCTTTGCGCGCCCGGGCATGCACGTACACTTCGTGTCCAACGTCGACGGCACGCACATCCAAGAAACCCTCAAGGCCTTGGACCCCGAGACCACGCTCTTCATCGTGGCCTCCAAAACATTCACGACCCAAGAGACGCTGACCAACGCCAAGACGGCCAAGGCGTGGCTTCTGTCGAAGCTGAATGCTGGCGAGGCCGCCGTGGCCAGCCACTTCGTCGCGCTGTCCACCAACGCCCAAGAGGTCAAGAAGTTCGGCATCGACCCAGAGAACATGTTCGAGTTCTGGGACTGGGTTGGCGGGCGCTACTCTCTGTGGAGCGCCATCGGTCTGTCCATTGCGTGTTATCTCGGCATGGACACGTTCGAGGAGCTTCTGGCGGGCGCCCACGCCATGGACCAGCACTTCAAGACGGCACCCATGGCCGACAACCTGCCCGTCATCATGGCCATGCTGGGCATCTGGTACGGCAACTTCTTTGGCGCCGAGAGCCACGCCATCCTGCCCTACGACCAGTACCTGGATCGCTTTGCGGCGTACCTGCAGCAAGCCGACATGGAGAGCAATGGGAAGTCCACGGACCGTGAAGGCTCTGCCGTGGTTGGCTACCAGACGGGTCCCGTGATCTGGGGAGAACCGGGCACCAACGGCCAACATGCGTTCTACCAGCTCATCCACCAAGGAACGCGTCTCGTCCCGTGTGACTTCATCGCGCCGGCACGTTCGCAGAACCCCATTGGCGAACACCACAAGATGCTCCTCGCCAACTTTTTTGCGCAGACCGAAGCGCTCATGCTCGGCAAGACTCTCGAGCAGGCCCGGCAAGAGCTGAAGTCGCAGGGGCTCTCGGACGCCGAGTGTGACCGCCTGGCTCCGCACAAGCGCTTCGAGGGCAACCGTCCGACCAACTCGATCATGGTGCAACAGCTCGACGCGCGCACGTTGGGCGCTCTCATTGCCCTCTACGAGCACAAGATCTTCGTCCAGGGCGTCGTCTGGAACGTGAATTCCTTCGACCAATGGGGGGTCGAGCTGGGCAAACAGCTTGCCGGCAAGATCCTGCCGGAGCTGTCTGGCGACGCCGACGTGCAGGGGCACGACGCGTCCACCGCAGGCCTCATTGCCTGGTACAAGCGTCACCGGTAGTCGCGCGCGCTCGTCTCCGAATCGACTTAGTAGTCTTTGGTCTTGTCGAGCAGGCTCGGCAGCTCGCCACGCAGGCGCTTCTCCCAGTCGCGGCTCTCTTGGGTGTGTGCCCCGGCGGGCAACAGCTCTCGGTACCGCGCAAGCCAGTGGAGGCCTTTGTCTTTGCCGAGGCGCTTGCCACATTCCACCACGGCGCCAAAGAATGCGTCGTCCAGCGCGAACGCGTCGAGCTCTTTCTCCCGCAGGTTTACCTCGATGGCGCGGACGAAGTCGGCCAGAGATTCCTCGGAGCGCTCGAGCAAATCGAGCGCTGTCGCACGGTCGAACAAAGGCTCCGGCCCCGCGTCGCCGCCGTCGATGGCCTTTGTGGCCGCGGCCACAGCTTCTTCGTATTGCCCATCTTCGATGAGCTCCTTGGCAAACGACATTCCGTAGCGACCAGCCATGGGCCCGTCATAGCACGCTGCTGCCGGGGGCGGGCGCGGTGTTCCGCCCCTCGGGCCCCGGCGGACGAGTCAGCCGGATTTGCGCTCGAGCCTGTAGGCCATCTCGACGGCGACGACACCGGCGGCCTTGGCGCGCTCGCTCTGCGGGGTAGGCTCTTCGGCCAGCTTGGAGAATGCAAAGTGGGGCCCCAGAGCCTGTGTCACCTCGGCATCGCCAATGGCGAACGGTGGGCCGGCCATGCGCGACTGATCGTAGTGGAACGTGACGAGAAGGCCGGTGGCGTCGGCGCTGAGCATGGATGCCATCCATGCGCCGTAGCGCGCGCGGTCGTCGGGGTTCAGCGCAACGAGTGCTGCGCGGTCGTACACGGCACCAAACGAACCGAGGCCCGCCGTGCTCGTGTCGAAGACATTGGCCACGACGAGCGTGATGCCGCCTGCGGAGAGCGCCTGCGCGCCGCCCAACGAGTGCTCTTTGGGCTGCCCCAAGCCTGGGTTCTCGGCAAAGAATTGCCGTACGGCCGGCTCGGATAGCTCGATGCCAAGGACTTCGTGTCCAAGTCCCGCAAGGTGAACAAGGTCGAACGCCTTGCCCGAGAGCGGCACCAGCACCCTTGCGCCAGTGGGCATGGTCGATGCCGCAAACCGCGCGAGCATGGCGTTGGGTACCCCCTCGTGGAAGCCGATTTGGCCGGTACGCCAGCGCTCGTGCCAGAACTCAGGGTCCATGGCTTGGTCGCGGAAGGTCGTCGTGTGGCGAGGACAGCGCCTCGATGGTTACCTGGAGCATGGCCGGGATGCGCGCCGCTGCCGGACCGCCATGCGCTCGCGGGAGCTGCAAGATGGCCGTGAGCACCAAAGCGGCGCCCAGGGAGGCCACTGCAACCTTGAGCCACAGGGGAACATGCGCACGGAACTCGGGCTCTAGAGCGGCAACGGCTTCCGGCACCGCAAGGTCGAGCGACGCAGGGACGAGTGAGGGCGAGAGCACCAAAGTCTCTGCCTCGCCCCTGGTCTCTGCCTCGCCCATAGGAGGGATGACGTTGCGCTCCGTCGCGTCGGGGTACGTCTTGCGCAGGTCGTCCACAGGCGTCATGAGGGCTCGCGGGGACTATGCCAGTGGCCTAGGGCCCGGCCCGTCTCAAAAGCCTCGCAGCGAAAGAGTTTCGAGGCTACAAAACATCGCCGATGAACATTGCTGTGCGCACGGGGTTGGCAGTCGCATTCGTTGTCGCCGTTGCAGGCTGCCGCGAGAACGCCGAGCCCGAACGTGCCCAGGCCCTCTGGGGCGAGATTAGCGCCGCCGGGTATCGAACCTGGGCGCGCCCCTCGAACTACCCAACCCGAACCCCGAGCCACACGCTCCACGGGGCCAAGGTCGACATCTTCATCAACGCACCCCTCGCGGCAGCCGAAGACAGCGCGAGCAAGCTCCAAGCGTGGCCCGATGGTTCCATCATCGTGAAGGACTCGTACACATCGAACGACCTAAGCCTGATCGCCGTGATGAAGAAAGAGGCCGGCGTCTGGTTCT
>JBIKNA010000321.1:0-8331 GCA_044358965.1 Polyangiaceae bacterium
CCAACGTGTCGAAGAGCTTTTCGGGGCACGGCGGCATGCGCTGGCGCATGGCCCACCACAACGCCTACGAGCGTTTCGTGGTCAACACGCTGGTGCCCTTCATCCGCGACGACTGCCGGGCCCCCCACGCCCGCATGATCACCACGGGCTGCAGCGTGGGAGCCCTGTACGCGTCACTCTTCGTGCTCAAGCACCCCGAAACGTTTGGCCAAGCGCTTTGCCTATCGGGGCGGTACCGCACCAGTTGGTTCTTTGGCGGCCAAAGCAACGACGACGTGTACCTGAACGATCCGCTGGCCTTCGTGCCCAACCTGCGCGGCAGCGCGCTCGAGCGCGTGCGGCGCAACGCGCACCTGACCGTTGTCGTCGGCACCGGCGCCCACGAAGACGGTTGCATCCCCGAGACCACCGAGTTCGGCGCGCTGCTCAAGCGCAAGCGCATCCCGCACCACCTGGCATTCTGGGGCAAAGAGAGCAGCCATACGTACCCCTGGTGGCAAAAGCAGGCGCGGCACTACCTGAGCCAGTTGGTGTAAGCGCCGCGCGTGGCCATCGTGTCGCGCGCCGGTCAGGGCTGCGGACGGCGAGACCATCGCCGGTGACACGAAGATGTGCACCAGCGGTGCACAAGCGCAGGGCGACGGCCCCACTCAACGTTGCGATGTGCGGAAGCCGTCATTGGAGCGGTGGCGACCGAGCCCAACGGTGTCGAACTCGTCGAGCCCCGCAGACGCCGCAACCCCGAGGCGCCGAAGCGCCACGTTGATGGCGCGCTCGTGCGCCGGAGGCGCCGCGAATACACTGCCGTCCCATGTGGTCTCGGACCGCAGAGGCCCAAGGACCATGGAGCCAGCCTCGAACACCGCAGCACTTTGCGCACCGGTGCCACCAAAGTACTCGGCCTCGACAAAGGCCAAAGGACCACGGCCACATGCATCGAGCGCCCAGACGTACGAAGCTTCGCTGAGTTCATCGAAGCCGCTCACGGGCCTCGCGACGGGGACTCCAAGCTCCCGACTCCGCAGTGGCGCAAACGACCAACCCGCCAAGAGCGGCACAAACGCACTGCCCGGAGGTGCAGCCAAGACAGCTCCGGTCCCGGCTCGCGCGACGAAGCCAAAGATGTGAAGGGTCACACCTGAAGCATAGCCCCAAGCGCCGGCGTAACTGGCACGCGCCGCGCTTTCCGTGCACTTCGTCGGGGCCAACGTAGGGCCACCGGCGATCTTGCCCTAGGTCGTTGCGAAGGCTGCAATGGCACCTGACGCGTCTGCGGCCACAAGGGCCTTGTGGTTCGGTGCCCAGCAGAGCGAAGTGATCTGGTCCTGCATGAACGCGAAGGCAAAAGCTTTGTCGCTTTTGCGTGGTTCCCACAAAAGAATTCCCATGTCGTCGGCCCCAGAGGCCAACACGCCCTTCGTCGGGCTCCAGGCAAGCGCCGTAAGAACTGCCCGATGGCCCTTGAGCTGCGTTGGCATCGAGCCCTCGGGCCCTCGCCCCGCAAAGTCCCAAACGGTGACCGTGGAGTCGCCGCCGGTGGCCAGCTGCGAGCCGCGGGCGTCCCAGCCCAGGACCCGTGGCTTGAAGGGGTAACCTGTCATCTGGGAGTCTTGTCCCGTCTTCACTCGCCAGAAGTGCACGGAGCAATCTTGGCTTCCGCAGGCGATGACCTTGTTGTCGGGGCTCCACGCGATGGAGATGAGCGAGCCCTTCCAAGCGAAGTGTTTGACCTGCTGGCGCGCGGCCACGCTGAAGACGTGAACGCCGCCGTAACACGCCACCGCGAACTGCTCCGCATCGCGACTCCAGGCGATGCCAGCAATGGTGCTGGGGAGGCTCTCGCTTTCGAGCATCGGGTCCCCGTTCTTGGCAAACAAGCGCGCGCGCTTTCCCGCCGACACGAGCAACATGCTCCCGTCCGGCGACCACGCCACGTGCTCCGCCCACCCATCGCCCGCAGGTCGCTCAAAGATCATCGCTCCCGTATCGGCGTGCGTGACAAGCAAGCGCTTGTCTTGCCCCCCCGTGGCCACCAGCGGCTCCGCCGGGTGCGCCGCAAGCGACAAAAGCACGCCTTCATGGGCCTGCGTCTGAAAGGAGAGCGCGCCGGTGCCGAGATCGAGTCCACGCAGCTCCCCTGCCCCGGTGCCCAGCAAGACTCGATTGCCGGCGGCCGCAATGCCCATCGCGCTCGGGTACTCGCCCGCCTGATGCACGAACGCGGGAGCGAGCTCCATGGATGTTGCGGGCTTCATTGCACCAGGCAGCTTCGAAAGCCTTGCTCCAGCTCTTGTCGGTCGAGCTTGCGCCCAATGAACACCAGATCGTTCACCCGAGGTGACGAGCCCCAAGGCTTGTCTTGCGTGCTGTCCATCAGCATGTGCACGCCCTGGAACACCCAGCGGTTCTCCTGCCCCTGTACCGAGAGGATCCCCTTCATGCGAAAGATGTCGGTGCCCTTCTCCCGAAGGAGCCCGCTCATCCAGGCGTTGAGCTTGCTTGAATCTACGGATCCGTCTGCGTGGAGTCCAACACTCGTCACCGTCTCGTCGTGCGTGTGACCTGCTGCGTACTCGTGTGCCAGCGCCGCGGTGAGTTCGGCTCCCTTGGCGGTCCGCAGCCGCAGGGCGAACTCTTCGGGCAAGTGCTGCGTGTAGAGCGCATAGAGCCCGTTCTTGGGGACCCTCAGCGTGAAGGACTTGCTCCCCTGGCTCGTAAGGTCGAGGGACCACGAAACGGAGTCTGGCGTGAGGGTCCCTCCGGGAGTGAGTTCTTTGGCGTCGGCCGAGAAGAAGCGAAAGGCGGACTCCGCTCCCACGTTGAGCGCGGCAAGGGAGACCTCGGCCACCGGGTAGGCAACGCAGAGGATGCTCGGATCCGGACCATCGCTCAGCTCCAAGGTGTAGACCCCCTCGCCGAGGTCGAAGATGCCGCCCCACTCGAAGGGATACTCGGGTTCCAGAAATGTTGGTTTCTTTTCCATGGCGCGCTCGAGATCAAAGCCACCAACATCCAGCACCACGTTCATGGGTACACAGGCCCGGGTGGCCCGGTGAATTCGGGCCATGCCGTTCATCCCCGTGATGCGCCGTTCCAGCGCTGCCAGCTCGGCCTCGCTCACCAGGTCCGTCTTGTTGAGGATGATCACATCCCCAAAGGCGATTTGCTCTTTGCATTCGTCGCTATCGCCCAGGTGCAACGCCACGTGTTTGGCGTCGACCATGGTCACGATGCTGTCGAGCCGGAACTTCTCTTTCATCTCGTCGTCGACGAAGAAGGTTTGGGCCACGGGACTCGGGTCTGCCATGCCCGTGGTCTCGATAAGGATGTGGTCGAACTTGTCGCGCCGCTTCATCAGGTTGCCAAGGATGCGGATGAGATCGCCGCGCACGGTGCAACAGATGCAACCGTTGTTCATCTCGAAGATCTCTTCGTCGGCATTGATGACCAGAGCTTGGTCAATGCCGATTTCGCCAAACTCGTTCTCGATGACGGCAATGCGCTTGCCGTGCTCTTCGGTGAGAATGCGATTGAGCAGCGTGGTCTTGCCGGACCCCAGAAAGCCCGTGAGTACGGTGACAGGAATGCGAGAGTCTTGTGTTGCCATGTTTCCGGGGTCCTAACTTCGAGTTGGAAAAGAGATGGTGGGCAGGAACGGCTAAACGCACGGGCGGATTGGGGAGCGCTGTCAGCCCATTCCCACCGGCGGCGCCGTGGCCACGAACAAAAGGCGCGAGATGGACGTTCCCTCGATGGGCGGCGAGCGATGCACCGCCCCGCGCCCCATGTTGCCAGGCCAGGCATCGCCCTTGAGCAGCAGCACATGCCCCAGGCCGGCGCTGCGAATGCGCCCCTGGTCGGGAACGATGGCAAGGTTGGCAGCGTCGATGCAGGCGGCTTCGTGGGTCATGGCGTCGCGCCGCAAATCGCGCTCATAGACCCACTGGGTGCCCGGCCCAAGATAGGTCACCAACATGCGAATGCCCACGTAGTCGGCGTGAAACTTGCGGCACTTGTCATCGGCTACGGCGTCGAGTCCCACCTGCATCCGCGAGGTACCCACCACGTCGGCAAAGGCCCGCACGAGCATCGAGAGATCCGCGTGAAGCATGGCGCGCAGGGTCTCGTGGTGCACCCCTTCGAGCAGAGGCGCTACGTCGAGGGACTCGCTCAAGATGGGCCGGTGGGCGCCGAACACGGCCGAGCGCGCGTGGGCTTCGAGCGCGCGCACGAAGGGCTCGGGCAAGCTCCGCTCCCAGGCCACCACGTTCACCCCGGGTTCGGTGATCTTGCGCAGCACCGACGCGCTCTTGCCCTCGCGGTGCGCGCGAGGCCTACGCGCCGGCGCGAGACCAATGGGCTGTCTGGCTGGACTCACGACGGCTCCACGTGCGCGGCAGGGGCTTGCGGCGCAGGGGCCTGGCCCCGGAGCCGACGCACGAGCCGATGCTCCCACAGGCCCCCGGCGAGCATCATGAACAGGCCGACCCAAACAGCGAAGGAAAGCTCATGCACCGCGTGGGCGGCCACCAGGGTGAGGCAGCCACCAATGGTGAGCACCAGGGGTCCACGCACGCGGGTCTTGCCGTAGCGAACAAGGGCCACGAGCAACGAGGTGCCCACGGCCACGGCCAAGAGAACATGGTGTTGCCCCTCGGTGAGGAACACGCCAACGCCGAAGGCCGAGAGCACCTTGGCGTAGGTCGACAGGCACGCCGGGCAGACCGCGCAGGCCAAGATCGGCCCGAGTTGCGCCCAAGACCAGCCGTTTCGCGCCGAGCCCTCGGTTGGCTTGGCGCGGCGAAGGTGATGCGCACAGTCGCAGCCGTGCACGTGAGGAGTGTGGTCCGAGTGGGGCTTGTGTGAGTCACGATGTTGCATGGCGCCGTGGAGGAACGTGTAGCGCGCCCGGAGCCGATGCGCAATTGAGTTGCATTAGAAGATTCGATTGCTAACTGATCCTTGCGCACCGACGTCAACGGGGGGACAATTCATCAAGTGAAGAAGCAAGCGAAGGTCACCAAAAGCACGCCCGTACAGGCCGAGGCGCTCAAGACCATGCTCAAGGAGCGCGGCCTGCGCATCACCGAGCCGCGGCTGGCGGTGTTGCGCGAACTTCACCGCGAGGCCACGGCCGTGAGCCACGCCGATCTCACGGAGCGGCTGGTGCCCAAAGGGTTCGACCGGGTCACAGTGTACCGAACGCTCATCACGCTGACGGACGTTGGCCTGCTGGTGAAAACCGATCTGGGCGACCACGTTTGGCGTTTCGAGCTCTCCTCCGACAAGGGCAAGGTCCATACGGCGCATCCGCACTTCATCTGTGTTCAGTGCGGCAGCATCGATTGTTTGCCCGCGGGCTCCGTTTCCCTGCGACTCGAAGGCGCTCTGGGCCGAAGCGTGCAAGAAGTGCAGGTCAAAGGTCGCTGCGACGAGTGCCTCGCGACGTAACCAGAGCGCACCCGCATTAACGCAATTGGGTTGCATTAAGAACTGGCGCGTGGCATGGGACGGCCATGCGTCAGTTTTCACTTTGCCTACTCGCCCTTCCCTTCGTCGCACTTGCGTGCACGGCGTCTTCCGCCTCGGCCCCTGTTGGCCCGACGGCACTGGCCGACGCAGGTAGCCCCGACGTAGCAGCCGACGCGGCCGCAGCAACGGAGGAGCCGACTCCGGAGCCGCAGCTTCCGGCATGTGAGCCCATCATCACGAGCACGAGCAAGGCCGAGGGGCTTCTGTCAAAAGAGGCGTCGTCTGCCGATCGCGTTTGGATCTACCGAGCTCAACAAGGCGAGACCATGCTGACCCTCTCGGTGCGCGAGAAGCAGGGCGGCCCCACCGAGCCCGCGGACGGGACCTTTGGAGAAGAGCAGCTACAGACCACCACGGCTGGTGTCACGCTCCTGGTGCAAACCAGTTGCGAAGCCCACGAAGACCACTTTCACTGCGGACCGAGCTTCATCCCAACGGCCGGCTCTTGGTCGTTCTCTTCCCTTGGAACCTCCGTAGGCAAGCGTATCACCGGGCGGATCTCCGCAGACCTGGTGCAGGCCACCATCAAGAGCGGCGTGGCAACACCCAAGGCCGGAGGCGAATCGCTGTGCCTGCGCGATCTGGTCGTCGACGCGGTGCTCGCTGCACCGTAGCGACCGAAGCACCTTTCATTCGCACGAAGAACAGCCCCATGCCCAAACACTCCACTGAAACCCGGAAGCCAATCTCGAAGCAGGCCCTCGCGCGGAAGGTGAGCTTTCGCACCGACAAGATCATGGCCAAGGTCCTGGCGCAACTGCCGGATCCCGACGCGTTCATTCGCGCCGCCGTGCTCGCACGTTTGATTCCCGCGAGCGATCCGCCGAAAGCCACGCGCCGCAAGAAATGACCGGACGCGTTGCCAGAGTTGCCGTCGTGGCGACGCTGTTGTCTTCGGCCAGCGCCCACGCCGAAGAGACATCGCCGCCGGTGGTGCTGCACGCGCATCAGGCCCCGTACCCAGAGGCCGCCTACCCGCAAGATCAGGCTCCCAGGGAGACCCCCGTCACGCTCGAGCTCCTCGTCACCATCGACACCTTGGGCCACGTGATCGACGCAACGGTGGCCCGCTCTGGTGGGGACGCCTTCGACCACGCAGCGTTGCGAGCGGTGCGCACTTGGCACTTCGCCCCCGGCAAGCGCAACGGCAAGGCGGTGGTCTCCCGCATCCGGGTGCCCTTCTCGTTTGCACCAATCGCCCGAGATACCGGGCCCCAGGAACTCCCCGCGGCCACGCTGCCCAGCGAGGCTGCGCCGGTGGTTCCGCCGGCCCCGCCCCCGCCCCCGCCACCAGAAGAGGTGCGCGTGGTGGGCTTTGCAACCATTCCAAGCCGCGGCGCAGGGGACCACGAGATCCCCATTGGCAAGCTCGCGACGGTGCCACGCAACGACGCCGCGGGCCTTTTGCGCTTGGCGCCCGGGGTACTACTCACCAACGAAGGTGGCACCGGGCACCCCTACCAGATCTATCTGCGCGGCTTCGATGCCCGCGAGGGCCAGGACATCGAGTTCCAGGTCAACGGTATGCCGTTCAACGAAGTTGGCAACGTGCACGGCAATGGCCTCGCCGACACCAACTTCATCATCCCCGAGCTTGTGCGATCGCTGCGCGTGATCGAAGGGCCCTTTGCGCCGCAGCAGGGCAACTTCGCCGTGGCCGGCTCTGCGCTCTACGATCTGGGGCTCTCGGAAGCAGGATTCACCGCCAAGGCCACCTATGGCTCTTTTGGCACCAAGCGACTGCTCCTTACCTACCGGCCAGCGTCCGCAACCGAGCACACGTTTGGGGGCGCCGAGCTCATGCGCTCAGACGGCTTCGGACAGAATCGCAACAGTGAGCGGGTCTCGGCCATCTCGGGATACGAGGGGAACTTAGGCAAAACGGCGACCTTTCGGGTGCTCGCCACCAGCTATGCCACCCACTACGCGCAGGCCGGTCTGTTGCGGCAAGACGATGTCGAGAGCGGACGCAAAGGCTTCTACGACACCTACGACACGCAACAGGGAGGCGACGCAGCTCGGCACTCGCTCGGCGTCACGGTCTACGATCGCGTGCACGAAGCCAAGGTGTCTCAGTCGGCGTTCTTGGTTCTGCGGGACTTCCGCCTGCGCAACAACCTGACGGGGTTCCAGGCCGATCCGCAACAAACATGGCAGAGCGTTCACCCGCAACGCGGCGATCTCATCGACCAAACCTCGAACACGGTGACCCTTGGCGGGCGCGGAAGCGCGCGACAGCCCTTCGAGCTCTTGGGACGCAAACATGAGGTGGAGTTTGGGTACCTGGGGCGCGTCGACTTGGTCGAGTCGGCCCAGCGCCGCAACCGCCTCGGCACCATCATCCCCTACCGGACGGATCTTGCGCTGAACTCGGCGCTCACCAACGTGGGCGTGTACGCCGACGCGAACGTCCGCCCGAGCAGCTGGCTCACCTTGCGCGGTGGAGTTCGCGGCGACCTCTTTCACTACCGCGTGCGCAACTTGTGTGCACAGAACACCCAGGCGTCGTTCGGGGGAGATCCCATCGACACGGACTGTTTCGCCTCGGACCGACAGGGTTATCGAAGCCCGGAACAAACGGCGACCACGTCGTCCACCACGGTACAGCCCCGCGGCACTGTCATCGTGGGGCCCACCAAGGGCTTTTCGTTTAGCGCGAGCGTTGGCAAGGGATCGCGAAGCCTCGATCCGCAATACATCAACCAGGGACTCGAGACCCCCTACGCCGAGGTGACCGCGCAGGAGGCGGGCGTTGCCTACGCGCGAAGCCTACGGAGCCTGGACCTGCTGGTACGCAGC
>JBIKNA010000320.1:0-8331 GCA_044358965.1 Polyangiaceae bacterium
GGGCACTCTACACGTGGGGCCGCCCTGACGCGACGCTTTGCGCGTAGGGCCTGGGCCGTGCGGCGAGATGCTCGTGCGCGGCCCTTAGGCTGCGGAGGCCTCGGCGGCTTCGCTCCAGCGTCGCAAGAACCACAAGGGGGCGAGGCACAGCAGCGTCGCTGCAACAAAGGCCGCGGGCCGCCCCAGATGGTCGGCGATTTGGGCGCCGGCCAGGCCCCCGAGCCCAAGGCCCAAGCCGTTGGCCGCGGAAAGCACCGTGTAGTGCAGCGCCGCATCGTCTTTGCGCGTCGCGCTCATGAGCGCCGCAAACAGCACGGTGGTTCCGGCGCCGCTGGCCAGATGCTCGACCGCGAGGCAGCCCGTGGTGAGGCCGTGTGGTGCCCCGAGGCGTGCAACGACGACGAGGGGGGCACAGGCTGCGGCTTGCAGCAGCGTGGCGACCAGCAGTGCCCGTGGCTCGCTGAGCCAGCGGTGCAGGGCGCCCCCGGCGGCCGCGCCCAGCAGGGACGCCACGGTGCCTACGGTGACCACCGCGCCGCCGATCTGGGCGTTGCTCCAACCGGCGTCGACGACCATGGGCTTGAACAGGCCGCTTGCCACATGCAATCCGAGCTTGAACAGAATGGCCACGGCCAGCACCGGACGAGCAGGCCCCTCGAAGGCCCGGCGCAGCACGAAGAGCAAGCGGCTCTTGCTGGCGGTCGCGCGGCTCTTGGGCTCGACTTCTGCCGTGAGAGCGGCCCCTTCGCCCGCGCCGGCGGCGGACGCCAAGAAGCCGCACATGGCCACGAACAAGGCGAGTGCGAACAGCATGTGCCGCGTGCCCACCGCGGCTGCACCCAGCAGCAGGCCCGCGCCGCCCGACAGGATGCCAAGCCGGTACCCAGCGACCTGCGCGATGTTGCCGTAGCCGCGGTCTTGCGCCTGCAGCGAGCGCACCGCCAGGGCGTCGACGAAGATGTCCTGCGTGGCCGCCGTCAGGGCGAGACCAAAGGTGGCCGCGAACCAGAGCACGGGAGACACCTTGAGGTCCGACATGGCGCACGCGCAAAGCAAGAGCGCGCAAATGGTCTGCAGGGCGCGCAGGATGCTCGGTGTCCGCGGACGCAGCGCTGGATGATCGCCGAGACGCGCCCACAGCACCTTGAGCTGCCACGGCAGCTGTAGCCAAAACAGCGCGGCGATGGCCGTCTGCGAGTAGCCGGCCTTGCGCAGCACCACGGGCATGTACTCGGCGGCCAGGCCGTAGGGCACCCCTTGGGCCCAATAGAGCAGCCCCAGAACGGCCAAGAGGCTTGCGCGCGGATAGCGCGCGGGGGACGAGCCCATCTGGGGCTAACTGGCGTCGAGGGCGCGGCGCAGGCCGGCGACCAGGCTGCGGGTTTGTTCGAGGCGGTCTTTGGCGGAGCTGCCCTGCTCGATGACCCGAACAATGGCCGTACCCACCACAACGCCATCGGCGTCTTTGGCCGCGGTGCGGGCCTTGTCTTCGGTGTCGATGCCAAAGCCGACCACCGCGGGCCGGCTTGTGCGCTCGGCCCACTGTTTGGCTTGGGTGCTGGCCTCGGCCAAGGGTACGGCCTTGGCCCCGGTGATGCCGGCGACGGAGACGTAGTACAGGAACCCCCCGGGGGCCCGGGAAGCGATGAGTGCCGCGCGCTCGGTTGCCGTGGTGGGCGCCACCAGCGGGATGACGTGGAGCCCGTGGGTGGCGCAAGCTGCCCGCAGCTCGTCACCCTCGTCGATGGGAAGGTCCACCAGCAGCAAACCATCGGCGCCGGCTTCATGCAGCGCGTTGGCCACGCGGGTCTCGCCCAGCACGAAGACGGGGTTGTAGTAGCCAAACACAACCATGGCCACGTCGCTCCGCGCGCGGATCTTCGCGGCCACATCGAGTGTGGCCAAGAGGCCACCGCCGTTTCGGATGGCCCGTTCGCTGGCCCTGGCGATGGCCGGGCCATCGGCCGATGGATCGCTGTAGGGGCTGCCGAGCTCCAAGATGTCGGCGCCGGCCTCGGCGCAGGCCAAAGCGAGCTCGATGCTCTCGTCGAGGGAGGGATCGCCCACGCAGAGATAGGTGACCAGCACCTTCTGGCCGCGGGCACGCCGGCCGGCGAAGACTTCGGCGATGCGGTCCCGGTTAGTGGGCTGCATGCGGCTCCGGGTGGCTTGGCAAAAGTGCATCGATGACCGTGCGCAGGTCTTTGTCGCCGCGGCCCGAGGTGCACACGACAAGCTGCACCGGGCGACCACGCTCGGCGGCGAGCTGCGTGGCCACCTGGCTGATGGCGGCGAACGCGTGGGCCGTCTCGAGGGCCACGAGGATGCCCGTGCTGCGCGCCACCAACGAAAGCGCTGCGAGCGCTTCGGTGTCGGTGATCGCGAGGTACCGACCGCGGCCGGAGTGCCGAAGGTGCGCGTGTTCGGGCCCTACGCCTGGGTAGTCAAGGCCGGCGCTGATGGAGTGGGCTTCGGCGATTTGTCCCTGGTCGTCGCAAAGAACGTAGCTGCGGGAGCCATGCAGGATGCCCTCGCGTCCCTTGCTGAGCGTGGCTGCGTGCCGCTGGGTCTCGACCCCGTCGCCGGCGGCTTCGATGCCGTACAGGGCGACGCTTGGGTCGTCGATGAAGGGCCGGAAGATGCCGATGGCGTTGGAGCCGCCGCCCACACAGGCGATGATGCCGTCGGGTGTGATGCCTTTGTGGGCCAAGGCGATCTTGGTCTCGTGGCCGATGACGCTTTGCAAACGCGCGACGAGCTCGGGGTAGGGGTGTGGGCCCGCAGCGCTGCCGATGCAGTAGTGTGTGCCCGCTACATTGGTGACCCAGTCGCGAAGGGCCTCGTTCATTGCGTCTTTGAGCGTGCGAGAGCCGCTCTCGACCGGGATGACCCGGGCCCCCAAGAGCTTCATGCGGGCAACGTTGGGCGCCTGTCGTTCCACGTCGACGGCGCCCATGTACACGTCGCAGGGCAGGCCAAAGAGCGCGCTCGCCGTGGCGGTGGCGACGCCGTGTTGCCCCGCGCCGGTCTCGGCGATGATACGCGTCTTGCCCGTGTGCTTCGCAAGGAGCACCTGGCCGATGGCATTGTTGATCTTGTGCGCACCGGTATGGCAGAGGTCTTCGCGCTTGAGCCATAAGCCCTGCAGGGCGCGGCCTTCGGGGTCTAGCTGTCTCGCCAGGCGCTCGGCGTACGTCAGCGGCGTGGGCCGGCCGACGTAGTCTTTGAGCAGCGCTTGGAGCTCCGCCTGGAAGCTCGCCGAGGGGATGATCTCGCGCATGTTGCGGTCGAGTTCGTCGAGGGCGAGCACCAGGGTCTCGGACACGAAGCGACCGCCGAAGCGGCCAAAGTAGCCGGGTCGCGTCGCCATTTCGGGGGGCGTGGTCATGTCGGGCGCCTCCATTCTACACGAAGCGCGCGCGAGGTCGCGGTGGGCTACCAGCGCACGGGGCGTCGCTCGCGAAATGCCGCCATGGCGAGCTGCCGCTCGGGGCCGGCCCAAGAGCGTGCAAAGGCCTCGGCCTCGAGTCCGGGAAGTTGCTCTGGCGGTGCTCCCAAGAGCTCCTTGAAGGCGCGAATGGCGCCGGGACTGCCGCGGGCGATGTGCTGGGCGTGGTCGAGCGCGCGGCCCAGCGCAGGCTCGTCGGTTTGCGCGGTGGCGATGTCTTGCACGAGGCCCAAAGCCCGCGCATCCTCGGCGCCCACGTCGTCTCCCAAAAACAGGAGCCGCGCTGCCGCGGCATTGCCCACCAGGCGCTGCAGCGTTGCCACGGTGTCCCAGGCGCAGGTGACGCCCATGCGCGCCTGCCGGAAGGAAACCACGGCCGTCGCGCTCATGACGCGCATGTCGCACGCACAAGCGAGCTCGGCGCCGCCGCCCAGCGCCGGGCCGTCGATGGCCGCGATGATGGGGAAGGGAAGCTGGGCGAAGGCTCGAACCACGGAGAGGCCCGCGTCGCGAAAGGCGTGCGCGTGCGCTTCGGTGGTGCTCTCCGCGAGTTCCTTGAGATCGCCACCGGAGACGAAGATGCCCCCATGTCCCGTCAGGATCGCGCATCGCACGGAGCCATCGGTTGCCGCGGCTCGTGCGGCGTCGGCAAGCTCCCGTAGCGTCTGATGCGACAACGCGTTGCGGGTGTCCGGCCGATGGATCCGGATCACCAGGGCGTCGCCGTGGCGTTCGGTGCGCAGGTGGTCCATCTACGGCGTGGGCGGCACGATGCTGCGGAGCCGCCGGGGCCTTCGCTCGGCGTCGACGGCGCCGTCGCCCGAGGATTTGCGCTTGCGCCGCGCGGTGATCTTCTCGGCGTAGGCCACGATGGCCCCGGCGACATCGACGCCGCTGGCGCGCTCGATGCCCTCGAGGCCCGGCGAACTGTTGATCTCGAGGATCTTGGGGCCGTCTTTGCCTTCGAGCATGTCGACGCCGGCCACGTCGAGCCCCATGACTTTGACCGCCGCGACCGCAGCCTGGGAGTAGGACTTGGGCAGCGCGACGCCAACAGCGGCGCCGCCGCGGTGCAAGTTGGAGCGGAACTCCCCCTTGCGCGCTTGACGGCGCATGGCCGCCACCAGGCGTCCACCCACCACGATGGCGCGGTAGTCCTTGCCTTTGGATTCGGCGATGTACTCCTGCAGGATGATGTCTTGGCCCATGGCCCAAAGGGTCTCGAGCAGCGAGGTCACGGCCTGAGGGGTTTCGGCGATCATGGTGCCGATGCCCTGGGTGCCCTGATGAAGCTTGACGATGGCCGGTGTGCCTCCGACGAAACTGAGCGAGGTCTCGAGAGAGTCCGGGGTGCGCGCGCAGACGGTCCGGGGCACGTCGATGTTCTTGCGTGTCAACAGCTGCATGGCGCGCAGCTTGTCGCGCGAGCGGGCGATGGCCACGGCATTGTTCATGACGGGGATCCCCATCATGTCGAACTGCCGAACCACGGCGAGGCCGTAGTTGGTGATGGAGGCGCCGATGCGCGGAATGACCAGATCGGCCCGCGGCGCGGCCTCGCCGCGCAGGAACATCTCCGGGCGCCCTTTGGACACCACGATGTGGAAGTCGAGCGGATCGGCCACCGTGACGTCGTGACCGCGTGAGCGGGCCGCGAGGACGATGCGACTCGTCGAATAGAGGGACGCGTTGCGAGACAAGACCAGGAGGCGCATCAAGAACCGGGGACCCAGGGTAGGAGGGTGGTATCCGCGATGCAAACCTACTAAAATTCAACAGTGATACTGGCTACTTGTGTGCGTGTGTGGATATGTGCGATGCGTTGGATGACGCCTGCGCCCGCGAGCGTTCGCCTGGTGCCCGGGGCCGCGGGGCCAGGGCCAGCGCCGAAAGGAGCAGGAGCGCCGCAAGGCGCAAGCCAGTGTGATGCCAAGGCGAAAGAACCATGAGGCCCAACAGCAGCACGGAGTGTGCCACGCCCAAACGGCGGTGAACCGCCCGGTACTTGTGTGTCGGCCCGCGTGCTAAAGGACACACGGTGCGGCGCGCTGGCCGCGCCAACCCGCCCACGCGAGCCAACGTCATGCCGCCCCGACCGCCCACCGCCGATGAACCCTCGGAGCTAGAACTCCCGGATGCCGACGGTCAGCTGGGTGACGACGACGGGTTGCCCGATGATCACTGGCCCACCGACGACCTGAACCTGGCCGAACAGACCGAGGAGCTGGACGACAGCGCTGCGCACGAGCTTACCGACGGGGCGTTCTCGCTCTCCTTCGACGAAGAGGCTGGCTTGCTCGACGGGACCGAAGAGGGGCAAGAGCTTGCCTTCGACGCGGGGCAGTTCGCTGAAGAAGAGAACCTGCTTGCCGATGGCGATGCGCCCGGCATCGAAGAAGAAGAACTCGATATCGAAGAAGCCGAGACCCAGACCGACAGCGGCGACGAGGGGCCCCTCACCGATGACGCCGAGTTGCCGGCGGTGTCCGATGCGCAACTGGCGCTCAGCGAAGCGGACGGCGAAGAGGGCGACGAGATGGAGTCGCTGTTGCTCTTTGGACGCGTGCCGCAATTGCGGCAGGCCGACCTCTGGCACGCAGAACTCGTCTTGCGTGGCGGCAACGTTGCCGATCTCTGTCTCACGGAGCAGGGACCGCTGGTGGCCGGCGATAGCCTCGTTGCGCTGGATCACGCAGGCCTCGAGCGCTTCCGTGTGGCGTCGCGCTGCGATGAGGTGGCCGCTGCAGCCGATGCGGTTGTCGTCCGCCGCGGTACGGCGATCTTTTGTCTGGACCCGGCGCGTTGCCTCGCCGCTGTAGAGGCCGTCGAGCCCATGCGCGCCATAGCCGCTGGGGCGCGGGTCCTGTCGCTGGCGGAGTCCGGGGCGCTCTACGTCACTGGCGACGGCGGGCTTCGGAAGCTTCGCGGCGATGTCCTGCTGCTCGGCCACGGTGGGGCCGTCGAGGGCAGCGTCTTCCTGGCCCAGGACCCGGGGCCAGAGGGCACGACGGCCACCTTGCACCACGTGGGCGAGGCGCGCCCGGTGGCCGCGCCGCCTCATGATGTCTCGCGTCTCGAGGTCTTCGAAGACCGGGCGTTCCTCCAGCACGATGGTGGCCTGCTCGAACTGGTGGGGCGCTCTTGGGAGCGTTACGCGTTGCCCGATGAGCCCATCGTCGGCGCGTGCTACCTCGACGATGGCGACGTGGCCTTCGTGGTCGCCGCCGGGGACGTCCTTGCGGTGCTACGGCGCAGCGAAGGCGAGCTGTCTCAGCTTGGGCAGTTGCCCTGCGTCGACGGTCCCGTGCACTTGCGCTGGGACGTCGCGCGCAAGATCCTTTGGATCGGTGGCGCCTTTGGTGTCTTGCGCCTGCAACAGCCCGGCGATGCCTGAGCTTGGGGGCGCCCGCCGGGGCGCGCTTGCGCCGCAAAATCGGCATCTCTAGGAATTTCTGCTAGCTCCGGAGGGCACCGTTTTCGCATACAGAAACCCGTGCCCTGAGGTAACGCGTGGCCATCGTCGTCCAGAAATATGGTGGGTCCTCTGTCGCAACCACAGAGAAGATCGGCGAGGTCGCCGACAAAATCGTGGCGGCCAAACGTCGTGGCGACGACGTGGTCGTCGTCGTCAGCGCCATGGGCAAGACCACGGACCAGCTCATCGCGCAGGCCAAAGCCGTCGCCAGCGAGCCCCCGCGCCGAGAACTCGACATGCTGGTGTCCACCGGCGAACGCGTATCCATGGCGCTTCTGTCCATCGCCATCCAGGCGCGTGGCGTCAGCGCCATCAGCTTCACTGGCAGCCAGTCCGGCATCATCACCAGTGATCGCCACTTCGATGCGCGCATCATCGAGGTGCGCCCACATCGCGTGGAAGACGAACTCGCCCGTGGCAAGGTCGTCATCGTCGCGGGCTACCAGGGCATGAGCTACAAGCGGGAGATCACGACCCTGGGCCGTGGTGGTTCGGACACGACGGCCGTGGCCATGGCGGCGGCGCTGGGCGCCGAGCGCTGCGAGATCTACAGCGACGTCGACGGGGTCTACACGGCGGACCCGCGGGTGGTTCCGGATGCCCAGCATTTGCCCGAACTCGACCTCGCGGGGCTTCAGGAGATGGCCGAAGCGGGGGCCAAGGTGCTCAACGCCCAGGCCGTGGAGTGGGCGCGCAAGGCCAAAATCACCATCGCCGCCCGGCGAACGCAGGACCCGGTGGACGCCCAAGGCAACCCCGCGCGACAAACGCTGGCGCACGAAGGGGCCACCACCCGCGCCCGCGGCGTTGTGGGCACCGACCGCGTGGTCAAGGTCGAGTTCTCCGCAGCAGATCGCCATGCGGTCGTGCAAGTGTGCGGCGAGCTCGAGCTGCCGGTGTTCGACTTCATGTTGGGTGACGCCACAGGTCAGTTCTTCTTGCCGCTCGCCAATGTGCCGGACTGGGAACAGGCGCAGGCGCGGCTCTCCAAAGCCTGCGCTACCGACGGGTTTCGCGTCCGCGGGGGGTGTGGCCTCGTCAGTGTGGTGGGCGATGGTTTGGGCCCGCGGGTCGGGCAATTCTTGGCGTTGCTCGAGTCGAACGGGGTCGAGGTGCGCGGAGTCACCGGCGGCCCACTCCGCTTGTCGGCTGCGGTGGTTTCGGGCGAGGGGGGCGACAAGTTGGCCCTCGCGCAGCGCGTTCTCCACGCCGCGTTCGTGACCTGAGCCGGCGGAAATAGTGCTCTACCCGTCACATTGGCGGTTGCCGTTCAAATGACGCCGACGTTTGTCGTCGAATCGCGCTCGGTCGCCTAAATGACCGAGCGCGATTCGACTACAGACGCCGGGCGCCATTTGGACTTGGGACCCAAATGCAGGAGGTGGGGCCCCAGCGGCAATGCCTCTGG
>JBIKNA010000375.1:0-7555 GCA_044358965.1 Polyangiaceae bacterium
CTCGACCAAACCGCCTACTCGACCAAACCGCCTACTCGACCAAACCGCCTACTCGACCAGAACGTCGACAAGCTCCACATCGAAGATGAGCGTGGCCTTGGGAGGGATGTTGCCCTTGCCGGCATCGCCGTAGCCGAGCTCGTACGGGATCACGAGCTTGCGCTTGCCGCCCACCTTCATGCCCAAAAGCCCCTCGGTCCACCCCTTGACCACCTGGCTGAGCCGAATGTCGAGGGGCTTGCCGCGATCGACAGAGCTGTCGAACTTGGTGCCATCGGGCAGCCACCCCGTGTAGTGCGTCCGCACCGTGGACAAGCGGCTCTTGGGCTGCGCCCCAGTGCCGACCACGAGCTCGGTGTATCGAAGGCAGGTGGCCGACGTCATCCAGGTACCTTTGGGCTGCTCTCCTGGCAGCTTGGTCAGATCGGGCGGCTCGGCGCACACCGGCGCGGGCGCACTCGCCGCCGACGACGACGGCGCGGACGAAAGCACCGACGCACTGGCGCTGGGCACAGCGTTCTGGGGCGCCGACGGGGGCGGATCGCAGGCAGCGATGAAGGGGAACGAGGCAGCGAGGAGAGTGCCAAGGCGACGCATGGGCCGGGAAGCTAGCCCAAGTCGGCCCGGACTGGGACACGACCGATCCACCGGTCGTGCGCATGGGAGACGCAAAACTCTCGGGGCACTGCACGATTTGGGCTCGATCCAATGTGGCTCAATGTGTGCAAAGCCAGCTCCCATGCTCCGACGCTGGCTCATGCTCCTCGCCCTTTCCGCTCCCCTCGCTATTGGCTGTGCCGCCGAGACGCAGCCCACCGAACCCGAGGTCGGCGAGAACGAGGAGCCGCTCACCCGGGTGACCGAAAGCGAGCAACGCGCAGCCCAGGCCCACGGCCTCGATGGCCTCACGTTCCAGCGCCTGACGCCGACGAGCACCAAGATCCTGAGCGCCACCCGCTATTGGCTCGAAGCCCAAGACGAGGACACCCGGTACCCCAAGCCGCGCATGTGCGCGACCAACGTGTCCAAGGTGCTCTTCCTGGGCGGCATCACCCGCTACGATCAAGAAGGCGTCCGCGTGATGCTCAAGGACGTCGGCAACGCCGGCGGCTTGTTGGTGAAGTTGCCGCAGAACAAAGCGCAGCTCATCGCGTCGCTGAACACCACCTTCAATGGCGGCATCATTCCGGCGGGGACCCTCGTCGCGGGTCTCAATGTGCACACGAGCCAACCGGGCGATCAGCACATCGGGATCATTGGCAACGTCGACGCCAACGGGACCATCTGGATCTACCACAACAACTGGTACCGCCCGGACAACGAAGGCGGCGTGCGCAAGCCCTTCATGATCTCCGACAGCAACATTCGGCGCGGCTTCATGCGCCAGTGGATGGCAACCCCGTGGCTCACACTCAAGCGCGATGCCGCGGGCAAGATCATCGACGCCACGAGCGCGCTCCCAGCCCTCGATGACATGGATCCGATGAACGCCAACTACCAGGTCACGCTCGCGATCCTCCCCGAGGTGAAGCGGGAGTTGCGCTAGGGGCTGCCCGTCATTTCGGACCGAGGATTTCCGCGGAGTTGCGAGCAGCGCAAGGCGCGACGACGACGCCTACTGTTGCTAGGCAAGGAGGAGCAACGATGCGATGCGATGCAGGCCCGCGGAAAGCCGACGGGAGGAATGGGGACACCCCTATGCGCGTTGGCGCTCGACGCTACTTGGGCCCCACGAGCGGCGCGCAGGTGGACACGCCGGCCCCCACGATGGTGAAGCCGACGCCCTCTTTGAGCACCGTGACGCTCTTGTCGCTGGGGCGGTAGCGAGTGATCTTGGACCCGGTCTGGGCGCGGGGCAATCCGCCGCCGCCGGCCGCGGTGTAGACGTAGAAATCGCCGCCGTAGAACGAAAACGCCCAGGCCACGCCCACGAAGGTGTTCTTGAGCTCCACGGGGTTCATGGCCTTGCCGGTGGTCTTGTCGAGTTCCGCGATCTGCGCTGGGCTCGTGGTGAAGAAGCCATACAAGTGACCGTCACCAGTGCCCGTGAGCTCCGCCCCGGTGCCCACGAAGGGCGCCCCCGGCGGACCGATGTATTTGACCGTGAGGGACGACACATCCAGGGAGGCGAGGCCCTTGCCCAGCGTCTCGCTCAAGAAGAGCGTCTCCTTGGAGCCGCTTTGCCCGTCGACCGAGAAGCCCATGCCAAATTTGCTGAAGCCCTCTTGGCCGGACTCGTACTTGGTTGCGGTGCACGCGGCGGTCTCGGTGCTGACCTTCCAGATGCGCCCATCGCTGTGGCGCACCCATGCGGTCCCCGAGCGGTCCACGGCCATGCTGGTGGGCGTGGCGCCAGAGGCATCGCAGCGCACGATGCCCACCGGGGTAAACACCAACGTGTCGGGCTTGAACCGGTAGAGCGTTCGCTCCTCGGAGATGACGTAGACCAGTTTGTTGTCGTCGGCGCACTCTTTGGGTCCCGGCCCGACACTGCCGTCGGTGCTGGGCAAAAGGCCCCCGGCATCGCCCACGGGTTTGCCGCTGCTGCTGCCTCCGGAAGTGGAACCGGACGACGACGACGGTGCATCGTCCGACGAACACGCCGCCAGCAGGGCAGCCGACGACGCGGCGGCAACGAAGCCGCCCAGGAGCAAGACGTGGGGGAGCGACTTCATGATGCGTCTCCGACAAGTTTGGCCAAGGTGGTCTCGTTGAGCGGAACCGCAGCCCCGCGCTCGGTAAAGAACGCCGTAACGAGCTCCGGCGGCGTGACGTCGAAGGCGGGGTGACGTGCTGGGACTCCCTCGGGCACGAGCGCCACGGACGCACCACCGTGTTCGATGTGCGTCACCTCTCGCTCGCTGCGCTGCTCGATCACGATGTCGGCGCCGGTGGCTGTGGCGAGATCGACGGTACTGAGCGGCGCGGCGACGTAGAACGGAATGCCGTGAGCGTTGGCCAAGCACGCAACGCCGTAGGTCCCAATCTTGTTGGCCACGTGCCCCGAGCGGACGACGCGATCGGCGCCGACGACCACGGCTTGGATTTCCTTGCGCTGCATGTAGTGACCCACCATCGAGTCGGTGATCACCGTGACGGGGATCTGGTCTTTGGCGAGCTCCCAGGCCGTCAGCCGTGCCCCCTGCAAAAAAGGCCTGGTCTCTGCGGCGAGCACACGGATGCGCTTGCCCTGGGCCACCGCCGCGCGAATGACCCCTAGGGCGGTGCCAAAGCCCCCGGTGGCCAAGGCCCCGGCGTTGCAGTGCGTGAGCACCGTGGAGCCATCTTGGATGTACTCGGCACCGATGACCCCCATGGCCCGACAGCTCGCAACGTCTTGTCGATGGATGTCCCGGGCGAAGTCCGCAAGCGCAAAGGCCCGGGGCATGGGTTCGAGTGCTGCGACGGCCGCGCTGTGTGCAAGCATGCGCCCGGTGGCCCAGCTCAGGTTCACCGCCGTGGGGCGCGTGGCGTTGAGCAGCGTAGCCGCTTCGGTCATGCTGGCCACAAAGGCGCTCGCCGGGGCCTTGCTGGCCATGGCCGCGCACACCATCCCGTAGGCCGCGGCAATGCCGATGGCCGGGGCACCGCGCACGACCATGTCGGCGATGGCCGCGGCCACCTCGGCCACGGTGGTCATGACCTCATACTTCTCGATGCGCGGCAGCTTTCGCTGGTCGAGCATGACCACCGCGTGCGAGGGCAAGAGCTCCACCGCCGAGTAGCGCGCCCCAGAAAGCGGCTCGGGGTGCGGATGCGCAAGGCCCGTGGGCAGCGTCGGGATGTTCACGAAGGCTCCGTGGAGGCGCCTTGGAGCAGCGCGTGCCGCGCCTGAATCTCTTCGGCCACCATTTGGAACTCCACCGCGGCCTTCATGCGATCGCCCGTGAGGTATTGCCGAACACCCTCGGCTGCAACCAAGGCCAGGCTGATGTTGATGCCACGGGCCGACAGCTCCGCGCCCACGTCGGGGTTCTTGAGCAGCGTGTCGAGCTCGGACAGGACTTCTGTGATCTCGGACAAGGGCGTGCGGGGCATGGGTGTCTTGTCATGGTATGCGCGCCACCCACGCTGACAAGCGCCATGGCAGGCCCCGCGCGCCGAACAAGCCCAGAGCGCCTCTCCTTCGCATTTTTGCGCCTCCCGACCGGGCGACGCCCATGGTAATGCCAGAGCCTCACCAACAAGGACGGCGGCGATGGACATCAAGACGATTGGCGTGCTGGGAGCAGGACAAATGGGCGGTGGCATCGCGCAGGTTGCGGCGGCCGCGGGCTACGACGTCGTCCTGTGCGACGCAAGCAAGGCCCTGGCCGAGAAGGGCCGCGGCAAGATCGACGCGATGCTGAAGAAGCAGGTCGAAAAGGGCAAGATGACGGACGAGGCCCGGGCGGCGCTTGTGGGGCGCATCCTCTGTGTCGAGTCTCCGGCCGAGTTCAAAGAGTGCGATCTCGTCATCGAGGCCGCCACGGAGAACGTCGTTCTCAAGCTCAAGCTGTTCTCCCAGTGTGACGAGGCCATGAAGCCTGGGGCCATCTTGGCCAGCAACACGTCGTCCATCTCACTGACGCGCCTGGCGGGTGCCACCAAGCGCCCGGAGCGTGTCATCGGCATGCACTTCATGAACCCGCCTCCGCTCATGAAGCTGGTCGAGATCGTCCGCGCCGTGCAGACCAGCAACGAGGTGTACACGGTCATCAAGGCCTGCGCCGAGCGCATGGGCAAAACCGTCATCACAAGCAACGACGCACCGGGCTTCCTGGTCAACCGCACGTTGATTCCGTTCTTGTGCGAAGCCTGTTTTGCCCTTCAAGAGGGCGTGGGCTCCGCCGAAGACATCGACACCGGCGCCAAGCTCGGCCTGAACCACCCCATGGGCCCGCTGGAGCTGGCAGACCTCATCGGTCTCGACACCGTGCTCGCCATCGCCGACGTACTCCACGAGAACATCGGCGACAGCAAGTACCGGGCCCCCACCCTGCTGCGCAACCTGGTGGCCGCAGGCTGGCTCGGCAAAAAAGTGGGCAAGGGCTTCTACGCCTACGACGACAAGGGCCAACGGACCGGACGGGCCGTCTGAGGCCACGAGCCGTCGCCGACCATGCTGTACGCAACCCTATCGTTCCATCGTCCCCGCACAAAGAGCAGCCTCCCATGAGCCAAGTCCTTCTTCGTGAACAAGAGGCCGGCGTCGCCGTCCTCACGCTGCACCGCCCCGACAAGCTCAACGCACTGAACCGCGAGCTCATCACCGACCTGCTCTCCGCCATCACAGAGCTGTCCGGAGACCCGGGCGTACGTTGCGCCGTCTTGACCGGTGCCGGAGACAAGGCCTTTGCCGCCGGCGCCGACATCGAGGCCATGAGCGAGATGCCCGCGGCCACGGCCCGGGCCTTTGCCGAGCTGGGGCACAAGCTCGGGGCCGCCATCGAAGAAGCTCACTTTCCGGTCATCGCCGCGGTCAACGGCTTCGCGCTCGGTGGCGGCTGCGAGCTCGCCCTGGCCTGCGATTTCATCTACGCGAGCGACAAAGCCAAGTTCGGCCAGCCCGAGGTCAACCTGGGAGTCATCCCCGGCTTTGGTGGCACGCAGCGCCTGGCGCGGCGCGTGGGCATCGGCCGGGCCCGGGAGCTCTGCTACACCGGCGACATCATCGGCGCCGAAGAGGCGCAGCGCATCGGCTTGGTGAACCAGGTGGTCCCCCATGCCGAACTGCTCGGCAAGGTCAGGACCGTGGCCACCAAGATCGCCAGCAAGGGTCCCCTCGCGGTGGCCCAGGCCAAACGCGTCACCCTGCGCGGGGCCGACCTGCCCCTGCCCGTCGCCAACGAGCTCGAGGCCCAAGCTTTTGGCTCGCTCTTCGGCAGCGCAGATCAACGCGAAGGCATGGCGGCATTCCTGGGCAAGCGCGCCGCAGTCTTCCAGGGCAAATAGATGGCCACCTGCAAGCCCCACCGCGCCGACGTCGTGGCAACGTGCGCCGCCTGCGCCCAAGGCATGTGCCTTGGGTGCATCGAGCACGAACAAGACAGCCTTGCGTTGTGTGCAGCTTGCAGCAAAGAAGCATTCACTGGTGTCACCGGCGCCGGCGCCGCGGCCGTGGCCATCGTGGCCTTCGCCTACCTCGGGGTCAGCGCCCTCGGTGCCACCTTCATGCGAGGGGCCCCCTCGGCGGTGGGGCTCGCGGCGCTGTCTGCGGTGTTTCTGACCCGGGTGCTCCCGCTCGTACGCGGCGTCGCGCGCTCGGGCACCCGGCTCCGGGGTCGCTAAGGCACGGATGACCAACGTGCAGCCATCTTCCCCGCCGGCAAACGCCTTGCTTGGCACCCTGCGGGCCCAAGACACGGCGCGGGCCACGCTGGAGCGGGCCCTCAGCAGCGACCGCGTGCACCACGCCTACCTGTTCGAGGGGCCATCCGGTGTCGGCAAAGAGCTGGCGGCCTTTGGCCTTGCGCAGGCTCTCGTGTGCGAAGCGCGGCAGCCTGGCGTTGCGCACGCCTGTGGGCAATGCAGCGCGTGCCGCCGCGCAGAGCCCAAAGGCGAGCGTCGCGTCCCCGCGCACCCCGATGTCGTGGTCATCGAGCGGGGCCTCCACGAAGCCGCACGCATCGGCCGCAAGACCGAAGAGACCCAAGAGATCTCCATCGATCAGATTCGTACGCTCGTGCTCGCCCGATCGGCGTTTGGTCCTCACGAAGGCCGGGCCAAGGTGTTCATCGTGCGCCGCGCCGAAGAGCTCAGCATCTCCGCGGCCAACGCCCTTCTCAAGACCCTGGAAGAGCCAGACCCCAAGACCCACTTCATCCTGCTCAGCGCCGAGCGCGCATGGCTCTTGCCAACCATCTTGTCGCGCACGCTACCCCTGCGTTTCGCGTCACTTCCCGATGCCGTCATTACGGACCTGCTCACGGAGCGCGGCACCGACGCCACACTGGCCGCCCAGGCGGCCGTCGTGGCCCAAGGCAGCATGTCCGTGGCCATGGGCCACATCGACGAAGAGGTGCTCGCCCGGCGACAAGAGTTCGTCTCGCGGTGCATGGGCGCAGCATCGGCGCCCGACACGAGCCTGTCCCTCGAACTTGCGGAGCACGAGAAGAAAGACAAGTCTCTGCTTGTCGACAACCTCACCTACCTGGCCTCGGCGCTCCGGGGCTTCGGCGCCCAAGCAGCGCGCAACGGCCACGATCCGGTCCCCTTCGCCGAGGCCCACGCGCTGACGCTGCGGGCGCTGCGCGAGATCGACGCCAACGCGTCTCCGCAGCTCGCGGTGGAGACCTTGATGTTCCGCATGCGCGGGCTCCGAGCGCTGACGCCCGAAGCCCCACCGGACCCACGCTAAATCGCCGAGCATGATCTTCGATCAAGCTCGCCGACTTAGCTTCCTTTGTTATCGGAGGACTTCGTCCTCCGCCCCAGAGGCATTGCCGCTGGGGCCCCACCTCCTACTTTTGGGTCCCGAGCCCAAAAGGGCGAGCGGCGCCTGTAGTCGAATCGCGCTCGGTCATCGGCGATCCCTTAGGACGCTTCGAGCAATGGAATCACGCGTTTGAAGGAG
>JBIKNA010000322.1:0-8313 GCA_044358965.1 Polyangiaceae bacterium
CCGTGCAAATACCCAAAGACGCAACGCATGGAGCCCGGCCGGGGCGGATTCTTGGGAGGTGAGCGCCCCAAGGACTCGTCCCGGCTCTTTTTTTGTGGTGCTAAGGCTGGGCACATGGCCGACCCCGTCGCGTTCGATCTCGCCAGCGTTCAAGTGCACCTTGGCCTTGGCGCAACCGTGGTGCCGCAACCGGCGTTCGACGGCGGGCTCGCTTGGTACGAGCAGTACGAAGCGCGTCATGGCGCCGATGGTGCCGAAGGGCGCCTGGTGAGCCTGTACACCTTCGATGCACCTTGGAAGAGTTGGGAGATGCACCCCGAGGGCGAAGAACTGGTGGTGTGCCTGGCTGGGCGCCTGGTGCTTCACCAAGAGCTCGATGGCGGCGTGCGCACCGTTGTCCTGAGCCCCCAGCAGGCCATCGTGAACCCCCGCGGCGTGTGGCACACAGCCGATGTCGAGGGTACTGCGACGGCGCTCTTCGTGACGGCGGGCATGGGCACGCAGCACCGCGCACGATGAGTCCCCAGATCCCGCGGCCGTGCTCGGACACGGCGCTGGGGGGAGCAACGATGCAGGAACCCGAACGGCGCGCGGGGGATCTGTCGAGTATGGTTTAGCCGTCCCATGAGCACGCATCACCCGTCCGGCATCGCGACAGCCCTTGTTTCCTGCTTGGTGGCCACTCTCTTGCTGGCCGCGGGGGCCTGCGGTGGCGACAGCGCTGCGGTTTCGAAACCCGAAGGCGAAGACGCGGAGCCTCCGTCGCAGGGCGCCGATGCGGGCAACGGCACCGGTGCCGCAGACGCCGGCAGCGACGCAGCCAAGGCGAAAGATGCTTCCGAAGGCGACGCATCGCAAGGCGACGCATCCAAGGGCGACGCCGGCGCCGACGCGGCACCGCCAGCGTTGCCACGCCGCTACCTCTGCATCAACGGCGCCGGCGTGGACGGTCCCGGCGGACGCAATTCGGGCGGCAACTCTTGGGTCGAGCAGTTTTGCGCTTCGTTTGGCAACGAACTCATTCGCGATTGCACCGGCAGCCCCTGTTACTCGACCTTTGCCTTCGAGGTCATGACCAACCCCTCTCGCACGCTGCTCGTCAGTGCGCTCGACACCAACAAAGATGGTCGTGTGACCAGTGCGGACACGCGCTTCGATCTTGTGCTTCTTGGCTACTCTTGGGGCGGCACCAACGTCCGCGACATGGCGGCCTGGATGCAGACGGATCCCCAGTTCGACGCGGACCGTCGCAACGTCGGAACGCTGGTGGTCATCGACCCGTATCGCCCCGGGGCCGGCATGGACGTTCCGGGCAACGTCACGCGCTTCATCGAGCTTCGGCACTCGGTGGCGCCGCCCGACGATTGCTCGCGCTTGCTGGTGGGAGGCATCACCATCAGCGGTCCGTACCTGGGGCTCGTGCCGCGCTGCAAGAGCACCTCGCAGTGCACGGACTACGACTACACGTTGGGCGGCAATACGTTCTACCCAGGCGCGTTCACCCCGGGCCTTGGCTACACCGGCGTGGGGGTCGATCACTGTGGCATCGTCAACGTGGCGGCCGCTGCGCTGCCCTCACTGCTCGCGGGCAAACCGTACTCGCCGCTGCCTCCTACGGTACCGGTGGCCGCGTACTAAACGGCGCCAGAGCGAGCTGCGGCCATCAAGCGTCGCCTTGGCGCGTCCCGATGGCGCTGCCAGCAACCTCGGCGTCGCCGTCTAGCACCAGCAAGCGAACGCGGCCCGTGGCCACGATGGCGCCGGCCTCGTTCTTGATGGTGACCTCCCAGGCCTGGCTGCGCCGTCCGCGCGTGATGGGCGTGGCGACGGCGCGGAGCGTGACCTCGCGCACGGCGCGCACGAACGAGGTGTGGTTCTCGAGGCCCACTGCAGTCTTGCCGAGCGCCATGGCGTTGATCGCTGCGCCCACCGATGCCAGTGATTCGATGACGGCTGCGTACACGCCACCGTGAACGATGCCCTGGGGTTGTCGGTGCTCCGGGCGCACATCGAGCCTGGCAACGACGGCGTCTTTGGTGGCGGACTCGACCACGAGGCCCAAGGCGCCGGCATGCGTGCCCTGGTGTACGGCATTGACCATGCTGGCGACATCGGGGCTCTGGGCGTTCATCGCGCCGACTGTAGCCCGAGTGCTGGCCCCGGGGGGGCCGCTCTTCGCCGCACGAGCGACGTATCGCGCGGCGTTTTGGTCGTTGTACACTGGGACCCGGCCAACGCGCCTGGTTCCAAAGGAAACCCGAACATGAAACTCCGCGCACGTGGCAGCTCTCTTCGGCTTCGACTCACTCGGGGCGAGGTTGCGAACCTGGCCGGCCCCGCCGGCATGGTCACCGAGAGCATCTGTTTTGCGCCAGGCGTCGCACTCACCTATCGCATCGCTCGCGGCAACGTGCCCGTGGTCCAAGCTGCCTTCGATGGCACCTCCATCGAGGTGCTCGCGCCCAACGGATTGATCGAGCGCTGGGCCGCGGGCGACGACGTTGGCTTCGAAGCCCAGCAAGATGTCCCGGGGGGCGAGCCTTTGCGCATCCTGGTCGAGAAAGACTGGAACTGCCTCACCCCGCGGGCCGGCGAAGACGACAGCGACAGCTTCGCCAATCCGAACAAGAGCTGCTGAGCCTTGGGGGCAGCCCCTCGGTGGGCGCGCCGCGGGTCGTGAAATGCGTTCTACAGACGGAACACTTGGTGCGGTGCGGGTATGTGCACCGTCGGAAAGTGCGCGCGGCCCAGTGCTGCGGCCAAGGTGCGCTGTGCTGGGGGCTCGCCGTGCACCAAGAACACCTCGCGAAGGTGTCCCTTTTCGCGCACGGCCTCGGCGTAGTCCAAGAGGTCTTGTTGGTCGGCGTGGGCGCTGAAGCCGCTGAGCACCACCACCTGGGCACGTAGATCGCGCTCGACGCCAAAGATGCGCACCCTTGGCCGGTGCTCCGTAAGCCTTCGGCCCAAGGTGTGCTGCGCCTGGAAGCCCACGATCACGATGGTGTTGCGATCGCTCTCGACCATGGACTTGAGGTGGTGCACCACGCGGCCCGCCTCGCACATGCCGCTCGCCGAAATGATGATGCAGGGCTCGTCGCGGGCCGCGACCTCTTTGGAGGCCTCCTTGTCGGTGACATAGCGAAGCTCGTCGAAGTCGAAGGGCGACTCGCTGCCCCGCAGGAGCGCCAGCGTCTCGGCGTCGTAGCACTCGGGGTGCAACTTGAAGATCTCGGTGATCTTCACCGTGAGCGGCGAGTCGACGTACACAGGCACGTTGGGCACGGCGCCCCGGGCCCGCAGCTGCTTCAGTGCGAACAAAATCTCTTGGGCGCGCTCCAGCGCAAACGACGGGATCAAGACTTTGCCCCCCCGGGCCACCGTGCGGCTGATGACGTGCCCCAGTTGCTCGTGCATCTCGGCAAACGGCGGATGTTTGCGGTCCCCGTAGGTGCTCTCCAAGATCAGCGCGTGAGCGCCGGTTGCCACTTCGGGATCGCGCAAGATTGGCAAGTTTCGTCGGCCCAAATCGCCGCTAAAGACCACGCGCTTGTGCTCGCCGTCATCGTCGATGTCGAGCACCGTCACGGCGCTGCCAAGCACGTGGCCTGCATCCAAGAATGTGGCGTGGATGCCCTCGGCCACCAGCTGCCGTCGGTGGTACGGCACCGAGACCATCTGTGCCAGCGTGGCCACCACGTCGGCCTGAGAGAACAGCGGCTCCACCGGGTCCATCTCCGCGTTGTCTCGCTCGATGGTCTTGTTGATGTAGCGCGCGTCGGCCTCTTGGATCATGGCCGCGTCGGCCAGCATCACGGCGCACAAGTCTCGCGTGGCCGGCGTGGCGTAGATGGGTCCGCGATAGCCCTGCTGCACCAAGAGAGGCAGCGCACCGGAGTGATCGATGTGCGCGTGCGACAGCACCACGGCATCTAGCTCGCGCGGGCGAACGCCAAGTTCGCGGTTGCGCTCGTTGGATTCCCTTCGCCTGCCTTGAAACATGCCACAATCGAGCAGCACGTTGGCCCGGGCCGTGGACAGCAGGTGCCGGGAGCCAGTGACCGTCTGTGCAGCCCCCACGAATTCGATTTGCATCACCGCCTCCCGCGTTCGCGGACCGTAGCACCCGGCGCATGCGTTGGCCCGGATCTCGCACGTGGGCGCGGCATGACCTACCACGCTGCTGTCTGGGTGGACCACGCCCAAGCCAAGATCTTCCACATCAACCGCGACGGCTTCCAAGAGACCGTGCTGCATGCCCCCTCGCGTCACCGCGAGCGCGGCTCTGCGCAGATGGATCACTTCTTCCACGACATCGTCAAAGAGGTGTCCGACGCCAAAGAAATCCTTGTGGTTGGCCCGGGTTCCGCCAAGTTGGAGCTGGTTCGTCACGTGCACAAACACGACAAGAACCTGGAGCCGTGCATCATCGGCGTGGAGAGTGCGGACCACCCCACCGATGGCCAGCTTGCCAAGCACATCCGGCAGTATTTCATCGAGAAGGATCCGCTGCTGGGCGGCAAGCGCTGAACCCCGAAGGCACGGTGCAGGCGATGCGTTCGCCTGCACCGATTGCGCCCTAGAGCCTACAAACCAAAGAGCCGACGCAAGAGCGATGGCTCGCCCGAGGCCTGGTCTTTGGGCTTGCTGCGGCAGTTGCAGCGCTCGCTCGGGGGCACATCACCGAGCACCTGCTCGATGTGTTTGCCGCACCCTGCGTACGTGGGCTTCTTGCAAACGTTGCACTCGACTCTTCGGCACATGGTTTGGACTCCTTGGGCTGGGGGCTAGCTGCGCGGCAAGGTACGCAGGCCCAACAGGCGGTACAGCGGGCAGAAGCCCACGAGCCCCGTAACAAGCGGAACCACGCCGAGCCAGCCAAGGGCGCTTTGCGGACCCACGAACACTGTGGCCAGCAGCCCAAGCCCCAACACCACGCGGATCACGCGATCGACTTTGCCTTCGTTGATGATCATGACGCTCTGCCCTCTTTCTTGCTGGTGAGAGCCAGGCCCGACGGCAAAGGGTTCGCACTCCGAGGTCGATTTGTCAGACCAGCGTGTTGGCAGCCCAGGCCCGTACCGCCGCTTTGACCCGGGCCTGCACCTCGGCGGGCACCGTCTCGTTTCGTGTCTGCTGACACACGAGCAGCGCGCGTTTGAGCGCACCGCAAGCAGAGTTGCATTCGGCGCAGGTGGCGATGTGTTTTTCCATGGCGGAGCAATCTTGGGCGCTCAAGTCGCCATCGAGCTTTTGGGACCACATGGCGATGATGTCGGGGCAGCCACCCGCAACTTGCGTATGCACCGGCTCGAGCAAGGGTCGCAATGTGTTGCGAAGCGCCTCGCGCGCTCGGTGAAGGCGACTCTTGAGCGCGTCGACGCTGATGCCTAGCGCCGAGGCCGCCTCTGGCGCCGAGAGACCCTCGATGTCGCGTAGGTGGATCACCTCGCGATGGTCCGCCGGAAGTGCTGCGAGCGCCCGTCCCAGTGCGGCGCTGAGCTCCTCGTCGGCCACTTGGGCCTCGGGGGTCTTGGCATCGTCGGCGCGAGAACCCAGCACTTCGTCGCCGGCTGCCTCGCGAAGGGCCTTGCTCTCGAGCCCGCGGTGTCGACGCGAACATGCCGTGCGGGCAAGGGTGAACACCCAGCTGGTGAGCGACGAGCGCTCTTGGAACGTGGGTAGGTTCGTGGCCACACTCACCAGGGTGTCTTGCAGCACATCGTCGGCGTCGCTTTCGTTGCGGCACATGCGGCGCGCGAAACGGTGCACCGAAGGCGCCACCTGGGCGAGCACTGTCTCGAGGGCCTGGCGATCGCCTCGTTGTGCTTTGGCCAACGTATCGGCGGCGACCGCCGTGGCCTTTGTGGGCGCAAACTCCATCGTGCGCACTGTTAGTGCTGTGTGGCGCCGCGCGCAATGGCACCCGTCATCCGTTTCCTTACGCGGTGCCCTAGATGTGGGCACCGCATGGGCCCCGCGGTAGCGTCCCGCATCAACAACCACAGCTTTAGCGGCATCGCGCCCTCGGGCGACCTGGTTCACTTCGTGGTCGAGGCCATCCCGCACCAGCTTTGGTACGTGCGACCCGATGGCTCACAAAAGACCAAGATTGCCGACGGAACGTTTCTCAGCATCGCGAGCAACGGCAAGAACGTGTTTTGGGTGGGCAACTCTGGCCTGTACAGCATGGCGGCCCTTGGCAACCCCCAGCCCACCACGTTCGCTACCAATCTAGGCATGGTCAACGAACTCGTCGCCGATGCGACCGATCTGTTTGCCACGGAGTACGACGGCGCCGGATCCATTCGAAAGTTCTCCCAGGCGGGTACTGCCGCTGGCAGCTACGCCAATCAGGGCTTTGTGCGCGGGTTGTCCGTCGACGGGACCCACCTGTACTGGTCCACCGTGTCCGAGTTTGTGAACTACACGGGACGTGGCATCTGGAGAGCGCCCAAGAGCATGGGGGGTGCCGTCGCACCGGTGATCGCCGCCGAAGACTTTGGCGGACCCAAGGCCGTCGTCAACTACATGCTCGTAGAAGGCAGCGATCTCTTTGCGATCAGCTTCGAGACCACACCGGTCTTGGCCTATCGCCTGCTGCAGCGCCCCAAAGATGGCACCGGCACCACGCAGGTCGTGTTTACCAAAGAGCAAGTGGGCGACGTCAACGCCGACGCCAATTACCTGTACTACTCCGACTTCGAGAACACGCGCCCACAAGCCGAGCGGGCGCAGCTCTTTCGGGTGCCGCGCAGCAACCTCAAGGGCGCGGCGCAGAGCCTCTACAAGAGCAGCGAGGGCATCCGCCGCATTGGGCTCGACGCCGGCAACGTGTACGCCGTCACCACGCAGAAGATCGTCCGCATCAGCAAGACCCCCTGAGGCCAGACATCCAAGCAAGCGTGCTTGCCCCTCGGCGCAGCTCCGCGCGCGGGCGTTGTGGTCCAACGCTCGCGCTGGCCGTCGTCACGGCCTCTGCTAGCCTTTGCCGCGTGTTGATGCTTACGCCTTGTGTCCGCTGTGGTCGCCACATTCGCCAGGGCGAAGCCCGGTGTCCGTTCTGTCGTGTGCCCGGCTCTCTCGCGCCCAAGCGGCTCACGCAAGCCTTGGTGCTCGCGGCCACGTCACTCGTGGCGCCCGCCGCGTTGGCCGATGCGGGCGCCGATGCGGGCGATGCGGGCGCCACGGTGGCGTCCGCGAATGCCTCAGACGATGCCGGTGACCCACATCACGTGCAGATACCTAATTTCCCACTCTACGGCGCGCCTCCCCCAGAACACAGCTGCCGTTGCGATCTCGTCGGCGGAGAACCCAACGAAGCGGGCAGCTTTGGTGTTGCCGGCGCCGTCATCGCCGGACTCATCGTGACAAGCCGCCGGCGCCGACGTCCGTCGCGATAGCCCTCCCGCTCTCGGACACGCGCCAAAGGCACAGCCTGTCCCTATGTTTGTCTTCCCCGTAAGCGTGCCCGTGCCCGTGCCCGCGCCCGAACTCGCTCAACTTCGAGCCGCGGAGGCCGATGGGTCGGCATGTTTCTCGACCATGAAGAAACATAGGGACACACCACCCTATTGCCGAGCGGCCCTAGGGCCCTATCCCCGAGGCTCCAGGGCTTTGGGATCCATCCTCGCACCAAGGTTCGAACTCACCGCTCGGTGCGCAGCGCACCCGTGGGCCGAACCAGCCCTCTCGCGCCCGGCCGTCACAAAAGTCTTCACTGTCCGTCCAGCGTTCGCCAGCCACAAGCTTGCCCTGCGCGTCGAACAACGCCACAAACCCCGCCAGCGGCGCGATGACAGTGAGGGCCCGAAATTCACCGCACCGCTCGAGAGCGATGTGCCGACACGCAAACACCCGACGAAAGTCATCGAGCGTTGCACACGTCTCTTTTCCACAGAGTGCCGTGATGGGCCTACGGCACGAGGCCTCGATTGGAAATGGCGCGGGGATCGCGCGCTCGACACGCTTGGGCTGTGGCGCCTGTACCGGGGGTTCCGTCACGCGCACCGCTTCGGCGCTTCGCGAAGCCACCCCCACGAACTCCGCCGCGGGAGCCGCGCTCGCCGCCGGAACCACGACGGGCACCACCCCAGACCCCGAAGCCGCAGGCCCCGCGCAAGCCCCCAACCCAAGCACCGCGCCCACCACTATTTGGGCCTTCCGCCACCCCATCGTTCCGACTTCGACAACCCCAAACGGGCCAATGTTCCCAGGTCCCCCCGTCCCCCCTTCAATCCCCGCACCCGCACCCGCACCCGTCCCGCAACCCCTCTCCATCCCCTCTTCCTCCCCCCCGCATCGTCCGCGTAGCCC
>JBIKNA010000323.1:0-8293 GCA_044358965.1 Polyangiaceae bacterium
GCCGCCGAGCAGGCCTTCGGCGAGTGTGCCTGTGAGGCCCCGGCGTTGTGCGCGTTTCCCTGTCAATTCAGCTACTGCGCCGGAGCCCCGCCCAAGAAGGGTGACGCCTGCGACACGTGCCTGAACGCCGCCGCCCCGTGCAGCGCGAAGGCCAAAGTCATCACCGACCAGGAGCCCGATACGGCCGCCATGTTCAAGTGCGCCGACGACGCCAAGTGCGAGTCGAAACCCTAAGGGGGGCCCCCATTCCTCCCGTCGGCTTTGCGCGGATTTGCTTCGCATCGCATCGTTGCTCCTCCTTGCCTAGCGACAGTAGGCGTCGTCGTCGCGCCTTGCGCTGCTCGCCACTGCACAGAAATCCCGCGGTCCGGAAATGAGGGCACCCCCCTAGACCATGCGCTGATGCTCACAAAAAGGCCCAGCGGACCCCAAAAAGTGAGCACAAGCGGGTAGGCATCGGGCAGCGCAGGGACTACAAACCCCATCGTGGCAGACGGGATTTCACGCTTTTCGCCGAAACCGGCTTGGCTCAAGGTTCGCGCCCCCGGCGGAGAGACCTACGGCAAGCTCAAAGAGACTTTCCGCGCGCTGGACTTGTCCACCGTCTGCGAAGAGGCCCGCTGCCCCAACGTGGGCGAGTGTTGGTCCGAGGGCACGGCCACGGTCATGCTTCTCGGCAGCGTGTGTACCCGGGGCTGCCGGTTTTGTGCAGTCACCACGGGCAATCCCCGCGGCGTGGTCGACGGACGCGAGCCCGAGCACGTGGCCCGCGCCATCGCCACCATGGGCCTGCAATACGTGGTGCTCACCATGGTCGACCGAGACGATATTCTCGACGGTGGCGCGAGCCACGTCGCGCGCACCGTCAGCCGTCTCAAAGAGCTTCGCCCGGACATCTTGGTCGAGACCTTGCTCGGCGATTTCGGCGGCCACATGGACTACGTCGACACGACGGTGGAGGCCAAGCCCGACATCTGGGCGCACAACATCGAGGTCGTCGAACGCCTGCAGCGCAGCATCCGCGACGTGCGCTGCAGCTACGAACGCTCGCTGTCGGTTCTGGCACGGGTCAAAGACAAAGACCCCTCACGCATCACCAAGAGCAGCATCATGGTGGGCATCGGCGAAGAAGACGACGAAGTCATCCAGACCATGGCCGACCTGCGCAAGGCCGGCGTCGATCTGCTGACCATCGGGCAATATCTGCGGCCCACGCCCAAACACGCCGAGGTGCATCGCTACGTCGAGCCCGAGCGCTTCGCGCACTTCCAGGCCAAGGCCGTGGAGTTGGGCTTCATGTACTGCGCCAGCGGTCCGCTGGTTCGCAGCTCGTACAAGGCCGCCGAGGTCTTTGTGCGCAGCGTGCTCCGCCCCGGCGACACCCACGGCGCCGACGTCGAACTCAAAGAACGCTTGGCCCGGGCCCAAGCCGCCGCCAGCGCACTCACCGAGGGCGCCCCGCGCAGCATCGGCGAAATGGCAGCCAAGAGCACCCACGCGCTTGTCCCGGCGGCGAGCCTGCTCCGCCGTCCGACCCCATGAGAGCCTGCACTGCCGCCACCCTCGTCGGCGCCGCGTTGCTAACCTTGGCCGTTGCCTGCGAGCGAACGAGCCCCGGGCCCGCGCCCGCCTCCGGCGACACGCCCTCTGCGTCGAGCGCAAGCGTCGTCGCCGCAACGGCGTCGGCCACGGCAACCCCAGGGCTCAGCAGTCGCCCTGCGGTTGCTCCGCTCAGCGCCGCTCCGCTCCAAGCCCGCCTCATCGAGCTCCACGGAGCCACTCCGTTACGCGCGGGGCCCTGCGACGAACTGTTCTTGCATGCGCTTTCGGGCAAAGCCGCGTACGCCGGCGCAAGCCTCGCCGCGGGAGATTCGCTGTACGTAAAGCACCCCGACACCATGGACCTGACGGGCGAGGGGCGCGTGGTGGTGGCGCTGTACGTCGGCCAGTGCGCCATCCTAGATAAGCCCGTCGCCGAGCTCACGCGCATCGCGGCCGATGCCAAAGCTCCGCTGGTATTTGCCAAGGGAGCCATGCGCGCCACGCTCGACACCGAGGGACTCTCCACGTCTGCCTATATGGGGCGCTTGGCGGGAACGGCCCCGGTGGCCGAGCACACGCATGAAGCCGCCTGGGAGATCTTGGTGGCGCACGAGGCTGCTGGCACCTTCACGGTCAACGGTGCAGCCCAGCGGTTGGGCCCCGGGCAAATCGTGGTCATCCCCCCGGGCGCCAAGCACAGCTGGCAACCGGACGCGGGCGTCGCGCTTGCCGGCGCGCAGTTCTACGTGCCACCGGGGCCCGAGCAGCGATTCAAGGCTCTGGCTGCGGCCAAGTAGCGCGGGGCCCGCCAGAAGTAGCAAGCCGGGCCCACGCCTTCGGACGCCCCCGTCGCTGCTTTTTTTGAAACTGCGCACATCCGTTCACACCTGCGCCGGGGCATTCGTTGGAATGCCGGCGGCATTGCCCCGTCCAACGCTTGGCGCATCGGGGGTTGACCCGTACGCTTTGGGGAAGACATCGCCACGGGCGCTTGTCTTACCCTACAGAGAGTTCCCGAAGCCCTATGCCCATGTTGCGTCTACCCCGACCTTCCGTTTCGACCTCCGCGGCACTGCTTGGAGCGCTCACGGCGCTTTCGGTGCTGGCTGCGCCGGCGGTATCCCGTGCGCAAGCGCTCGGTGAGCCGGTCTTGGACACCGGCACCAACGAAGCCGAGTTCCTTCCGGGCGAAATCGTGGTGGACGTCAAGGACGACTTGTCCGAGGCCGCCATCAAGGCCCTGGGCGACGAGTACGGCATCGAGCTGCGCGACAACAGCCCGGGCATCAAGGGGGACGGCAACATCGAGCTGGCCGCAGTGCCCCAAGGCAGGCTTGCCGAGCTCATGGACCGCTTGTCCCGCGATGCGCGGGTAGAGCACGTCGAACCCCAGGCCGTTGCCCGCGCGTACTTCACGCCCAACGATCCAAAGTACGGAGACCAGTGGCACCTGACGCGCGCGGGCGCGGAAAAGGCCTGGGACTATTCGTGCGGCCAGGGCGTCACCGTCGCGGTCATTGACACCGGCGTCGCCTGTTACGACAAGGGCCCGTTCCAGAAGGGCACCGACCTGACCGAGACCCGATGCACCGCGGGCTACAACTTCGTCAACGACTCGGAAGTGGCCGCCGATGACCATGGGCACGGCACCCACGTGGCCGGCACCATCGCGCAGAGCACCAACAATGGCTTCGGCGTGGCGGGGCTCGCGTATTGCGCCCGCCTCATGCCCATCAAGGTGCTGTCCAAGACGGGCTCGGGCACCATGGCGGACGTGGCCGAGGGCATTCGCTTTGCGGCGGATCACGGCGCCCAAGTCATGAACCTGTCGCTCGGCAGCCCCTACCGCAGCAAGGTGGTCGAAGACGCGGTCAAGTACGCCGCAGCCAAAGGGGTTCTGGTCGTGGCCGCCGCGGGCAACTCCGGGCGCTCTGTCGGGTACCCGGCGGCGCACAAAGAAGCCTTTGCGGTCAGCGCCACGGACAAGAACGACAACATCGCGTGGTTCTCGTCGCGCGGTCCTCAGGTGGGCATCGGCGCCCCGGGCGTGCAGGTCACCCAGCAGACGGTCTGCCAAGGTGGCCAGAACAAGTGCGAGCAGTTCGGCGTCTTCAACGGCACAAGCATGGCGGCGCCGCACGTGGCCGGTGTCGCAGCCATGCTCGTCGCCCAGGGCATCACCGATCCCGTGGCGTTGCGCGCCACGCTCGAGCGCACGGCCCGACCCAAGACCGAAAAGAACCTTTTTGGTGCGGGCATCCTCGACGGTGGCAACGCCACGCGGTCCACTCATCTTTGGCACCTCGGCATGCGGCTCGCGGCTTTGGCGGCCCTCGCAGGCATCGTGTTCGCGCGGATCCGCGCCAAGCGGGGCACCGTGTCCAAGCGGCCATTGGGGCTCTTTGCTGCGCTCTTTGGCGCTACGGGACTCTTGCCGTTTTTGCCCCTGCTGTCCGTGCCCGCACGCCTCGGCGCACTGCGGCCGGCGGCGGAGCTCTTGATGCGCCCCTTGGGCGAGTGGGACCTCGTGCTCTCGGCGGACTTGCACCGGTACTTGGTGCTGGCTAGCGCCGCACCGGTCCTGCTCGTCACTGCCCTGGCGTTCGGGGCGCGCCGTGGTCGCGTCTTTGCGGGCGGCCTTGCCTTGGGGACCGCGGCCCTCTTGGGCCAGATGGCGTTGTCCGGTGAGACGCTGTACGCCTTCGGTGCCCTTGGCGCCAAGGTCTGGATGCTGGGCAACGCGGCCCTCTGCTTGTGGGTGGCGCGCATCGGTCTCGACGAGCGCAAGGCCTAAGGGCGCACGAGCCCAGGGAGCACGAATTTCGTGGTTCCCCGATGCCCTTTTGGCCCCGGGGAATCGTGTTACGCTCGCTCTTGAATGTCCCTCAAGGTCGACCAGGATCACTCGCGCTTTCGAAACATTGTCCGCGGGAAGATCCGCGAGAACCTGCGCAAGTACATCTCCCACGGAGAGCTCATGGGGCGGAAGGGCAAGGACGTCGTGTCCATTCCCATTCCGCAAATCGATATCCCGCGCTTTCGCTACGGCGACAAGCAGCAGGGTGGTGCGGGCCAAGGCGACGGCGACCAGGGGGATCCCGTCGGCGGCGAGCAGGGCGATCAAGAGGGTGATGGCAAGAAGGCCGGCGAAGGCGCTGGCGAACACTCGTTGGAAGTGGATGTCACGCTCGATGAGCTTGCGTCGATTCTGGGCGAAGAGCTCCAGCTCCCGGACATCGAAGACAAGGGCAAGAGCAAGATAATCAACCAGAAGGACCGCTACACCGGCGTACGCCGCGTGGGGCCCGAGTCGCTACGGCACTTTCGTCGCACCTACCGCGAGGCGCTCAAGCGCCAGATCGCCATGGGCAACTACGCGGCGGACAAACCGCTCATCGTCCCCATCCCCGACGACAAGCGCTATCGCAGCTGGAAGACCGAGTCCGAGCCTGTGGCCAACGCCGTCATCATCTACATGATGGACGTGTCGGGCTCCATGGGCGACGAGCAAAAGGAGATCGTCCGTATCGAGAGCTTCTGGATCGATACGTGGCTGCAGCGGCAGTACAAAGGCCTCGAGAGCCGGTACATCATCCACGACGCCGTGGCGCGCGAAGTCGACCGCGACACGTTCTTCCACACGCGGGAGAGCGGCGGCACAATGATCTCGAGCGCGTACAAACTCTGCGCCCAGCTCATCGAGGATCACTACCCCCCCGAAGAGTGGAACATCTATCCGTTCCACTTCTCGGACGGCGACAACTGGAGCATGGACGACACCTTGTCGTGCGTGGAACTCATGAAGCAGCAGCTTCTGCCCAAGGTGAACATGTTCGCCTACGGCCAGGTCGAGAGCCCCTACGGCTCCGGGCAGTTCATCAAAGATCTGCGCGACCACTTTGGCAAAGACGAGCGCGTGGTCACGAGCGAAATCCGCGACAAAGACGCCGTCGTGCAGAGCATCAAAGACTTCTTGGGGAAGGGGAAATAGCCATGAGCGAATTTGCCCTGAAAACGCAGCTGCCCGCGTACCTGCGCGAGGAGCAGCAGAAGATCGAGAAGCTGGCCACGGAGTACGGGCTCGACTTCTTCCCCACGGTCTTCGAGATCCTGACCTACGACCAGATGAACGAGATTGCCGCCTATGGCGGGTTCCCCAACAGGTACCCGCACTGGCGCTTTGGCATGGAGTACGAGCAGCTCGCCAAGAGCTACGAGTACGGCCTGTCCAAGATCTACGAGATGGTCATCAACAACAACCCGTCCTACGCCTACCTGCTCGAGGGTAACTCGCTGACGGACCAGAAGTTGGTGATGGCGCACGTGTACGCGCACGTGGACTTCTTCAAGAACAACTACTGTTTCCGGTCCACGGACTTGGACACGGGCGGCCGTACGGTGAACCCCGCGGTGCGCGCAGCCAACTACGATCCAAACCGCAAGTGGATCGACAAGATGGCCAACCACGGCTCCCGGGTGCGCAAACACGTGGCCCGCTGGGGCATCAACCGAATCGAAGAGTTCATCGATCACTGCTTGTCGCTCGAGAACCTGATTGATCCGCACGCGGCGTTCTCCGGGCGCCGTCGGGCGGTGGATCCAGACGCCGAAGAAGTCGCCACGGAGGTCCCGAGGCTCAAGTCCAAGGACTACATGGAGTCCTTCATCAACCCCGAGGAGTACCTCGAAGAGCAAAAGAAGAAGACCGAGGCCTCCCGGGAAAAATCCAAGAAGTTCCCCGAGCGGAGTGAGCGCGACGTGCTTCGGTTCTTGCTCGACTTTGCGCCCCTCGAGCGCTGGGAGCGCGATGTGCTCGAGGTCATTCGCGAAGAAGCCCTGTACTTCGTGCCGCAGATGCAGACCAAGATCATGAACGAGGGCTGGGCCACCTATTGGCACTCACGCCTCATGACCGAGCGGATCTTGGACGCCTCGGAGATCATCGACTACGCCGACAACGCGGCGGGGGTGCTCGCTACTTCCGGCGGGCGGCTCAACCCGTACAAGTTGGGCGTCGAGCTGTACCGCAACATCGAAGAACGCTGGGACAAGGGTCAGTTCGGCAAAGAGTGGGAAGACTGCGACGACGCCGACGCCAAGAAGAACTGGAACCTGCGCACGGGTCTCGGGCGCAAGAAGCTCTTCGAGGTGCGGGCGCTCTACAACGACGTCACCTTCATCGACGAGTTCCTGACGCCGGAGTTCTGCATGGAGCAGAAACTGTTCTCGTTTGACTGGTCCAACCGGAACGAGCGCTTCGAAATCGCCTCGCGGGAGTTCAAGCAGGTCAAAGACAAACTCTTGTTCCAGCTGACCAACGCCGGCAGCCCCTTCATCTACGTCGAAGACGGCAACTTCGAGAACAAGGGCGAGCTTCTGCTTCGGCACGAGCACCAGGGCATGGACCTTCGCGCGGACTACGCCAAAGAGGTCATGAAGAGCCTGGCCCGCGTCTGGAAGCGCCCGGTCAATGTCAGCACCATCCTCGACGGCAAGCTCACGCTCCTGCGCTTCGACGGCCAAGAGCACGCGAGCCGCCCGCTCAAGTAGGGGCCAACGCGTATGCCGTTCGTGCGCGACCAGGAACACTGGCTCCACAAGTTCTCGCCGGAGGAGTGGATCCGGGCCGCCATGGCCGATCTGCGCCGCGCCGAAGACGCCCTCAAGCAGAAGAACTCCCGGGCGGCGCTTGCGGGCTGTCGTCGCGCCGCAGGCATGGCCCTGAACGGCGCCTTATGCCTGGTGCCCAACCCCGCCTGGGGCCGCACCTATGTCGAGCACATCCAGGCCCTGCGCGCCGACGACTCGCTGCCCGAGGCCGTGCGGGCTGCCGCAAACACCTTGATGGAGGCGCAGCCCCCGGGGGGCCCCCTTGTGTCCCTTCGCACCTCCCGCAGTGATGACCGCATGATCGAAGCCACCAAAGATCTCATCGCTCACGCGTACGCCGTCATCATCAAGAACACCGACGCCCAAGAGACCCCATGACGCGTGCCCTTGGCTCTCGGCCCCCGCTGTCCCCCTCGCGCGTGCCCCTGCGGCCTTGGTCACTGCTGCCTCTGCTCGTGCTCGTGACCGCCTGCGCCGGAGCATCGCCTGCGGCAGAATCCCCGCAGGCACGACCCCCAAGCCCCGCACCCGTACCTGCGCCCGCACCCGCACCCGCGCCAACGGTCGCTCCGCAAGCTTCCGCATCCGCAGCCCCGGCGGCACCACCGGCTCCTTCGCCACTGCCCAAGGCCCTGCCCACCACGATCCCGCTCACCCGCGGCGATACCGCCGCCGACAAGCGCCTTGCCGAGGGCGACGCCGCCTTCGAAGACAATAAACTCGACGCTGCCCAGGCCGCCTATGCCGCTGCCGCGCGCCTCGACCCCAAGCACCCGGGGCCTATCGTGGGCCTCTTGCGCGTGCGCCTCGGCAAGCTCAACATCGCCTCCGAGTACGCCGCGGCCAAGGGCCGCGCAGACGTCGCGGCCATTGGCCGAGAGCTCGGCAAGGTGACGAAGGCATCCCCCGACTATGGCCCGGCGCGCGCAGAAGAGGGGCGCGTGAGCCTGTTGCTTGGGGAAGCTTCGGCCGCCCACGCATCTCTCGACAAGGCCCGCACGCTCATGCCCAACGTGGCCGAGGCACACTCGGCCTATGGCGTCTCGTGTTTGGCCGTGGGCAAAGGGCCCGATGCCATCGCCGCGTTGCTTCGCGCCGTAGAGCTCGACCCTGGTAGCGCACCCCGCCGCGGCAATCTGGG
>JBIKNA010000324.1:0-8287 GCA_044358965.1 Polyangiaceae bacterium
GCCAGTGGATACGGGCAGGGGGGCCATCTGGTTCTCGCTGCAAGGGCAGCTCTTTGTGTACCCGCTCTGGCTTGCCACTTCGTTTGCGGCACTCGCGCTCTTTTCGCTGGGGTTTTCGGTTCACGCATTGCGCAAACGCGCATCGTGGCCGGCCCTGGTCGCCGCGGGTACCCTGACACTCATGCACTTGGTCCTCGCCCTTGCGCTCCCGCAAGGAAGCTTCGTGTGCGCGGTCCCGAGCGTGCCCCTCGCCTTCGCGTGGGTGCTCGCAGCCCGCGGCAGTCGCGCGGAGCCTTTGGCCCGGGCGGTGGGCGTCTTCTTGTGCGGCCTTCTATGGACCCCGCTCGCGTACACCTTCGAGCAAGCCTTGGGGCCCAACGCCTTGGCCATCGGAGCGGTGTTGGCCCTCGTGGCCCTTGGCAATGGCCTGCCGCTGGCCAAGGCCACGCGCGGACCCGTGAGTCCTACGAAGGTGCCGAACCCTTGATCCGCAGGGTCGGCTCTATGGCCTGCTCCTAGAACTCGGCGGGGTCCGTGTACATTCCAAATACTTCACGGAGCACGTCGCAGATCTCTTGCTGGGTGCAGTAGGCCTTGGCCGCCTCGATGATCGGGGGCATCAGGTTCGCGCCCATTTCGCCGCCGGACTTCTGTGCCGCCGCCCGAACCGCGGCGAGGGTCGCCTGCACGCGGGCCGGATCGCGGGCGGCCTTGACCGCGCGAAGGTTCTCTACTTGGCGCTTTTGCACCTCTTCGTCGATGCGCAAGAGCGGGATCTTGGAGTTGTCTTCGCTGACGTAGCGATTGACGCCCACCATGACGCGCTCGTCGTTCTCGAGCTGGCGCTGGAAGCGGTAGGCGCTGGCGGCGATCTCGCGCTGCGGATAACCCTTCTCGACGGCGCTCACGATGCCGCCCATGTCGTCGATGCGCCGGATGGTGTCCATGGCCTCTTGTTCGAGGCGGTTCGTGAGCTCTTCGATGTAGTAGCTGCCACCCAAGGGGTCGATGGTGCCCGCGACGCCGGTCTCTTCGGCGATGATCTGTTGCGTGCGCAGCGCGATGGTGACGGAGTCCTCGGTGGGGAGGGCGTAGGTCTCATCGAGGCTGTTGGTGTGCAGCGACTGTGTGCCGCCAAGCACCGCCGCCATGGCCTGCAGCGCCACACGCACCACGTTGTTGTAAGGCTGCTGCGCCGTGAGCGACACGCCGGCCGTTTGTGCGTGCGTCCGAAGTTTCATGCTCTCGGCCTTTTTGGCCGAGAAACGCTCTTTCATGAGCTTGGCCCACAGCCGCCGGGCCGCTCGGAACTTGGCGATCTCTTCGAAGAAGTCGTTGTGCACATCGAAGAAGAACGAAAGCCGCGGCGCAAAATCATCGACGTCGAGGCCTCGGGCAATGCAGCTCTCCACGTAGCCGACGCCGTCGGCCAGGGTAAACGCGAGCTCTTGGGCAGCGGTCGCCCCGGCTTCGCGAATGTGGTACCCGCTGATGGACACCGTGTTCCAGCGCGGTACCTCTTTCGAGCAGAACTCGATCATGTCGGTGACGATGCGCATGGCGGGCCGCGGCGGCACGAGCCACGCGTGCTGGGCGATGAACTCTTTCAGGCAGTCGTTCTGCACCGTGCCGCCAATCTTGTCGCGGGGGATGCCGCGCAAGTCGGCCAAGGCCACGTAGAACGACAACAGCACGATGGCCGGCCCATTGATGGTCATGGACGTGGTGACCTGGTCGAGCGGAATGCCGTCGTACAGGATCTCCATGTCCTTCAGGGTGTCGACGGCGACGCCGCACATGCCGACCTCGCCGAGCGAGCGCGGAGAATCGCTGTCGTAGCCCATGAGCGTGGGGAAATCGAAGGCCGTGGACAGGCCCGTCTGCCCTTGTTCGAGCAGGTACTTGAAGCGCTGGTTGGTTTGCGCCGGCGTGCCGAAGCCGGCGAACATGCGCATGGTCCACAGCCGGCTGCGGTACATGGTGGGCTGCACGCCGCGGGTGAAGGGGTACTCGCCGGGGAGCCCCAGATCGCGCATGTAGTCCGTGCGCGTGTCGGCCGGGGTCAATACGTCGCGGACCTCGAGATCACTCCAGGTGGTGAAGCGCTCTTTGCGCGGCGGCATGCGCGCCTCGCTCTTGGCCACGGGGCCCTTGCGCCACGCCAAAGTAGCGCTGCGCAGGGCGGCCAGATCGCCGGGCACCTCGCCTTCGCTGTGCGTGGTGGTCTGGGGCTCGGCCTTGCGGGGCGGGGGCAGCGGGAGATCTTGCGCCATGGCCCCACTTTACACGAGCCCACAGGGGCGCGCGAGCGCGCCAAACGCGCGCACTCTTCTGCGCCCCTTGGCCTACGCCCGGGCCGGTGCGATCGTCAGCTGGCGGGCTCGTCGGCCGATTTGCCGGCCTTCCGCTCTTTCAGGTACTCGATGACGCCCGGCAGAATCGACACGATGATGATCAGCACGATGACGCGATGGAAGTTCTTCTTGATGAACTCCATCTGGCCGAAGAAGTAGCCCGCCCCAAACATGAGGCCCACCCAGGCCACGGCACCCACGATGTTGTAGGTGATGAACTTGCGGTAGTTCATGGCGCCGGCGCCCGCCACGAAGGGGGCGAAGGTGCGAACGATGGGCACAAAGCGGGCGAAGATGATGGTCTTGCCGCCGTACTTGTCGAAGAACCGGTGGGTGCGCTCCAGGTGCTTCTTGTTGAAGAGGCGGGACTTTTCGCTCTTCATGACCCGCGGGCCGATGGTCTTGCCCACGTGGTAGTTCACCGTGTCGCCCAAGATGGCGCAGGCGATCATGCTGAGGCTGAGCACGATGGGGTTCAGCGTGCCGAGCGAGGACACGGCGCCTGCCGCAAACAAGAGCGAGTCGCCCGGCAGGAAGGGCGTGACCACGAGGCCCGTCTCGCAGAAGACGATGACGCACAAAATCGCAATGGTCCAGGTGCCGTACTCGGCCGTGAGGCCCGTCAGGTACTTGTCCAAGTGGAGGACGATATCGATGAGCTTTTTGAGGGATTCCATGCGCTACCGGTGGCTCTCCCTTATTCGTGCAGGGTCCCCCTGGCAAGCTTTCGTGCGCCTGGGTCCGGAAGATGCGCGGCAGAACGTAGCGCTCGGGCGATAGCACCCGATGCACGTGGGCCGACGCCCCGCGGTGACCAGTTCTACGTTGGGCGGGGCCGACGCTACTTCTTGTCGCCGTCTTTGGCCGACGGGTCTTTCTTGTCGGCCTTGCCCGGGGGCGGGTGGCTGGGGATGGCGGGGGCCGTGGGCTCTTCGGGGCCTCCCAAGACGTCTTCTGGCGGCAGCTTGGCCATCTCCACCTCTTCGGTGGGAGACTCGTCGGCCAGTTCCTCGATGCGAATGAGCACCGCGGTCACGTTGTCTTCGCCGCCACGCTCGTTGGCCCGGGCGATGAGATTGGTGCACGCCTCGCGGATGTCCGTGGTGGAGCTGACGAGCTTGCTGATGTCGTCGTCGATGACCATGCCCGACAGACCGTCGGAGCAAAGAATGTAGACGTCGCCGGGGAGGGGATCATCGTGCTGCAGGTCGACCACGACCTGGTCTTGCATGCCCAAGGCGCGCGTGATGACGTTCTTGGGCAGCTCCGAGCGCTGCTCCTCGGTGAGGTCGGGCATGGCCAGGAGGTAATCGTTGATGAGCGAGTGGTCCCTCGTCATCAGCTGGATCTGACCCTTGCGCACCCGGTAGCAGCGCGAGTCGCCCACGTGGCCGATGTACATGCGCTTTTTGCGCGGACTGAACATGGCGCCCACGACTGTGGTGCCCATGCCGTGGCAATCGCGGGACCGGGTGCTCCGCTCGTAGATCTGGCGGTTGGCCACCCGGATGCCGGTCAAGAGCCGGTTCTCTTCTTCGGACAGGTTGGTGTCGAAGTGGAACGGCCAGGTCACGTCTTCGTTGGCCGTGGACCGGAAGAACTCGGAGATGGTCTCCGTGGCGAGCTTGGACGCCACGTCACCGGCCCGGTGCCCTCCCATGCCGTCGGCCACGACGAAGAGGTCGAACTCTTGGAGCACGACAAACGAGTCTTCGTTGTGCTCTCGCTGGAGCCCGACGTCGCTAAGGCCGGTGGCAATGGCGCGCATCACAGCGTGCCTACCTGGGAGCTGTGGGGGGCGAAGGACAAAACTGCCAGAGGGATGGGCACGAACAAGAAGGATTTCATTGCGCAGGCTAGGTTGTCAAGCTCGCTTTTGTCGTTTGATGTCGCCAGTTTGGGGGACAGTGCTGCGTGTGTCGCGCCTTTTGCGCTGCGGGGCTCGCCCCGACAAATGCCCACTTCCGGAGACTGGGACCGGGCCGGCCCCGCGCGTCAGACGTCGAGGATGTCCTTCTCTTTGTGGGACACCATGGTGTCTACCTGCTTGCCGCCTTCCGCAATGATCTCTTCGACTTTGCGCTTGCCGCGGTCGATCTCGTCGGTACTGATGGCGCCGTCGTTGTCCATCTCCGTCAGCAAGTCGAGGGCTTCGTGGCGGGCCTTGCGGATGGCGACCTTGCACTCTTCGCCATATTTTCGCGCGATTTTGACGAACTCTTTGCGGCGCTCTTCGGTGAGCGGCGGCAGCGGAATGCGGATGAGATCGCCATCGGGCTGGGGGTTCAGGCCGAGCTCGCTCTCGCGCAGCGCCTTCTCGACCGCCTTCATGACGCTCTTGTCCCAGGGCTTGACCGTGAGCATCCGCGGCTCCGGCACGTTGACGTGCGCCATCTGCGCGAGCGGCGTGGCCGTCCCGTAGTAGTCGACCCGGATGCCATCCAGCAGGCTGGCGTTGGCGCGTCCGGCGCGCAGCTTGCTGAGATCGCGCTTGAGGGCCTCGTGGGCCTTGCCGATGCTTACCGCGAGCTCCTTGTGGACGTCGTCGATCATCGAAAAAATCTCCGCGTTGGGTTCCTGCGTGCGGGGGAATTCCCCGGCGTGCCCTCCGAATGGGCGGGGGGCACCATAGCACTGCTGGCGGCCCGGCGGGCCCTTTGAATGTGGGGCCGCAGTGCCGCGTCCAAGCAGATGGGGTGGTCCTTTCGCGGGCCTTGCCGTACGTAGGTGTACTGAACGATGCCCGGCCGCTCCTCGCTGACATCCTGTCTGTGGTCCGCGGGCGTGCTCGGGGCCTTGGTCCTTGTCATGTCGCCCCTGGGTGCGGCCCACGCCGACACGGCCCGGCCGGACCTTCCTGCCGCTGACGCCGGCGTCGAGGCCAAGCCCCTACGGCCGGCCGATGCCGACGATGTCGAGCACATGTGTGCGCTGCTCACCGGATGCGACCACTTGCCGTTACCGGCGGGGCTGGTCCCGAAGGACTTTGCGGTGTGCGTGCGGACCATGGCTCAGGAGCTGGCGAGCGGCCGCGCGCTCGAACTCTCACTGTTGGTTCGAGAGTGTGGTCTTGGGGCCAGCTCGTGTGCACAGCTCCGCACCTGCGCGCTCCGCGGCGTCCGCCCGGATGCTTGTGCCGGTCGCGCCAAGGCGGGACCCGTCGACCATTGCGATGCCGATGGCCGTGCCGTCTCGTGCCTGCGGGAGCAGGTCACGCTGGTGCGCGATTGCCCCCGGGCCGGTGAGCAGTGCTCCGTGGTCGACGGGGCTGCGCACTGCGGTCTTGGCGCCTGCGCCGCCGACGCGCCGCGATCGTGCTCGCCATCGGGCTCCAAGATCATCGAGTGCCGCCAGGGGAGGCTCTTGTCCACCGACTGCACGCTGTTCGGCATGCGCTGCGAGGCCGGGACCACGGGGCCCGCCTGCGTCCCGCGCACGCGGCCTTGTGCCCAGAACGGCGAGGCCGCCGAGGCCGAGCGCTGCGACGGGGACGTCGCCGTCACGTGCTTGCGCGGCCACGAGGTGCGCGTCGATTGTGGTGCTGCGGGGCTTGCGTGCGGTGGTCAAGGTGCCGTCGTTGGGGCATGCCGCACCAAGGATCCCGCGGCCTGCACCGAGGGGCCCGCCCGCTGCGACGGTGGGAACATTCGCTATTGCGTCGCCGGGCGCGCGCGCTCGTACAACTGTCGGGCCCTGGGCCTGGCCCGCTGCGTGGCTACGCCCAACGGCGCGCGCTGCGCACCGTAGCCCGCGGCGCTTGCGCCCAAAAAAAGGCGGCGACCTGGCCCCTCCAAGCGCCTGGTCTCTCCAAGCGCCTGCCTGATGCGTGGGGGCCCGCATTCAGTGCTAGTCAACGACACCACGATGTTCGGTCGGTCTTCCCAGGGGGCGTTTGCCCCGGTCCTTGCGCTTGCGGTCTTGGGCCTGTCTGCGTGCGACAAACCCAAGCCGCCGCCCGTGTCGGTTGCGCCACAACAGGTGGCACCGCCGGACGACCTCCTTGTGGATGGGATTGTTGCGAACCCCAAGAAGACCTGGGCCAAGGTGCTGCGCGAAGCCGGGCCCGCGGCGCTGCTCTTGCCCGAGAGCGCTGCGGCAGTGCTCAGCAACCTCGCGGGCATCGAAGGAACGCGCGTTCCCATCGTCGACGACGCGAGTGTCGCCCGGCTAGTCGTCGTGGGGGAGCCCGGCAGCCCCGGCCCGCTCCTGTCGCTCTTGGTCCCAAGAGGTGTCGATGCCGCGGGGCTCTTGTTCGACGGCGACGTGCCCCGGGCCGCCGCCCGCGATGCCGGCGCCTTCGTGCTCGCGGTGCCCAAGGGCGGTGATACCCAGGTCTTGGCAGCCCTGGGCTCGCACGGCGGCCAAGCCCACGTGCTCCTGGGGCCGTCGACGCAAGTCATCGAGCGCGGAGGGGCCTTCGCCATGGGAGGGAGCCTGCCGTGCGTGGCCGAGCCGCACGACGCTTGTGCCCGCATCACGGGGCGCGCCTTTCGCTCGCTGGGCGCTCGCGCGGTCACCCGCTTCCAAGGGCTCCGCGGCGAACTCGAGAAGGCCGACGCCGAAAGCCGCGCGGCCCATGGAGGCAAGGAGCCCGATTTCGGTGATCCGGCCGCCATCCTTGGCTTCGCGGACGCCGCCGTCAGCGGGGCTTCGGCGCTCTTGGCCGACGTAGGGTTTGCAGACAGCACGCTGGACATCGACGGGCCCATGGTTCGTGCGCACGCGGAGGTCTTGCCGACGTTGAAGCCCGGCGGGCTCGCCGACAGGATTTCCGCCATGCACGAAGGGCCCAAAAACGCGGCCCTGGACTTGCCCTTCGACATCGACGCGGCCTTGGTCACCCATGTTTTCCCCGATGGCAAGCCCGAGGGCCTCGGCAAAGAGGTCGTCGACGAGTTTGTGCGCAAAATCCTTGGCACCCGTCTCGACGATGCTGGTGCAACCACCCTGCGCAACCTCGTGACGGCTTCCATGGCCGAGCTGGCGGCGCCCCTGGTGGTCGGCGTCGTCAAGAGTCCATCGTATGCGCTCTTGCTCAGTGCCAGCCTGCGCAAGGGCTCCGCGAATAGTCTGCCCGACAACCTCCTGCGCGTGCTCCAGGTACCGGCGATTTCTGGTCCGTTGGGCATCGCTCGGGCCCGGGCCACGACGCTCGACATCAAGGGGGCGAGCCGCGCCGGGCGCATCGAGATCGTTCGCCGCGATCGGGCCCCCAAGAGCAAGGGGCCAATGAGCCTCGAGCTCGGTTGGGCCATTGCACGAGAGCGCCTCTTCGTCGCTGTCGCGACGTCGTCTGCAGAGCCGCTTGGGCACTTCGTCTCGCCCGAGCGTTCATTGGACAGCGAACCCATGATCCATGCGGAGCTCGAACGCTTGCCGGCCATGGTGTCCACGGTGCTCGTCCTGCGGCCCCAGCGGCTCGACCCGAGTCGCGTGGGGTCGTTGGCGGCGCCGGCGCTCCTGGCCCTTGGTAAACGTGAGCGTGCCCTCGTGGTCGATGTGAGCGTGGGGACCCAGGTGCTGCGCGAGCTGCTCCGGCAGCGATCGGCGCTGTAGCCAAAGACGCTCACGCTTTGCGCTCCGGCACGGGCCACACGCGCGCGCCGCGTGGCCGGGCTGCGCTGGGGCCATTTGCCTCGCGCATTTCCATCGATCCGCGCAAGCGAGCGGGGTACTTTGGCCCCCCCAACTTGGACTTCGGCTACCTCACCATCCCGTTGTTCCAGCGCGCGTTGCTCGCGGGATGTCTGCTCGCGGGGATGCTCGCATTGCTCGGTGTGCTGGTCACTGCCCGGGGCCTCGCGTACCTGGGCGATGGGCTTTCGCATGCGGCCTTCGGCGGCATCTCGCTCGGCGTCTTCCTTGGTCTCGAGGCGCCGCTCGCCATTGCCATCCCGTTCACGGTGCTCTCGGCCATCGGCATTGGTGCCCTG
>JBIKNA010000325.1:0-8280 GCA_044358965.1 Polyangiaceae bacterium
CACTCATGGTCGATCTCTTTGGCGAGGGGGAGTTGGCCGCGCTCGTTGAGGGCGCTGCCGCGGCGGATGACGTAGGCGACGACCACCGCAAAGATGCTCATGAAGAGCACCAGCGAAAACAGCGGTAGCGCGAGCAGAGGGCTCTTCTGGAAGAACTCGTGGAACATGACTTACTTGGCCCCCGTGGCGGCAACCTTGGGCTTGTCGCTGCTGGGCTCGGGGCGTACCCCAAGGCGTTGCAGATAGGCGATGAGCGCGATGATCTCGCTGTCGGCGCGCACCTGAGCGCCTTGGTCACCGAGCTCTTTGGCGATGCGCGAGGCCTCTTGGTTCAAGGACTGATCGGCGCTGTCGATCTGGACTTGGGTGTAGGGCACGCCGATGCGACGCATGGCCGCGAGCTTGTCCTTGGTGTGTGAACCGTCGAGCCGTGCCTCGCCCATGAAGGCGTATGGCGGCATGTTGGACCCGGGGGAGGTGGCCCGGGCATCCATGAGGTGGCGGTAGTGCCAAAGGGCGCCCTGGGGCCCCGGATACTTGCCGCCCACGCGCGCGAGGTCAGGGCCCGTGCGCTTGGATCCCCACTGGAACGGGTGGTCGTAGCGAGACTCCTCCATGCGCGAGGCGTCGCCGTAGCGAAGGTTCTCGGCCACCATGGGGCGGATCATCTGCGAGTGGCAGGTGTAGCAACCCTCGCGCAGGTAGATGTCGCGGCCCTCGAGCTCGAGAGACGTGTAGGGCTGCTGCGCCGTACCCGACTCCATCTGCCGCGCGCCGGACACCACCGTGGGGACGATCTCGGCGATGCCGCCGATGAGCACCGCGATGATGGCGAAGGCCGTGAACAGCAGCGGGCGTCCTTCGAGCACCCGGTGCCAGCTGGGGCCATCGGTCTTGCGTGTCAGCTGCAAGACGATGGCGCCGGTGATGCCCACCGCGAAGGCCACGGTCACGACGCCCACGCTGGCCACGGCGTCGACGATGGCGAGGGTGCCGAGCAGGCCGCCCACCACGGTCACCAAGATGACCGGAGCCGAGAACACGATCTGGCCCCAAGGCACCGCGGGGGCCTCGGCCTCACGGACCGGCACGTCGGCTGCGCCGTCCACCGCGCGCCCCGAGCGCACGGTCATCACGAGGTTGTAGGCCATCATGAGCATGCCCACGAAGTACATGGTGCCGCCCGCAAGGCGGACCCAGTACATGGTCTTCACGGCCAGCAGCGTCTCCAAGAAGCTCGGGTACGCAAGGCCGCCCGAGGCGTCTTCGGCGCGGAGCATGAGGCCCTGGTTGATGCCCGCGACCCACATGGAGATCACGTAGAGCACGATGCCCACGGTACCGAGCCAGAAGTGGTAGTCGGCCAAGGTCTTGCTGTGCAGCTTGGTGCCATACAGTCGCGGCACCATCCAATAGAACATGCCCGCGGCCATGAAGCCGTTCCAGCCAAGGGCGCCGGAGTGCACGTGGCCGACGATCCAGTCGGTGTAGTGTGCAAGTGCGTTGACGCTCTTGATGGACAGGAGCGGGCCCTCGAAGGTGGCCATGCCGTAGAAGGTGACGCCCGCCACGAAGAACTTGAGCACGGGCTCCGTGCGCACGCGGTCCCAGACCCCGCGAAGGGTGAGCAGACCATTGAGCATGCCGCCCCAGCTGGGGGCCCAGAGCATGACGCTGAACACCATGCCCATGGACTGCGCCCAGTCGGGCAGGGCGGTGTAGAGCAGATGGTGCGGGCCGGCCCAGATGTAGACGAAGATCAGCGCCCAGAAGTGGATGATGCTGAGCCGGTAGGAGTAGACCGGCCGGTCTGCCGCCTTGGGCATGAAGTAGTACATGATGCCCAGCACCGGCGTCGTCAGGAAGAACGCCACGGCGTTGTGCCCGTACCACCACTGCACCAGGGCATCTTGGGCGCCGCCAAAGACCGAGTAGCTCTTGCCGGCGAACACCGGCATGGCCAGCGAGTTCACGATGTGGAGCACCGCCACGGTGACGATGGTGGCGATGTAGAACCAGATGGCCACGTACAGGTGCTTCTCGCGCCGCTTGGCCAGCGTCCAAAAGAAGTTGATGGCGAAGACCACCCAGATGAGGGCGATGGCGATGTCGATGGGCCACTCGAGCTCGGCGTACTCTTTGCCCTGGGTGTAGCCCAACGGCAGCGTGACCGCCGCGGCGACGATGATGGCCTGCCAGCCCCAGAAGTGCACCTTGGACAACAGGTCCGAGGCCATGCGCGTCTTGAGCAGTCGCTGCGTCGAGTAGTAGATGCCCGCGAAGATCATGTTGCCCACGAAGGCAAAGATCACGGCGTTGGTGTGCAAGGGCCGCAGGCGCCCGTAGGACAAGAACGGCGCGACGTTGGCCTGGTGGAACGCCAGCTGGAGGGCCACGATCATGCCCACGAGCATGCCGACGATGGCAAAGAGCACCGAGGCTCCGATGAACTTGCGGCTGGTGCCGTCGTCGTAGGTGATGCGCTCGGTCATGGCCGAAGGCGCGCTGCTAGCGCTGGCTGTCATGGGATTCCTCGGGGCTCGCGTCGACGGACGCGGGGGTCAGTGCGTCCGGGGACGCGGTCGAACAAGCGTCGTCAGACGCAATGGGAAAAAGTGCGAGTCGGTCGGCGTGCTCGTAGTCTCGTCTTCGCGCGCTGTACGCGAAGAGCACAACGGATCCCGTCACCAGGATCAGACTGACGAACACCTGCAAGTTCAGGACCTCCACAAGGGACTCCTCTCCGAGAGGGTTACGGTGGTCAGCAGAACGACGCTGACGGAGGCGAGCGGCATGACGATGGCGCACACAAGTGGCGACAAGAGCCCTGCCCAAGCCAGGCCGACGCTGACGATGTTGTAGGCGACGGCGATGGTCAGGTTGCGCCGGGTGACTTGCTCGAGGGTGCGGGCCGCGCGCAAAGCCAGCGCGATGGGGCGCAAGCCTGGCGTCGTGAAGTAGAAGTCCGTACGCGCTGGCAAGAAGGGACGGTCGATGGCCGGGGTTCCCGACGCAAAGGCCTCTTCGACGGCCAAGCTGTCGTTGAGCCCGTCGCCGACCATGAGCGCTTTGGGGTGCGCGGCCACGAAGGACGCCTTGTCGCTGGGCGACGCCGCCGCGAGCAGGTGGTCGGCGGGGACTCCGAGCGCTGCCCCCATGGCGGCGACGCGACCCTTCTCGTCGCCGCTGGCGATGTAGATCTCGTAGCCCAGCTTGCGCAGCGCCGAGATCTCGCGCTGGGCATCGCTGCGCAAGTCCTCGGCGAACTGCAGCGTGATGCGCGTGTTGTCGCCGCAGCGAAAGGCGAGCTCTTCGCCAGCTGCCCTTAGGGTGTAGTGCAAGCCGTGCACCGACGCCGATACGCCAACGCCGGCCACTTCTTCGGCGTGAAACGTCGGGTCCAAGCGGGCAGTGCCCCCCAGGGCTCGGGCAATGGCGACGCTCTTGGGGTGCGCGCTTCGCGCGGTCATGTTGTAGAGCACCTGGCGCTCTTCCTTCGACAGCCTCGACAGTGCTTCGTCGCTGCGCAGGCGTAGGGACCCGGTGGTCAGGGTTCCGGTCTTGTCGAAGACGACCTCGCGGATCTCTGGGGCGCGGTCCAGAAAGCCCGACGAGCGCACGAAGAGCCCAGCCCGGCGAAGCCCTGCGAGCGCCAGCTCGTAGGCCAACGGCGTGGCGATACCAAAGGCGCAAGGGCACGTGACGATGAGGATGCCGCTCATCACCTCCATGGCGCGGCGCAGATCATGGGTGGCGAGCAGCCAGCCGCCAAATCCGCCGGCAGCCACCAAGAGCACGCAGGCGACATAGATCTTCGACAGCGATCGCCAGAACGGCGTCGCCCGCGCCTCGTCGTTGCCACGGGCCCGGGGTACCTGCAGCAACGACAGCACCAGGGAGTCTTTGAATGCCTGCTGCGCGCTGAGTGTGAAGGCCGACGAGCCCGCGTTGAAGGCGCCGGCGGGGACCGTGCCGGCTTTGGGGATCTCTTTGGGCTCGCTCTCGCCGTTGATCCAGTCCATGGAGCAGAGGGCAGCGCCTTCGTCGAGGGTGCCGTCGACGGGGACGAGATCGCCCGGTGCCACGAGCAAAGTTGTGCCGACCTCGATGCTGGTGCAGGGGACGATGGAGACCTGGCCGTCGCGGACGCGCCGCGTGAGGAGTCCTTCGGCACCATCGCTCTCGAGCAGCTGGCGCCGATTGCGCTCGATGACACGCTCTTGGAGCCACCGTCCAACGAGCATCAGCGAGATGAACACCGTCAGCGTGTCGAAGTACGTGGCGTGGCTGTGCCCAAGGTACGAGACCGTGGAGCTGCCAAAGGCCAGCAGGATGCCGAGCGCGATGGGCATGTCCAGGTGCAACACGCCGCGCCGGAGGCCCTCGTAGGCCGACCGGAAGAAGACCGAGCCCCCGACGACGACGGACACGGCACCCAGGCCGAACTCGATGTGGTGGAACAGTCGGAACAGCGGCCCGTCGCTGAGCCCTGCATAGAACGCCACGGCGAAAATCATGGCGTTCATGGCCACGGCGATGCAGACGCCCATGCGCAAGAGCAGCGAGCTCTCGACCGGGCGCGTGCCTTTGCGCGCGGGGCCCAAGCGATAGCCAAAGCGCTCCGTGGCCTCGACGAAAGAGGCAAGGGAGAATTCTGAGCCGAACTGCAGCTGCAGCGTGCCCAGGGCGGGATTGACCAGAATGCTGTGGGCCCCGGGCATGCGCCCAAAGAGTTCTTCGAAGAGCCACACGCATGCGGTGCAGTGAATGCCCTGCGCATCGAGGGTGCAGCGCCCGCCGGACGTGTCGATGCCCGCAAGCCACTTGTGGTCCGACGTGGAGGCTGCCTCTCGGGCCGGCGCGCCGCGGCCACCGCCCAGGTCGTAGTACCGAGACAGCCCTTGCTCTTTCAGGAGGCCGTAGACGGCCTTGCAGCCCTCACAACAGAACGCTTCGCCGGCGGGGGCCGAGCTGCCGCAATGAAGGCATGCAGCTCTTGCGGCAGCAGTGGTTGTGCGCTCGAGCGATGGCGATACTTGCGGCAGCGCAGACACGGTGACGTGCCGCACGAGCAATGCGTGTGCCGACGGAAAGATTGCGCAAAGCCTGGGCGATTTCTGCGCATTTGTCCGCCAGGTTCATTGTGCTGCGATGCACCGCTTGCGTTTGTACGCGCAAACTGCGCGAAGCACTTTTGCGGGTGGCGCGCGCGGAGACTGCCATTATCTTGCTCGCATGAAGCGATTGCTCGTCTGTCTCGATGCCTCTCCCCGCGCCAAGCACGTCCTCGCCGTGGCCGTAGACCTGGCGACGCGCAGCGGTGCGCGGGTGCATTTGTTTCGCACCGTGGGCATCCAGCCCGAGTTGCCGTCAGAGCTCTTGGCTATGTCGCCCAACGACTTGTCCGACGTCCTTCTGGGCAACGCCAAAAAGGACCTCGACGTTCTGGCCAAAGACATCCCCGCCGAGGTCTTTGGCGGGACGCACGTGCACATCGGCACCCCTTGGGACGGCATCTGCCGCGCGGCCAAGGAGCACGAAGCCGACCTCGTGGTCATCGGCGCACATGGCTATGGCACCCTCGACCGCCTGCTCGGCACCACCGCAAGCAAAGTCGTGAACCACATCGACCGGTCGGTGATGGTGGTCCGAGAGCCAGCTTCGAAGTAGCCAAGCACCACCGCGACCGCACGGCTCGGGATTCGAGCCGTGCGTTGCGTTCGCCGCAGCCGTCCGCGTGCGCTTACTTGGCGCCGCCGGGCTTGGCCAAGCCGTACTCGTGCAGGCGATATTGAATGGTGCGCACGCTGATATCTAGGAGCTCAGCGGCTTTGGTGGTGCTGCCTTCGGTGGCCTCGAGGGTCTTGATGATGGCGTAGCGCTCGAGCTCGGCCATGGTGGAGCCGGGGATGCGTAGCGCGCCCACGGGCTCTGCAGCGGCCTCGAACGGCAAGTCGCTCTCGTCGATGAGGGTGCCCTCGGTCAGCACCACGGCGCGCTCGATGGCGTTCTCGAGGGCGCGGACGTTGCCCGGCCACCGATGTGACGCCAGCTTGTTGCGGGCCTTCTCGGTGAACCCCTCCATGCGCTTGTGGTTTTCGAGGGCAAAGCGGCGCAAGAAGTGGTTGGCCAGCACCAGCACGTCGCCACCGCGCAGACGCAGTGGCGGCATATCGATGTGGACGACGTTGAGCCGATAGTAGAGGTCCTCGCGGAACCTGCCGGCGCGAACATCCGCGGCGAGATCACGGTTGGTTGCAGCGATGAGGCGCACATCCATGGCGATGGGCTCGCCGCCGCCCACGCGTTGGAACGAGCGCTCCTGCAGCACTTGCAGCAACTTGACCTGCGTGAGCATCGGGATCTCGCCGATCTCGTCCAAGAACAGTGTGCCGCCCTCGGCCTGCTCGAAGCGTCCGGCGCGACGGCGATCGGCGCCGGTGAACGCGCCCTTCTCGTGGCCAAAGAGCTCGCTCTCGAGCAGCGACTCGGCGAGGGCTGCACAATGCAATGACACGAAGGGTTTGCCGACCCTAGGGCTTAGCGTATGAACCGCCCGCGCCAATTCGCCTTTGCCCGTGCCGCTCTCGCCGGTGATGAGCACCGTGGCACGCGACCCTGCGACCTGCTTGGCCACCCGGTAAACCTTCTGCATGGCGGGACTTGCGCCGATGAGCCCCTGGAGGCCTTCGGACTCGCGCTCCCGCAACAATCGGCGCAGGTTCTCTGCCTCGACGCGAACATCGCGGCGCTCGATGGCGCGCTCGACGGCCACGAGCAGGGCTTCGAAGTCGATGGGCTTGGTGAGGTAGTCCTCGGCGCCAGCACGCATGGCCGTGACCGCAGCCCCCAGGTCTTGGGACGAGGTTGCAACGAGCACCGGCAGGCTCTTGTCTTGCTCGCGCAGGCTCTTGAGCAGGTCCATGCCGTTCATGTTCGGCATGTCCAGGTCCGTGACCACCACGTCCGGGGGCGTCTCCGCGGCGCGCGCCAAAGCCTCCACCCCGTCTTCGGCGGTGGTGATGTCGAACCCCGCGCCTCCGAGCAATTTTTGCAATGCGCTCCGCGCGCTCGGATCGTCGTCGACGATGAGCACGCGGGGTTTCGTCTTCGAGCCCTCAGTCATGGTTCCACGATAGCGCGAGTAGTTCATCTAAGGTTCCGGGAAGGTCAGGGATGGGAGCTCGGGGCGGTGCGAATGGTGAGCACGGGGCGGGAAGCCGTGCGAACGACGTATTCGGCCACACTGCCGAGGAGCACCCGGGACAGCCCGCGACGGCCGTGCGTGCCAAGCACGATGAGGTCCGCGTGGGTTTCGGCGATGCTGTGCTCGATGACCTCGCGCGGATCGCCGCACTTGAGGAGGCCGCGGAGCTCGACGCCTCGGCTGCCGAACTTGTCGACCCAGCTGTCGAGGGCCGCTTGGGACGACTTGGCCAGGCGCTCGGCCATGTCGAACGGGGCCACGAAGTTTGCCTCTGGTACGCCCGCCACGGGCACTTCGTAGGCGTGCAACAACACGATTCTGGCGCGCAGCGCTGCGGCGAGGTCGAGTGCGTACAGCAGCGCAGTCTCCGACGGATCGCTGAAGTCGGTGGCAACCAGGAGCGTCTTGGGGGTGGGCACGTGCACCCCGCGAGCAATTCTCCTGCCACACCAGGGCAATGCTCGCGCTAGGGTCGGCGCTGCGCCTCATGACCAGACTGGCCCACGATTCCGTGCAGTTTATCGTCCTCACCGGCGGGCCCGGTGCCGGCAAGACCGCGGTGCTGGAGGTTGTGCGACGCAACTTCTGCGCTCATGTGACAGTTTTGCAGGAAGCGGCGAGCATCGTGTTCGGCGGTGGATTTCCCCGCGAGTCCGAAGACTGGGGACGTCGCGCGGCGCAACGCGCCATATTCCACATGCAACGAGAGCTCGAACGCATGGCGGTGCACCGCGCAGCATCTGCCGACCGGCCCGGGCTCGTGCTTTGCGACCGGGGAACCATCGACGGCCTGGCTTACTGGCCCGGTGCACCGGAGGAGTATCTGACCGAGGTGGGCACGACCCTCGCTGCCGAACTCGCTCGCTACAGCGTGGTGTTGCACTTGCACCCGCCGCCGAGCCAAGGTCGCGGCTATCAGACCACGGCCATTCGCATCGAGTCTCCCGAAGAGGCACTGCGCATCGACGGGCGCATCGAACAAGCCTGGGCAGGGCACCCGCGCCGCGTCTCGATTCCGCACTACGAGTCCTTCGTCGACAAAGTGCAGCACGTCCTCGGCGTATTGCGCAGCG
>JBIKNA010000326.1:0-8273 GCA_044358965.1 Polyangiaceae bacterium
GCACGGATGCCAACCAGCAGAGCGCAGCCGAGCGTTGCCAGAACGCCGAGGCCCTGCGCCACCCGGAGCAGATCAAAGGGCCCGAGCCGCCCCAACGGTGCCAACAAGAATGCCCAGGGCAGTGGCGTGACGCCATCGGACACGGTGCACGCTGCGCACAAGCGATAGCCATGGCCCGCGGCCAAACTGCGGGCGTAAGAAACCGAGATCAGCGCGTCGTCGACGGTGAAGCCATCCATGAAAAGACAGCCCAAAAGCACCGCAAGCACGCACGCTGATGTGGTGCCAAGCACACGCCGGGGGCTCAGCTCCGGCCCCCTAAGCGCGTCCCCGCTCGCTTGTCCAAATCCCGACAAGCGTTGCAGAAAACGTGCGTCCATGAGGTCCGGCTTCTTAGGATTGCGCTTCGAGACCCCAAGCCCCTATGCGAAGCTTCGAGATATTCGTCGACGCCACGCAGCGTCTACCGCAGTCTGGCCGCAACGTCATCCACACCCCGGAGGATTCCATCCTCGGGGCCGATACCCCCGAGAGCGGCGTTCGCAAAACGCGCCCCCGGAAGGTCATCGACGTGTTCTTGCGCGGCGCCAACGTCACGGCCCGCATTGGCGAGACCCGAGGCACCTTCGTGCTTCGGGACTTGGCCCAGGCCGTTGCGGAACTCGCTGAGCGTGCCCATGGTAAACGCATCGTCCGCTTCTACGACGATGCCTGGGAGCTTGCGCTCCAGCGCTACGGCAAGGACGCGGCGTTTAGCGTGTACCGCACCGGCGCAGATCCGGAAGTGCTCGTCTACGATACGCAGGTGCCGTTCGCAGACGTGTACCGCGGCGTCAAAGACGCTCTAGACCGAGCGCGGACGCAGAGCCACACGCACGACGACTTGGTGGATGCTCCCGCCTTCGGCGAGACCTTCTTGGCCCACGACGGCACCATGCCCGAGGCCGTTTGGGGCACCGTCGAGGCCGAGAGCGATGTTCCGGTTTCGTTCTCCTGCGACTTTGCCATGCGACCCTGCGCAGACGACCAGCGCACCGTCAGCACGCAACAGACGGACATGCACGCGCTCTTGTTCCCCGGCCGGCTTCGGGCCAGCGTGCGCGGCCGCTCCGTCGAGCTCGGCAACGGCAGCCCGTTCCTGTTCGCCGAGCGCCTGGTTGGCCTCGTCACCGAGGCCCTGTCGGCCTGGGAACGCGGCCAGGTGTACCAAGGGCGTTTGGCCATGGGCGCTTTGCAGCTTCAGCTGCGTGGGGCCACCGACGGCCAGTCGGCCCTCATGCTCAGCGTCCGCGACGGCGGCAGCCAGCTGACGCGCACGTTCCCCGCACTGGACGTACGGGACGTGGCCCTGTCCGTGGCTACGTTCGCACGCTCGCTCCTGCGTGCGGTGGTGCGCCGCGATCGCAGCCAGCTCGGCAACCTCCGGCTCGTGACGGCTCGGCAGCGGGCACGCGAGCTCCAGGCACACCTCAGGGACGCCACGGGCACCGATGCGCGCATCAACCCGGCGCCCGAGTCGTACCGCGCCTTTGCACTCAAGTCTGCAGCCCAGGCCCAAACGGGCACCCCCGAGGTGGCCACGCGCCTTCGCTTCTCCGAGAGCTGGCGCGCCATGGTGCCAGGCCTCGACCTGCGCGCCACGTTCTTGTGCGGCGAACGCATGATCCTCGGCGCCGCCACCGAGACCACCTGTGTCGATCGCACCAGCGGCGAGATCGTCTGGAAGCGCCGCACGGACAAGGCCACGAGCGTCGTGACCCCCGCGGGTCTCGCGCGCATCTCCGAAAACGGCGCCGTGTGCCTTCATGACTTCGGCAGCGGCGAGATCACCCAGCGCGCCTGGATCAAGCCCCGGCAGGCCGGTGCGTGCTCCGGCGCCGTCGTCAGCGCCCCGGGCTTGCCCAAACTGCTCGTGGTCACCGAAGGCGAGCAGCACCTGGTGGCCTTGGACCTGCTCACCGGCGAGGCGCGTTGGCGCTACACCTGGAGCCGCAGAAGCGCTCGGACCACGGGTGTCCCCCGGCTCAAGCGCGCGGGCAAGCTCTTGTACGTGGCGAGCGGCGACTCCAGCCTCTCGGCCATCGACGTCACCACCGGCGCCTGTGTGTTCCGCGTGCGTGAGCGTCTGCGTTTCCGCGTGGGCGTCACTGTGGACCACGCGCAGCTGTTCGCCGTGGCTGGCGGCGCAGGCTCCGTGGCCGAGCTGCTCTGCTTGGATCCCTTCTCTGGCGACGTGCAGTGGCGAAGGACCCTTGCGGGCGGCCAAAACGTCAGCGTCGAGAGCCCGGCGCTCATCAGCAAAGACACCGTAGCTGTGTTCGTTCGCGGACGCGCCGGCCTTTGCGCCATCGCCTTCGACCGACACACCGGCGCGCCCAAGTTCTCGCACGAGGTGGCTGTCGCCGCTTTTGGCACCTCTTGGCTCACCGTCGACGACGCGTTCATCGGCAATGCCCCGCAAGGCGAGCTCATCTCCATCTGCGCCAACACTGGCCGCGTGCGCTACCGCGAGACCTTTGGCGCGCCGCACGAATCCGACGTGCCCCGGCGCCTGGAGCCGGTGCTGCGCAACGGCGCGCTCTTCGTGCCGCACGTCGACGTGCACGTGTTCCGTCCGCACGATGGGCACAAGCTCTCGGTGCTTACCGGTGCCGACGCCATCCCGGATCTGCTCCGCGTCGACGAGCGCTGCAACGTGTACATCGCCGAAGAGAGCGGCCACGTGGTCAGCTTCGGCGCCGGGCCGCGGCTGTCTCTGGTGCGCTGAGAAGGTCTACAAGCACGCGGGCGAGGCACTCCCCTCGCCCGCGCTGCAGCGCCGTGACCTCAGTTCACGTCGTGCATCAGCTTCTTGAGCGGTGAGCGCAAGATAAGCACAAGCATGACCCCCACCAAGCTCGTGCCCACGAAGATCGTGAAGTAGCTGGTGGGCGGGATCTGGCCCCAGGATTCGCCGATGCTGCCGCCCACGTACTGGGCGACGGAGCTCGACAAGAGCCACACGCCCATGAACAGCGACGCGAAACGCGCCGGCGCCAGCTTGGTGACCATGGAGAGGCCCACTGGCGATAGACACAGCTCGCCCAAGGTGGCGAGCAGGTAGCTGAGCAAGAGCCAGACGCCCGACACGCGGGCCTTCTTGCTCTGCTCTTGCAGCGCGTATAGGGCCTTCTTCCATTCGGGCTCGGCAAGCGCCGCGTAGAGCTCGGTCCTGGGCTGGGCGTCGAGAGCGGCGCGGGCCGTGAGGTTCACCACGTAGGCCCCTTCCGTGCCCTCGATTTGCACCGTCAGCTTCTCGCTCTCCAAGGCCCCCGTGGGGGTCTTCTGGAGCTTGAGTTCGTTCAGCACGGCGGCATCAGTGGTGAACTGAAAGCGAGGCACGGTGAGCTTCTGGGTGACCGGCGATGCCTTGGTGGCCTTGTCCGAAGCCTTGGCGAAGGCGGTGATCTCCTTAACCAGCGCGGGCTCGCTCGACTTCTCGAGGGCGTCGCGGACCGCAAACTCCGGCAACACACCGCGCACCACCAACTCTTTGCTGGCCGCGTCGTAGCGCATGCGCGTTGCATCGAAGGTCGACACGTCGCCATATTTGGGCGCAGCCGAGAGAGACACACGGGTCTCCGTGGCGTTCTCCCGCGCAGCGCCGACGATCATGATGCCGAACGAGGCCACCATCATGGCCATGGCCCAGAACATCTTGCCGGCCGTCGCGGGCTCTTTGCCCGCCTTGCCAAGGCGCATCCACATCAGCGAGAAGAGCGGCGCGAGCACGAAGATGAAGAACGCGTTGGCCGACTGCCACCAACCCGCCGGGTACTCCCAGCCACCCACCACGCGATCGGTGTGGACCACCGCCCAAAGGTTGAGCGCATTGCCCGCCTGCTCGAAGGCCATCCAGAAGAAGACCGGGAACAGGAACATGAGGAAGATGCTGACGCTCTTGTCCTTCTGCGCGCCACGAAGCCGCGTCAGCAAAATGCCCATGCCGATGAAGATGGCTCCAAAGGCGACAGGCATGATGAGCGCGATGGGCTTGGCCTCGCCCTTCATGACCTTGTGCACGTACAAGGCAACGATGAGAGGCCCTGCGGCCATCATCACGAAGGGATAGATCTTGCCAACCATACCGGCGAAGCCAGTGCGCCCGGGCAGATCGGCGTCCGTCTGGTCGACCAACTTGACGCTGGCCTCGCGGTATCCCGGCTCTTTGACCTCGACGCGCTCCTGGCCGCGAATGGGGTCGACCTTGCGACGGCCCGACGGGCCGACGTGGTTGCCCACGGCGAGCACGTCTTTGACGACTCGGCTCTGGCCGAATAGGAACACCATGAGGCCGACGACCATGCCCACCCCGGCGGCGCCGAAGCCCCAGTGGAAGCCGATCTTCTCTTGCAGCAGCGGACACACGATGCTGGCCAAGAAGGCGCCGATGTTGATGCCCATATAGAAGATCGTGAACGCACCGTCGCGGCGCAGATCTTTGGGCGTGTACATCTTGCCGATCATCGTGGAGATGTTCGGCTTGAAGAATCCGTTTCCCGCGATGAGGAATCCGAGGGCCGCAAAGAAAATGGTCTGCGAGGGCAACGCCATCAGGAAGTGGCCAATGGCCATCAGGATGGCGCCGAGCATGACGGCGTTACGCAGCCCCAAGAAGCGGTCGGCCAAGAAGCCACCGGCCAGCGGCGCCAGGTAAACCAGGCTCGTGTACCACTTGTACACGCCCGATGCCTGACCGGGCTGGTAGCCGAAGGCCGCAGACACCATGTACGGCACCAGCAACGCCCGCATGCCGTAGTAGCTGAAGCGCTCCCACATCTCGGTGAAGAACAAGATGTAGAGGCCCTTGGGGTGCCCTTTCGGGGTTTCCTCGCCGGGGCCGGTGGTCGCGTCGGTTGCAGCCGTTGCCATGGGATTCTCCGCAGAAGGGGGCGCGGGAGCCCCCGTTTCACGCGGCACAAGACCCTCAAGGGCACGTCATGTCAAGCGGAACTGACCGGCGAAAAGCGGCCTCTCGCCCTCGCGCAAGCCACGAGGCTCGTTAGGGATTTGCGACAACGTCGAGGCTCAGGGCGTCGCCCGTGGGGCGCGAGACCAGGACGCGGTCCGCGACGGCGGGGAACACGCCTTTGGCCTGGGCCACGAAGGCAGCGGCATCTTTGCCGGACACCAGGACCTGGGCCTTGGGGAACGCGAAGGCCAGAAGGCCGCACGCCCGCACCGAAAGGGCGTCCCCGCGCATGCTCGTGAGCAGCCGGGCCCCGGGCGCAGCCCCGGCGTCCGACGGTCCCGCCGCCTTGCCCGCATCGGGTCCCAGCACCGCGGTGGCGGCCCCGGCATCGGCGTACGGGTCGATGCCATCGGGCACCTGGGTGCTGATGAGGCTGGCCCGCACCAAGCGCGCCGTGCCCTCGGCCAAGAGGCTCTGGGTCATGCCCAATGACGCAGCCTGCGCTTCGGCCCCGATCCATTCGACCTCGCCGAGGCGCTCGACCATGGCAAGGGCATCGGGGGCGCCAGCCGTGCGCGCCACCCGGGCCGCCGCCGCGGCCGCGTCGCGTTCGACGATGGCCACGGCCTTCTGGTGGGCCACGGTGAATGCTTCGAGTTCGCGCGTCAAGCCCGTGGCCGTGGCCCTGGGCGCCGCAATGACCAGCGGAACGAGACGGCTGGCGTCCACCAACGAGAACTGCACGCGCTCGGTGGGCCCCACTGGCGCCATGCGCGGCCCCGCGCGGTAGTGCGCAGTCTTGGCCTCGGGCGCATCGAGCGTGACGAAGCGCAGGTGGTCCCGCGGCGCATCGACGCCAAACACCCCAAGCCAGGCGCCCAGGGGCATGGTGCTGCCCGCGATGACCAGGGGGTCGCCCGGCTTGTGGGCTTCGGACGTGCGCACCAGCTCGATCTTGCCGCGGGCAAACCCGAGCACCTGCACGATGCGCAAGTCGAGCGCGGTCAGCTTGTCGCGTGTGACTGCAAAGTCGGCGATGGACATGATGGCCAAGTCGGCGCCGTCGCGATCGGCGCCGCCCCGGGCCAACCGCGCCTGCAGCGCATCGAGCCCCGTGGTGACCGTGGTCTCGACGGCAAAGGGCACGCCCGCCGTGGCATCGGTCATGATGCTCTCGGGAGCCGTGAGCTCCCATTGCAAGGAGACCACGCGCAACGCACGCGGCGAAGGTGCGGAAGCCTCGGGCTGCGCGCTGGCCAAAGGCGTGGCGGCGTCGGCCCCCTTGCCTGCCGCATCCGCCCCCGCGTCCGCGCCGCCATCGGCCAAGGGCTCGATGATCTCGGCCGGCGCCTTGTGCGGCGTGCGGTCGCGCGTGATGAGCGTAAAGAGCAAAAAGCCCCAACACGCGGCCAGGGCCACGAGCACGATGGGTCTGCGAAGTTTCACTTCTTCTCCGTGGTGGGGGCCGCGCTACCCGAGGCTGCAGCGCCGGGCGCAGGGAACTCCGGACGGACACCGCCGAGCAGGTACGCGACGCGCGCAACCGTGGGCGCGCCGACCCGGGCAAGGTTGTCGCCCTCGCGAACGAAGGCCTTGGAGAACAAGGGCTGCCCCAACACGAAGATCAGCGACGACGCGCTGAGGGCCAACGCCGCCACGTCGACGCCAAAAGCCGCGCGGTCGGGTGTCTTGATGGCACGGACCGCCCGGTCGGCGGCGAGCACCGCCGAGCCGAGCGCCAAGATGAGACCCAACGCGAAGGCGACGACCGGTGCGTCGAACACCAGGCTGAACACGGCCATCCACCCGAGCGTCGCGAAGATGAGACCGAACACCAAGGCGACGCCGCGCATGATGACGTACAGCTTGACGAGATCCGGCCCGGAGGAGCTCGACTTGGTGGCCTTCTTGGAAGGCTTCGGATCTGCGTCGTCTTTCGCCACGGCTTGGCCATAGCACCCTTCGGGCCCGGCTGTCGCCCCCGCGGCGGCGGCCAGGCCCCTCCCCGCAACGGGCGGTCCCCGTTTTGACCCGTTCCGCGGTACCCTCCGGCGCCGTGAGCGAAGGCCCCGGCACACCGGACGGAGACGACGAGCTGTCGCGCCTGGGCTACGCCCAAGAGCTGGCCCGGGCCATGGGTGGCTTTTCGAGCTTTGCCGTCAGCTTCTCCATCATCAGCATCCTGACGGGCATCGTGACCACTTACGGGTCGGCGCTGGCCGGCGGAGGCCCCGCGGCGCTGGGACTTGGCTGGCCTCTCGTGTCCCTTGGCACGCTGCTCGTCGCACTTGCCATGGCCGAACTCGCGAGCGCGTTCCCTACGGCCGGAGCGCTGTACCACTGGTCGGCCATTTTGGGCGGCCCGGGCTACGGGTGGTTCACTGCGGCCCTCAATCTGGTGGGCCAGTGCGCCATCGTTGCCGCCATCGATCTGGGGTGCGCGCGGGAAATCGCGGGCGTGCTCGGCCTGCAGGGCAACATGGTGTTCGTAGTCTACGGCCTGGTGTTGGGCTCCCACGCGTTCATCAACTTCATCAGCGTGCGCTTGGTGGCCTGGCTCAATGACTTGTCTGCGGCCGTGCACATCGTGGGGGTGCTGGTGTTGACGGCGCTGCTCTGGGGCGCGCGGCGGCACCATTTGTCGTTCCTGGCCGACCAGAGCTACACCGAACAGCCTTTGGGCTACCGCGTGGGCTTCATGAACGGCCTCATCTTGGGCATGTACACGTTTACCGGGTACGACGCCTCGGCGCACCTGAGCGAAGAGACCAAAGACCCCACGCGACGCGCCCCCATGGGCATTCTGTCGAGCGTGGGGGTCAGCGCCGTCGTCGGGTACGTCTTTGTGTCGGTGCTCACGCTCGCCGTGGGCGATGTGGCGGCCACGGCCAAAGACGAGCACGCGGCGCTCTCGGTGCTGACCCAGGCGCTTGGGCCCACCGGCGGGCGGGCCGCCATGGCCCTCGCCATCTTCGCCATGTGGTTTTGCGGCCTGTCCAGCGTGACCAGCGCCTCCCGAACGATCTACGCGTTTGCTCGAGACAACGGACTCCCGGGCTCGCACTGGCTACGCAGGGTGCACCCCACGCACAAAGTGCCGCACGTCGCCCTGGCCGTCGCCGTGCTCGGCCCGTTGCTGCTTGTCCTCGTCACGAGCAGGCTCTCCTCGCAGGTCTTCGATGCGATGGTCAGCATGGCCACCATGGGGTTGTACGTGAGCTACGGCGCCCCCATCGCGCTAGGGCTCGTGGCCCGCATGCGCGGTCGATGGACCCGCATGGGCCCGGTGCACCTGGGCCGCTTCGGGATCCCCGTCGCGGTG
>JBIKNA010000327.1:0-8262 GCA_044358965.1 Polyangiaceae bacterium
AGGCCACGGCGCGTGTGGCGTGAGCCACCGCTTCTCGACGTCTTGGGGTCTGCCGCCGGTTGCTCGCGCAGCCGGCGCGCTCTGCCCCGGGCCCAGACGCAAAACAGGGCCGCCTCCGGGGCTCGTTCTCTGGTGAGAACCCCTGTCTTACAAACAGGCTCAGGTGAGTTCGATCCTCACGCCCCGGACCGCGCGCAGGTAGCCCAACAGGCAGAGGCGGCCGCTTCAAACCCGGCCAAGTGAGGGTTCGACCCCCTCTCTGCGCACCGCGCGGGCCGGCCCCGCGCACGCTTTGGAAACTGGAGACTGGTGACTGGAGATCGCTTGCTGCGATCCATTGGGCCATGACGGGTTGGTGACCCTGGGCTCCCTGATAAGGAGCTCGTTCTGTGTTCGATTCACAGATGGCCCACCGCGTGCACTGTGCACGCTGCTTCTGGGTGTAGCTCAACCTGGCAGAGTCCTCGGTTCGGATCCGAGAGATGGGCGTTCAAATCGCTCCACCCAGACCACGAAGGGGGTGCCCGTGCTCGTCTCGACGGCAAGCTGCCGTCACGAGACATTCGGCGGGCCCTTGCCCGGTTGCCAAGGGCACCTCTTCGGGACGTCTCGGAAGACGTACTGCGCGGGGCGCAGGGCCGGTTGCTAGCCGGTTCGTGCCGCAAGGCACGGTGTTCGAGTCACCCGGCTTCCGCCAGGGTTTGGCATTGGGTTTTCGAGGGTAGGATCTACCAAACGCTGCAGATCCGGGAGGTGCGTCGTGTCGCTCAAGTATTTCGCGCAAAAGGTTTCCGAGAACCACTACGTGCTTCCCAAGACGGGCGGCATGAAGGTGGACGCACACGCGTTCTTCTCCGAAGGCCTTTTTGCCCGCACCGAAGAGGGCATGTGGCAGCAGCTCGCGAGTGCCGCTTCCTACGAAGGTGTCATTGGTGCGTATCTCATGCCCGACGCGCACCAGGGCTACGGCGTGCCCGTGGGGTGTGTGGTCGTCACCAGCGACACCATCATTCAGGCGGGCTCGGGCTACGACATCTCTTGCGGCGTCTTGTACATGAAGGTGCCGGGGCTCACGGCCGCGGACATCGCCGATTGGGACGCGCGGGCGCGATGGATCGCCGAGGTCGACAAGCGCGTGGCCACCGGCGTTGGGTCTGGGCGCCCGCAGTTCATGCCCAAGTTCTCGTCCAAGAAGGGCGACGAGGTGCTGCGGTACGGCGCGAAGGCCCTTGGGGTCTCTGCCAACCTTTGTGAGCGGCAGTTCATCGAGGTGCCCGACGACGTAGACCTGGGCAAGGTGTCTCGGGCATACGAGAAAGTCGTTCCGCAGCTTGGCTCCGTGGGCGGCGGCAACCACTTCATCGAGATGCAGGTCGACAAAGACACAGGCGACGTGTGGGTCATGATCCACTGTGGCTCGCGTGGCTACGGCTGGCAGACGGCGAACCACTTCTTCTACGAGGGGGCGCGGCTGCGCGGCCTGCCCAGCAATCGCCGGGAGGACGCCTGGCTTCGTATCGACGAGCCCCTGGGGCGCGAGTACTGGGCGCACCACAATACGGCCGCCAACTATGCAGTGGCCAACCGCCACATCATCGTGGATGGCGTGCAAGAAGCCCTGCGCAACGTCTTTCGCAAAGAGGGCGTCGTCTACTACGAGATCTCGCACAACCTGGTGCAAGAAGAGACGCTGTTGCTTCCCGACGGCACCCGGCAGCGTGGCTTCGTGCACCGCAAGGGCGCCACGCGGGCTTTCCCCGCCGGGCACCCCGATCTCGTGGGGACGGCGTGGGAGAAGACGGGGCACCCGTGTTTGATCCCGGGATCCATGTACCACGGCGCGGCCATTCTGTTCGCCCAGCCCCAGGCCGTGCAGTCGGGCTTCTCCGTCAACCATGGCTCCGGTCGGCACTTGGCCCGCGGCGCCGCAAAGCGCGAGCTCGAGTCCTCGCAGGGGGAGATCGATCGCGAGATGCGCGACGTGGTCCGCACCCTCGGTGGCGTCACCGTCAAAGGCATCGTTGGCAACACCACCAAAACCCCGCTCGACGAGTGTGGCCGCGTGTACAAAGACCTCGACGAAGTGCTCGCCGTCTTGGAAGCCGAGGGCATCGCCAAGGTGGCGCATCGTCTGTACCCCGTCGCCAATATGAAGGGCATGGACTAGGCGCACCTGGACTGGCCAACAGGGACAACGCAACATCGAGCCGTCGCACGTCGCGCTCGTGACGTGCGACGGCGACGTGGGGCCGCAGGTGTATTTCGCGCGGTTTCCTTAGAGCGAGGGTCCGCTGATGCTGCTTCGCTGCATCACATTTCTTCATCGGCGCGGCGCGTACGTGGGGATCCCCGCGCCATGTGCTCGGCCGCGCGTGGTAGTTGCGTGCCTCATGACGGACGCAACAGCCCAAGCCACAGTCGCGGTCAACGCCGCAATGACCAAGGTCACCGAGGTCGGTCTCAAGATCATCGGAGCCATCGTTCTCTACATCATCGGTCGCTGGCTCATCGGAGTCGTGGCTCGGATGATTCAACACGCACTCGAGAAGCAGAAGGTCGACCCGACGATTCTGCGTTACCTCGGCACCGTGGTGACCGTACTGCTCAACATCGCCCTGGTTGTGTCCATCCTCGGATACTTCGGCGTGGAGACCACCACGTTCGCGGCGTTGCTTGCGGGCGCCGGCATCGCCATCGGTACTGCCTGGGGCGGTCTGCTCAGCAACTTTGCGGCCGGCGCGTTCATCATTGTGCTCAAGCCCTTCAAGGTGGGCGACTTCGTGAATGCCGCCGATGTGACGGGCACCGTGCGCAACATCGGTCTGTTCGTGACCACCATCGATACCCCGGACAACGTGCAGACGTACCTGGGCAACAACAAGATCCTGTCGGGCACAGTGCAGAACTTCTCTGCCAACAAGGTTCGTCGCGTCGACCTCACCGCGCAGTTGCACCACGCCGTCGACACCAACGACGCCATCAAGCGCCTGAAAGAGGCGCTGGCCAAGATCCCCAACGTCTCCAAAGAAACGCCTCCGGACGTCGAGATCCTCACGTTCACGGATTTGGGCGCCGTGCTGGCCGTGCGGCCGTACACCCACACGGACCACTACTGGCAGGTCTACTTCGAGGCCAACAAGGCCATCGTCGAGATCAACGGCGCTGGCGGCTACCTTCCGCCGGAGCGCCGACTCCACGTCCGGAACGTCGCGGCGGCCTAACGACTTTGGACCCCGGCTCCGCCCTTGAGGGAATGGGCCGGTACCGGTGCCGCAACTGGGTAACGGTGTTGGCTCTTTGATCCACCCTCCGCGGTGCCGCCCATACCCGCATGAAGACGTAAGTGTCTGAATTCTGGATAACCCAGACCTGGCACTGCGCGTGCACATACTCAGAAACACAACGCATGGAGCCCGCAGCCGGGGCGAAGGCAACGAGAGGTGAGCGCCTCGTTGTTTTCGTCCCGGTTGTTTTTTTGTGCGATTTCTATCTGTTGCCCGCTCCCAGCTGCGCCGGCGCAGACGTGAACGCCCAACGAAGCACCGGCGGAGCGCTCTGCCACGAAACGCCTGATGCCCCCGCGCAACCTGTTAGGCAAGCGCCGGTGGGGTCGCGTCGGCGTGCCTCTACGGCGCAGGGGAAGCCAACATAGTTATCCAGTTGGTGCGTTTGATCCACCCGCCCTGACTCCGGAGCGGGGCAGCTGGGGCCGCAAGTGTCCTGAATCTGGGTAACCCAGTTGTGGCACTGCGCGTGCACTACTCAGAAGCACAACGCATGGAGCCCGCAGCCGGGGCGAAGGCAACGAGAGGTGAGCGCCTCGTTGCTTTCGTCCCGGTTGTTTTTTTGTGCCTTGGCCCGGGTCTTGGCCAGCTCTAGGCCTTGGCCATCTTCCGCTTGGCCTCGCGCAGCAGCATGCCTTTGAACACCGAGAAGGGCACCGAGCGCTTGAAGCCGAATGCGATCTTGGCGTCGTTGTGCGGGATGATGCGGAACTCCCGTTTGCGCACACCGTTGAACGTGATCTCGGCGACGTCTTCGGCGCTGCTCTTGGCCCGGTCGATCATTCCGCGCGTGGTGCGCTGAAGCTCTGGGGTGGTGGCCCGGGCGGTCTCGTGCAGGTTGGTGCGGAAGAACGACGGGCACACCACGGATACGCCGATGTTGTCGGCGTCGAGCTCCACCGCGAGGGTTTCGGAGATGGCCACCACAGCGGCCTTGGTGGCGTTGTACGCCGCCATGAGCGGCGGGTGGATGAGCCCCGCTGCCGAGGCCACGTTCACGAAGTAGCCGCTGCCGTTCTTGCGAAACACCGGCGTGAACACCTTGCAGCCGCGCACAACGCCGAGCAGGTTGATGTCCACCACCCAGCGCCAGTCGTCCATGGACTGGTCGGCGATGCCTCCGGCCACGGCAACGCCAGCGTTGTTCACGACGACGTCGACCCCACCCCACTCGCGCACCAGCCAGTCTGCGGCGGCCTGCAGGTCCTCTTCTTTGCGCACGTCGCAAACCACCGCGTGTGCCCTGGGCGCTTTGTCCTGCAGCACCGCGAGTGTCTCGGTGTTGCGTGCTTGATCGATGTCGCCGATGAGCACCGACCACCCTGCTTGCGCGTAGCGCTCGGCAAGCGCCCGTCCAAAGCCCGATGCACCGCCGGTGATGAAGATTCGCTTTCCGCTCATGGGGCCCGAAGGTAGCAGGGAATTTATCGCGCCACGCAGGCTCCCTTGCCCCGGGCTGACGGCCGCCGGAAAGATGATACCCTCGGCCCTTCGGAAGGCAGGTACCCATGGCAACGCAGACGATCATCCGGGGCGGCACAGTGGTTAACGCCGAGGGCGAGGAGCGCGCAGACGTGCTTCTCGACGGCGAGCACATCTCTGCCGTCGGCAAAGACCTGGAGGTGCCGGCCGGCGCCAAGGTTGTCGATGCAGGTGGTGCCTACGTGATTCCTGGCGGCATCGACCCGCACACGCACATGGAGCTGCCGTTCATGGGCACCGTGGCCTCCGAAGACTTCTTCTCGGGCACCAGCGCTGCGGCGGCCGGTGGCACCACCATGATCATCGATTTCGTGATCCCCTCGCCGCAAGAGTCCATCTTGGCGGCGTACAAGAAGTGGCGTGGTTGGGCCGAAAAGGCCGCTGCAGACTACAGCTTTCACGTGGCCATCACCTGGTGGGACGAGACGGTGCATCGGGAGATGGAGACCCTCACCAAAGAGCACGGGGTCAACAGCTTCAAGCACTTCATGGCCTACAAAAACGCCATCATGTGCGACGACGAGATCTTGGTGAACTCGTTCAGCCGCGCCAAAGAGCTTGGCGCCATGTGCACCGTTCACGCCGAGAACGGCGAGCTCGTGTATCGCCTGCAGCAGCAGATCTTCGACCAAGGGTTCCACGGGCCCGAGGGGCACCCGCTGTCGCGGCCACCCGAGGTCGAAGGCGAGGCGGCGAACCGCGCCATTCGCATCGCCGAGGTGCTGGGCGTGCCGCTGTACTTGGTGCACACCAGTTGCATCGACGCGCTCGAGGCCATCACCCGCGCCCGCCTCGAAGGCCAGCGCGTGTTTGGCGAGGTGCTCGCGCAACATCTGGTCATCGACGAGAGCGTTTACCGGAACCCCGACTGGAACGCCGCAGCGCACTACGTCATGAGCCCACCGTTTCGGGCGCGGGAGCACCAAGAGGCCCTCTGGCGGGGCTTGCAAGCGGGCATGTTGCAAACCACTGCCACGGACCATTGCTGCTTCTGCACGCCGCAGAAACAAGCGGGCCTCGAAGACTTCCGCAAGATCCCCAACGGCACTGGCGGCGTCGAAGATCGCATGACGGTCTTGTGGCACCACGGCGTGCGCACCGGCAAGCTCACCCCCGCCGAGTTCGTGGCCGTCACCTCCAGCAACACGGCCAAGATCTTCAATGTGTATGGCAAGAAGGGCCGCGTGGCCGCAGGCGCCGATGCCGACGTGGTGGTGTGGGACCCAAACAAGACCCGCACCATCTCTGCCAAGACGCATCACCAGAAGATCGACTTCAACATCTACGAAGGCATGGAGACCGTGGGCAACCCGGCCATGACCTTTGTGCGCGGACACTTGGCCTGGGACGGCGCAAACCTGCACACGCAGCAGGGCTTCGGCAAATACGTCAACCGCCCGACGCATAGCCCGTACTTCGAAAACCAGATGCTTCGCAACACGCAAAAGAAACAAGAGCCCGTCAAGCGCACGTTGCCAACGCGCGCTGGCTAACGCCGCCCTCACAGGGCGGGTTGTTGAGTCCTGCGGGGCGAGCGCGTACGCTCTACGGCGTGAGCGCTCTGGCCCCGTGTGTACACTGCAATCGACATGTGACCCCCGAAGCGTCCACGTGCCCCTTCTGCGCGCACCAGCTCGCGGGCGATGCCACGTGGGCCCAACGCGTGGGGCGCTACGCGTCCGTCGCTGCGGTGGCTGTGCTCACGCTCGGGTGTCCGGCGGGCGGTGGGTCGGCCACCATCTACGGTGGCCCACCGCCCAAAGATTCTCCGCGTGCTCCCGACGACGCAGCCGCCGAGGCGGCGCCGCCCGCGCCCAGCGCCCAGGCTCCGGACGCCGGCGCCGACGCAGCCCCCAAGCGAGAGCACAGCACCATCTACGGCGCACCCCCCGTGCCCCGGCGCTGAATACCGGTTGATCATCCAGTGATTCGTCCGATCTTAGCCTCCGTGCAAGCACTGGCCGCTGCCTTCTGGTTGCTCACGGGCATGGTCGCCGCAGAGATGTCGCGCGCGCTCTCTCTTGTGCTCGTGGCGCTCGGGCTGGTGCTCGGCTACGCGGCGTGGTCAACCTTGGTGGCAAGGGGGCCCGGGCCCAAGATCATCGTGTGGAGCAACGGCGCCGTGGCCCTCGGCGTGCTTGGCATCAGCGTATGGGCGCTCTTGTTCGCTCAAGACTCGGGGAGCTCCTGGCTCCTCGTCTACCTGGCGCCCACCTTGGTGCCGCTGCAGATCGCCCTGCGGCTGCGCTCGGCTGCCTCGACGCCCAAAGACAAGGCGACATGAAACGGGCCCCAAAGAGGGCCTCGCGCCGCTCCATTGCTGCGTAAACGACAACTTCCTTGACCCCGCACTCCCACCCTAGGCACGCTTGCGTTTTCAAATCTCGAGGGAGGTGGACATGACTTCAGTACATCGTTCGATCATGGTTGCGGCGTTCGCCGCGTTGGCCCTTGTTCCGCAGCTGGGCTGCAGCAAGTTGGGGGGCAAGAAGGTCGACGTTGGTTCGACGGTGCAGGCGCCCTGGAGCCGGGCGCAGAAGATGTTCCCAGGCAAGGTCACCGAGGTGCACGGCAAACTCGCGCACATCAACTTCGATGACGGCGACCAGGGTTGGGCGCTGATGACCAGCCTGCAGCCTGCCGGTGAGGCGCAGCCTGCGCCCTCCGATACCTGCGCCACCAAGGTTGGCGACAAGGTGAGCGCTCCGTGGAGTCGCACCAAGGGCATGTACCCGGGCAAGATCACCGAGGTTCACGGCAAGCTCGCCCACGTCAACTTCGACGACGGCGATCAGGGCTGGGCGCTCTGCGCCGAGATCAAGAAGTAGTCGCACCCGACGTCACACGCACGTCGCGCCGCCGGTGATCTGGCGAGCGCGACGTGTCGCGTTTGTGGCCCGTGCGAACGCACATCGCGCCGGCTACCGCACCGAGCACTAGGTGGTACTAGAACAGCGGAAACCGGGCCATGATGCCGACGGAGGGCATGAGCACCACGCCGCCTAGGTTTACCTCGCGGCCCAGGATGTTGGCCCCGGCCTTCATGTACATGAGCGTGAGCTCGGCCACACCGAAGACGTACTTGTAGCCCAATGCCACGCCAGCAAATGCGCCGCCGTAGAACATGAAGCCGCTCGCGTTGGTGGTCACGTTGGTGCGTACCAGCGTGGCGTCGACCTCGTAGCGCGACACGATGACCTTGGGGCCGGTCCAGATGTGACCGTAGTCGCCCATGGGGCGCCCGATGATGAAGGGCAGCTCGAGGTTGGTACGGGAGAAGTCCCGAATGCCCACCACGTCGAGCACGTCGAACAAAAGACCCGAGTACCGCGCCCGCGACAAGCCCAGCGACAGCGCCCCATCGAGGCCGTCTTTGGTGTGAAACAAGCGTACTTTGCCGTCGGCGTGGATCGCGGTTCCCGAGTACCGCAGACCAAAGTCCACGTCGTCGAAGGCGCCGTAGCGAATCATCACGTCGGGTGTGGTGCCGGGCGGA
>JBIKNA010000328.1:0-8247 GCA_044358965.1 Polyangiaceae bacterium
TCTTCGTGCCATCGACGTCGAGCTCGACGGTCTGCGTGCCTGCATGCACGTCGCCCGTGCAGTAGGGCACCATCACCATGTTGGCGTCGGCGAAGGGGTTCGCCGTACCAGGGCTCGTGTCAAACACGGCGAGGTTCGTCTTCAGACCCTCTTTGTCGAACTCGGGCTTGGCGTAGCCGTCGAGGTTCTGGGCGCCGGGGGAGGGGCCCCAGCACGCGGCCGTGGAGCACCCTCCGCCGCCCATCATGTAGAGCACCAGTCGACGGCTCCCAGGTCGGAGACGCACCCCGATGCCCGTCGAACTTCCCTTGAGGCACCTGGACTCCGGGAAGTCCACCCAGGTCCATGCGTCTGCGGGCGCAGAGATGGGCTCGCCCGGAGGCTGCGTTGCCGCATCGGCAGACGCGTCGCCGCCGCCTGAATCTGCGGCAGAACCACCGTCGGGGCCTGGGGCGATGGTGGTGTGGATGACTCCGAGGAGCACGCTGACGCGAACAAAGAGAAGCAAAGTGTGATGCCGAAGAGCGAGCCGTAACGGGTGGTCGAGGTCATGGGCGCCGCAGTTAGCAAACGCAATGCCGTTGCGACCGCGGGCGAGCAGAGCCGTTCTTGTTCGGTTCTTCCGTACGGGTCATCGGCCTCGTTCGAGATCGATGAACGCGAGTCTGTGCGCTTTCTGAGAACGTGGCGGCCGCTCGGGGCTTGGCAGGGTGCCCAGCATGTGGGTTAGGGCTTGGGCGCGCGAGCTCGCTGTGCCGCGAAGGCCAGGCCATCGGCGTTGAGCTCCACGTCGAGCTTGAGCAGCGCCCAGTCTTCGGAAGTGAGCGCCAGGCCAATGGCTACCGCGTCTTTTTCGAGCGCTGCGCGGATCTCGTCGGCGATGCGCTTGCTCATGCCCTGGGCATCGAGGGTGCTGGCGCTGGCCTCGTTCTGCCAGCGCATCGAGCGATCGATCCAGGTGCGCAGCTGCGCGGCCACGGCTTTGGGGTGTTGCACCGCGCCAAAGTGCGTGGGGCAGACGGTACTTCGGTCGAGCTTGAGCACCAGGTCCACGCTCTTGTGCGCCTCGGGCCCGTCGAAATCTGTGGGGCTGGTGGACGCGATGGCGAAGAGGCCGTTGCGCTGCAGCCGCGGGTACACGAGGCCGAAGGTGTCGCCGGTGAACACCGTGTCCAAGGTCTCGTCGTCGACCACGAAGTGGTGTTTGGCGTGCCCTGCGGTGTGGTGCACCCGCAACGTGGCGTCGCCCAGTTCGAAGGCGTCGCCGTCTCCCAATGCGCGCACGCGGCTCTCGGCGATGGGCTCGATGGTGCCGTAGACCTTGCGAAAGTGCTCTTCGCCGTACACCTGCGTGGCGCTGGCCACGAGCTTGCTTGGGTCGATCAGGTGCCGGGCTGCGCGTGGGTGCGCTAGCAGCGTGGCGTTGGGGCACGCGCGAAGCAGCGCGCTGGCGCCGCCCGCGTGGTCGAGGTGGGCGTGCGTGACCACCACGTAGCGCACGTCTTGGGGGCTACGGCCGACGCGGGCCAGCTCGGCCAACATGCGCGGCACGGCGTGTGTCGTGTAGGTCTCGATGAAGGCGCACTCGTGGCCTGCCATTCGCAGATACGAGGCCACGTAGCCAGGTTGTTGGGGCTCGCAGTCGATGGTGAAACGCGCGTGTTCGGTCATCGGACGGCCATTGTAGCGATCTTGTGACGCGGGCGGAGATCTCGCCGCGAAATAGGCCCCTGAGCACAATCTGGGCTAATACGAAGCAACCCCATGGCCGCACGTCCCAAGAACAAGGCACCCGTCGCTGCGCCGCAAAAGGCGCTCACCCGCGCCATTGGCACCGCCAGGGCAGCGCTCACCATCGCGGCCAAGCGCGCCGAAGAGATGGCCGAAGAACACGTCAAGGCCACCGCCGACCGACCGTCCGTTCGCGAGTTCAAGAAGGCGCTCGACGCCGTCACCGACGAGGTCAAGAAGCGCACGCGTCGCATTCCTCCGGCCGAGCGCGAGGCCATGCAGCGCGCGGGCAAAGTGGTTCAGGTGCTCGAGAAGCGTGGCATCCCCGGCGAGCTGGCCCTGCGCGAAGAAAACGGCGTCTTCGTCGCCGATCTCACGCTCGATCTGGCGTCGCTCGAGCGCCTGGTGGGCATCGCCAGCAAGTAACGCGTTCGGCGGAGCGCGAGAGCTTCCGAGAGCACAAGAAGCCCCACGGCGCGAGCTTGACCGAAGCTCGCGCCAACAGCTCTAGGGGGTGTCCCCCATTTCTCCCGTCGGCTTTCCGCGGATTTGCATCGCATCGCATCGTTGCTCCTCCTTGCCTAGCAACAGTAGGCGTCGTCGTTGCGCCTTGCGCTGCTCGCAACTCCACGGAAATCCTCGGTCCGGAATGAGGGACACCCCCTAGCGAGCCAGGCTGTGCTCGGGGAATCGCAGTCGCAGTTCGGCTTCTCGTGCGGTCGATGCGTCGGTGTTGCCTTGGGCGCGCAGCACCTTGGCTTCCACGGCCAAGGCCTCTGGGTCCAGGCTGCGGTGCGCGAGCTGGCGTCGCGCGAGCAGGTGCTGTTGCGCCGCGGCGAGGTTGCCTTCTTGGAGAGCGCTGCGGGCGGCCGAGAGCAAGCTGGCTTCGCGTTCCAGATCGCCTTCGGCGACCGGCTTTGGGGGGAGCGCGGCTGGGGCGGGCTTGCTGGGGGCCTTTTGCGCATCGGTGCTTGGTGCGGGCACGGCTGCCATGGCCGGCACTGGGTTGCTCGCGGAGACTCCGCCCGTGCGGGGGCCCATGGGTGTAGCCTGCACGGATGGCGTGTTGCCGGCGGCGGCGAGGGACCCGGGCTGCTCGGCGGCGATACGAGGCGCTGGTGTTGCGAGCGCTGGCAGCGCATGTTGCGGTGCAACGCGGGCGTGCAGCGCGAGGCCTCCGCCCACAGCCCCGAGCAACAGCAAGCCTCCCATGAGTTTGCCGAAGAGCGCGCTCTTCCAGAGCGATGTGCCCACCGCAGCCGTGGTGGCGCTCACGCCCACGCCCACAACAGCGGCTTCGAGCACCCGCTCTCGCACGCGCTCTTTGGCCTGCTCCGGAGCACGCTCGGCGCGCGCCAGTGCAAACAGATCACGAAGCTCGGGTTGTTGCTGACTCATCGCCCGAGCTCCTTTCGAATGGCCACGTCGAGCTCGATGCGTGCATTGCGCAGGCGCGAGTAGACGGTGTTGAGAGGGATGCTCAGGGCCACGCTGATTTCTGGTGCGCTCATTTCTTCGATCTCGTGCATGAGGAGCACGGCTCGTTTGGGCAAATCCAGACACGAAAGTGCGCGCTCGAGCGTGGCCAAGGCCTCTTTTTGCTGCATCACGCCCTCTTGCGAAGGGGGAATGCTCTCGCGCTCGGCGCGCTCGCCGCCGTCGGTGTCTATGGGGTGCCTTCGCCTTCGCCTCCGCTCGTCGGACGCGACGCGCAAGGTGATCTGGAACAGCCACGCCCGCGGCCCAAAAGAGTGCTCGGTGTAGTCGTCGATGCGCCGGAGCGCGACGATGAAGACCTCTTGGGCGCGGTCTTCGAGCTCGGCCGTTGCCACGCCCAGGCGGCGCAGGTTGCGCCACACGAAGTCGAAGTGATTGTCGTAGATCTCGCGGAAGAGCACGTGGCGCGATACGGCCCGAACGCCGCTCTCTTCGGCCATGGGCAGCTCTTGCAGGCCCGCAAGCGACAACTCGAGTGCTTCGGTCTTCATCGCAGCCTCCAGGAAAGTCCGACCTCGGCGCGAGCATTCCAGGCCAGCGGACCAAAAGCCGTGCCCTGCTCGTCCACCACGCGTTGACGCAAAAGGTTGTAGCCGCCGGTGCCGCGCAGGTGCACGCTCCAGTCGGAGCCGAGCTCTCCTCGCATGCCCACGGCGCCGCCGGTGCTCAAGAACCCAAGGCTGCGACCGGCCAAGGTCTGCGGCGCGCCGTTGGTGGTGTTGCTCTCGTCGAAGTGGATTGTGCCGCCTTCGACCCCGGCACACAGATCGAGCTGCAGGCCCCGACGCTCGAAGTAGTTGCCCGGAACGCGCTTGCAGCCGTCGAGTCGCGCCTCGGCCACGCTGGCAAATGTGCCGTTCTCGGTGCCCACTTGTTCGAAGCTGCGGCCAAAGGCCAGGGTGGGTCGCGCGTACCATCCGCGGCCCAGCTCCACGATGCCGAACAGGTTTGGACCCGTCACGCCGCCGGTGCCAAGGCCTCCCATCACGAAGCCGCCGCCGCCAATCTCGATGGTGCGGTGACGATCGTCGTGGGCCAAGAACATCTCGTGCTCTGGAGAACGCACGACGGGTGCCGCGGGGGCGGGCCACATGGCCACCGTGGGTTCCACGGGCAGCGGGGCCGGTTCCGGCGCCGCTTGGTCGCGCTCGACCTCGGCTTCTAGCGTGAGTTGCACCCAGACCATGGCCCCGCGCACCAGTGCAGTGCACTGATCGCGCGTGCCCGCGAGCTCACGTCGGGCCCGGGGCTCATCGGCGTGGTCTCGAATCTCGGCGACGAGCGTGGTCTTGTTGCCGACGCGGGCGAACGAGAGCACCACGCTCCATGGGTTGGTGCTCTCACGCGATGCCGGCGCCCGGGCCGGCGAAAGCGCGGCAAGCGCTGCGCTGCGTGCCCGGGATGCGTCGATGCAGTGCTCGAAGCCCTGCTGGTGAAGGGCGGGCGGCTCTGTGGCGGGCGGCACCATGGACTCTTCCCCGAATGGCCGGACCGGGCCCGTCCCGTCTGCGTCCAGAGTCGATTTTTGCGATTACAGTGTACTCGGCAAACGGTCCGGTGGTGTGCGTGCGAGTGCGAGCCGCTTGCGCGCGCAGCACCATGCTCGTGCACCCGCGAGTGATGCGCGCCCATCGCGTGAACCGCTCGCTCTGTGGTGAGCCCGGGCTACTTCTTGGGGGGCGCCGGCTTGGCCGACGGAGCTGGGCGAGGCACCGGCGGGGCGCCGTAGGCCGCGGCCATCGGTCGCGGGGCCGTCGGTGTTGCCGAGAGCGCGGGCGCGGGCGGTCCGCCGTAGGCCGGTGCCACGGTGATGGGTTGGGGCACAGGTTGTGGTGTGTTGGTCGGCGGCGGCGCGGGCGGTTCGTGCGTGGTTGGCTGCGGTGCCGGCGGCGTGGGCTCGGGTGCCGTGTTCACCGGAGCGCCGTAGGCCGGTGCCACGGACATCGGCGGCTCGGGCGGCGGCGTCGATGCTTGGCAGCCCGCGCCGAGCGCCACCGACGACACCAAGAACGCTGCGCGCGTCATGGCTTGCACCGTATGGCTGCGCGCCGGCGCGCGCTCGCTGGCATCGCCGCAGAACGGACACGCAGAACCTTCGAGGACATGACGCGCGCACGCGCTGCAAGGAGTGAGAGCCATGCGGCCAAGTGTACCTGCGTTTTCGCGCCCGCAGGAGCCCCACGTGACACATGGTTTCTTGGGTGCGCAGCGGCCATCGCGCTACAACACGATCATGAAGTCTGCCGTTGCCCCCATGCCCGTTGCGCTTGGCTTCGTTGTGCTCGCCGTGGTTGCGTGCAGCGGCACCACCACTTCGGGCACCGCCGACGCTGGCTCCGACGCTGGCGCCGAGGCGGGCGGTGCCAGCGCGTGCATCGAGGGCGGCAAGACGTACGCATCGGGCGACACGGTGCCGTCGCGCGACGGGTGCAACCGATGCACCTGCACCAACGGCAGGGTGGCGTGCACCGAGATGGCCTGTAGCGACACCGGATGCAACTACGACGGGCGAAGCTACTTCGTGGGTGACAACTTTCCGGCGACCGATGGTTGCAACACGTGCACGTGCACGGACAGCGGCGTTGCTTGCAGCAAGAAGGCATGTCTCGCCGACGCGGGCTCCGACACCGGCGCCGACGCGGGCGATGGCGGGTACTCGTGCCCCAAAGACGGCACGTACAACTGCCAGCCGCCCGTGGCGCCGCCTAACCAAGTCGTGTGTGCGCAGCCCTACCGCGCGTGGGTGCAGGCCAACTGCCCGGGCGTCAGCTACGTGGACTGATTTTTGGCAGGGCCGGCCACGGCCCGCGCGTCTTCGACGGCACGCAAGATCTGCCGCGCGTGCCCAAGAAACGACTGGCCCGCAGGCAGCAACGTCATGCCGCGGGCGTTGCGCTCGAACAACGGCGCGCCCAGCTCGCTCTCGAGGCTGCGAATCTGCCGACTGAGCGGAGGCTGCGCCATGTGCAAGCGGCTGGCGGCACGCCCAACGTTGCCCTCTTCGGCCACGGCGACGAAGTACTCGAGTTGCTTGAGGCTCATGCGGGACTCTCTTTAGGGTGCGCGCCCTTCGGTCTTTGGGCAAGCACTGCGTTGCCCAAACGCATGGCGCCGACGGGAGCGACAAGTGGCGACCCGACGAGGCATCACGCGTGAGCGCGTGCTAACTTCATGGCAATGCGCATCGTCGCCGTGGCCGACACGCACACCTTCGAGGCGGATCTCGGCGCATTGCCCGCCGGCGATGTTTTCGTGCATGCCGGCGACATGCTTCGCGGGGGCACCCTAGAGGAGCTCGAAGGCGTTGCTCGCTGGATGCGCGCGCTGCCGCATCGGCACAAGATCATCATCGCAGGCAATCACGACTGGTGTTTCGTCAACGATGCCACCGAGGCGCGGCGCCTCCTGGGCGATGTTGTCTACTTGCAAGACTCGGCCACAACCATCGAGGGCGTGCTGTTTTGGGGCAGCCCGTGGCAGCCCGAGTACAACGATTGGGCGTTCAATCTGCCGCGCGGCCCGGCGCTCGCCCAGAAGTGGGCAGCGGTCCCCCACCATGTCGATGTGTTGATCACGCATGGTCCGCCAGCCGGCTTCGGCGACACGGGACTTGTCGAGGGTCGCGCCGGCTGCGAAGACTTGCTCCGTCGCGTGCGTCAGGTGTCGCCAAGGCTTCATCTGTTTGGCCACATCCACCAAGACGGAGGCTTCTGGCGCGATGGTGCCACGTGTTTCTCCAACGTCACCACGTGGGAGTGCGAACGCGCAGCAACGGTGATCGACTTCGACCCAGCCACCAAGCAGGTGGCCGAGGTATCGATTCCGCCAAGCGGCGCCCAGCGATAGACCCGATGCCAGCGCTCTCGCCCCCGCAGGGAACTCGTTGCGCCGACCGAGCATCCGCGCGTTCGGGCAAGGCTCGCGTGCTACCGTATCTGCCTGCATGAGCGACAAGCCCGAATACACGCCGCCCAAAGTGTGGACCTGGGACCAAAAGAACGGTGGCGCGTTCGCCAACATGAATCGGCCCACTGCCGGCCCCACCCACGACAAAGAGTTGCCCGTGGGCAAGCACCCGCTGCAGCTCTACTCGTTGGCCACGCCCAACGGGGTCAAGGTCACGGTCATGCTCGAAGAGCTTCTCGCGGCGGGGCACACCGGCGCCGAGTACGATGCATGGCTCATCAAGATCACCGAGGGCGATCAGTTTGGCAGCGGGTTCGTGGATGTGAACCCCAACTCCAAGATCCCCGCGTTGGTCGACCGCAGTGGCCCCACTCCGGTGCGGGTGTTCGAGTCTGGCGCCATCTTGCTGTACCTGGCCGAGAAGTTCGGCGCCTTCTTGCCCAAAGAGCACGTGGCCCGCACCGAGTGCCTGTCGTGGCTGTTTTGGCAGATGGGCAGCGCCCCGCTGTTGGGCGGCGGCTTTGGGCACTTCTACGTGTATGCGCCCACCAAGATCGAATACGCCATCAACCGCTTTGCCATGGAGGCCAAGCGCCAGCTCGACGTGCTGAACCGCCAGCTCGAATCGCACGAGTTCGTGGCCGGTGCAGAATACACCATTGCCGACATGGCCATCTGGCCCTGGTACGGCGCCCTGGCCAAAGGCCTGGTGTACGGCGCCGGCGAGTTCCTGTCGGTCCACGAGTACCCCCACGTCCGACGCTGGACCGACACCATCGCCGCCCGCCCCGCCGTCAAACGCGGCCGCATCGTCAACCGCGCCATGGGCAATCCCTCGGAGCAACTCCACGAGCGCCACGACGCCAGCGACTTCGACACCAAGACGCAAGACAAGCTGCAACCGACCTGATCCGCGCGTCGCCAAGTTTCCAGCCCAAGCGCCCCGCGGCCCAGGCCCAGCCCCCAGCCCCAGCCCCCAACTCCCCAGCCCCCGCCCCCGCACCCGCACTCGCACCCGCACTCGCACTCGCACCCGCACCGGGCCGCCGCCTTCTCTAAAGTCACCGCACTACCCGCGGCCGTGGATGGCGTGGTCCAGCGTGCGCCTCGCCA
>JBIKNA010000329.1:0-8230 GCA_044358965.1 Polyangiaceae bacterium
ATAGCGACGCCTAATTCCTTACCTAGGGGCAAGGCCATCGATTCGAGGCGTCTCCTAACACCGGTCTACAACAGCGGCGCGTTCCGGCGGGCCAACGAAGCGCGCGCAGCCCTACCCGAAAGCGCGTAGCCCCGCAGGCCCCAGATCCAAATGATCTCCACACCTGACCCCAACGCCGAAAAAGCCCTTTTGAACAAAACCGAGTTCCGAACCCAGACACCGTGAAGCCCAACCGGCAGACACCAAGTACCGAGACAGAAAACGCCTAGCGCGCAGCCCCCGCCCCCGCAGGGGCCGGACACCGTTAAGCCCCAGCCGGCACCCATCCCTGAGGTTATTGGCTGCCGGGCTCGATCTCTTCGCCGGAGCCCGCTTGGTCGTAGAAGAAGCGGAAGCCGGCGCCGACCATGGTCGATGGATGATCGGCGACGACGTCGCGGCGAACACCGAGTTCGATGGAGTACTTGCGCTCGACGAAGCCGACGCCGCCGGTGACGGCGTGGGTCTTGAGGCCGTCGTCGTAGCGGTAGCCGGCGCGGATGGGGAAGCGGTCGGCCACGAAGACCTCGACGCCGCCCATGTAGCGGCCGCGGGCGGCGTTGTAGGTGGTGAAGTCCACCATGGCGTCGAGCTCTACGGCGACGACGCTTTTGCTGTAGCCGATGCCGAAGACGCCCTGCGTGGGGACCACGCCGTTGTTGGGCACCGTTAGGTTCCGGCCCAGCACGCCGACCTTGAGTCCGTCGATGGGTGCCACGGCCAAGCCGGCGTCGAAGGTGAAGGTGTTGACGATGGGTTGTCCGTTGGTGCCGTCGGACACATAGCTCGCGCCGAGGGGGCCCGCAGCGATGGACTGGCTCAAGCGAAGGTAGCGACCGGTGAGGCCCACAGCCACGCGATCGGCCAACGGATAGGCGATGGCCAGGCGCAGATCGGTCCAGGTGCGCTTGATGCCGTCGGGATCCATTTGGGACCACGTTCCGCCGAAGCCACCGGCGACGCGGCTGGTGCTGGAGTCGGCGATGGCGCCGCCGTAGCTCTGGCGACGCGCTTCGGGCGACAGGGCGGCGATGCCCTCGAAGTGGTACACGCGGGCGAAGGGCAGGTTCGCCGGATTGTTGAAGATTGCATTGGTCGATGTGCCCAAGGCGGTCTGGGCGCCGGCCAGTGCGAGGGCCCGCGGGTGCTGAATCTCACCGCTGTCGTAGCCCTGCGCCGGCGTGGTCGAGGAGGGGTCCGCGCTGGCTGCACGTGCGAAGGCAATGACGCACAGGGCCGTCGCAGCCGCGACGCTTCGCGCCAAGATCGCAGAACCGCGCGGTACGCAAGGGCTTTGGGTGGACATGCGGGTGGTTCAACGCAGTACCTGCTGCGCCCGCAAAAGGCCCAATTTTCTGCGTCCTCGCTGTGTCTTGACAGCATAAACACCGGGAAAAATCGCATCGCTGCGCCCATGCGTTTTTCGTGTCGGCACAATAACAATGGCGTGACGCGAACTTACGCAACCGCCAGAAATTTGACGTCGCATGGGATCGAGATTGCGGGCGCTCTACAATCAATAATTGTCATTGTGATCGTGAAGTTATGTCAATTTTGCACATGCCCGTTTACGAGGTGACAGAAGGCGGTGTAGCTCCATAAATCGCTTCTGACGGGCGACCGGCGAAGAGCCTCCGAGATCCCTCGGGTGTTCCTCCTCGGTCGTCAGTTCGGGCGGCTCCTTCGGGCGCGGTTTTGGCCCCAAGGCGCATGTTCGGAATGTGGGGGAGTTGCTGTTTCACCGAGCGAAGGGGTTTCCGTCGCCGAGGGGGAGTTTTCCCCTGACGCTGGAATCCGCCAACGCTCTGACTTTCTGTCTCTTTTGTTCGGGTCCCAAGCAATCCACCACAGGTTTTCCACAGCCTGCATTGGCTGCCTGTGGATCCGTTCCGCGCCGTGAAACTCGCTCTCGGGCGTTCGCCGTTTTCTTCGAGGCCAATGACACAGATGTTGGATGCTGAGCAGTCTGGGGACAACGTGTGGGCGGGCGCCGTGGCGTACACCCGTGACAAGTCGCCTGGCAGCTTCGAGCAGTGGTTCTCGGGTGTTCAGTACGACGGCATCGTCGATGGCGTCCTGTTGCTGCGCGCTCGCGACGAGTTCGTCCGCGACTGGATCGACCAGCACTTCTTGCCCACCCTGGTCGACTACCTGCGTAGCCAAACCGGCTGGAGCGTTCAGGTGGCGTGGACCATCGGTGGCGAGCTCGAGCGTCCGGTCTCCCAAGGCCCGGCGCCCATGCCCGTGTCCGTGCGCACGCGCTTCTCGCGCTCGCTGCCCGCCCCGTCGGCTTCGCCGGTCTCTCCCCTCCAGGTTCCCGAAGAGGCCCAGCTCACGCAGCCTCACGACGACGCGCGCCCGTCTTCCCAGCGTCCGCGCATCCAGGTCTCGGCGCCGCCCGTCGAGGGCCTGAACCCGCGGTACACCTTCGCCAACTTCGTCATCGGGCCATCCAACCAGCTGGCACACGCTGCCGCCGTTGCAGCAGCCGGTGGCGGCGGCCCACGGCACAATCCGTTGTTCTTGTGCGGTGGCACCGGCCTCGGCAAAACCCACTTGGTGCACGCCGTTGCGCATCGGGTCCGCACCGAGCGCCCCAGCGCGCGCATCTTGTACGTGTCTGCCGAGCGCTTCGTGAACGAATTCTTGCAGGCCTTGCAAGACCAGCGCATGGGCGAGTTCCGCTCGCGCTACCGCGAGAAGTGCGATCTGCTCTTGGTCGACGACATTCAGTTCTTCGCCAACAAGACGCAGACCCAAGAAGAGTTCTTTCACGCGTTCAACGCGTTGCACCAGGCCGACAAGCCCATCATCGTCACCAGCGACAAGTATCCGCAGCAGCTCGAGCGCATGGAAGAGCGGCTCATCTCGCGGTTTACCTGGGGGCTCGTGGCCGACATCCAAGGCCCGGAGCTCGAAACCCGCGTGGCCATCATGCGCAAGAAGGCGCAGGCCGAGCACATCGAGATGTCCGACGACGTCGTGCTCTACTTGGCGCAGAGCATTCGAAGCAACGTGCGCGAGCTCGAAGGCACGCTCATCCGGCTGGCAGCCAAGAGCAGCTTGCTCCAGCGGCCCATCGACATGGACTTCGTGCGCACGGAGCTGGCCGCGTCGGCCACCGGTCGCATCAGCGAGCAGAGCGTCGACGACATTCAGCGCACCGTTTGCCACCACTTCAAGCTCCGCCACGGGGAGCTCGTGTCCAAAGATCGCCACAAGAGCATCGCCTTTGCGCGGCATGTGGCCATGTACTTGTGCAAGCAGCGTCTCAAGTGCAGCTTCCCCGAGCTGGGGCGCGCCTTTGGCAATCGCGACCACACCACCGTCATGAGCGCGGTGCGCAAGGTCGAGTCGCTGCGGGTCTCCGACCCCGAGGTGCGCGCGCATCTCGAAGTGCTCGAGCGCAAGCTCGGCACCATGGACTGATCCGTCGCACGTGTGGAACTCTCGGTAGCGTTTGCTCCATGGCGGACCCGCTCCCCACAGAAGACCAACGCCGTGCGCTATGTGCGTTACTGGCCGACGTTCTGACGGGCATTCGGACTGCTGCGGGCGGCGGCGGACCGGGGGGCGATTGCGTCGAGGCTTGGACTCTGGCCTACGCCGTGCACAACCTGCCGCTCGAGATGTACGGCTGGGGGACCTGGAGCGTCGACGGAACACGCGGACGCCTTCGCTGGTACCAAGACCAGTACCCCGGAGGACCAGACTACGTAGCCGCGTTCGACGGGATCTTTCCGCCGCCTGTTCTTTAGAACGTGCGCCAGCGCCCCAAAGCCAGGGAACCGGCGTGCAGCTTGCCGAAGTGTGACCGCTAGGGAATGCCTGGCGGACGAACGCTGGCGGTGAACTCGAGCTTGATGCCGTTGACCACGGCGCAGCCGCGGCCTTCGTTCTTGGCGCGATAGAGATCTTTGTCGGCGGCGGCAAACAGCGCTTCGGCTTCGGGCTCGCGATCGGGCCAGGTGGCGCCACCTACGCTCAGCGAGATGCCGTTGTCGCGCGCATATTGACCAAGGCGTCGTGCTGCCACGGCGACATGGTTGGTGCTGGCGTCGGGCAAGAGCACCACGAACTCGTCGCCGCCGTAGCGGGCCACCAGATCATGGGTGCGAAACGCGCCCTTTAGCAGCAATCCCAGCGTGCGCAGCACCCGGTCGCCTTCGGCGTGGCCCCCCTTGTCGTTGGTCTGCTTGAAGTGGTCGACGTCGATGATCAGAAGCGACAGGGGAGCGCCGGAGCGCAGGCATCGTGAGCGCTCTTGCTCGAAGCGTGTGTCGAACTCGCGGCGATTGAGCAAGCCCGTGAGCGCGTCGGTGCTGGCTAGCTCGGCCACGCGAGAGAGCAGCGCCAGGTTCTCGAGCACCAGCGCCATCTGCTCCGTGTACAGGGCCAAGTGTTCCATCTGTTCGGCGGAGACCCGGGTGCCCGAGTAGCAGTTGTCGGCAAACACCACGCCCCGCAGCGCGCCCCGGGAGCGCACGGGCGCCAGCACCCACTCGCCGGACACGGTGAGCCTGCGCAGATCTGCGTTGGCAGGCTGCGCGGCCTGGAACAGCTCGGCGCGGCTTTCTGCCGCGATGATCTTGCGAACCTCGTCGTCGGTCGCTTGCGTGGCACGGAGCACGATGCCCGTGACGAACTCTTGGAATCGCGAGTCTTGCCGGTGTGCCACGAAGTCGCTGGCGGTGCCCTCGATGGTCACATCGCCAAGTTCGATCTCTTCCCAGATCCGGTGGGCCTCGGCCTCGTCGAAGGGGCCAATGCCCTTGGTTCCCACAAACTGATCGGGCACGGCGCTGGGCACGAACAACGCCGCGCGGTTGAACCCCAGGCCATGACCCGAGGTGATGCCGACGAGCATGAGCGACTGCGCTTCGTCGATGCTGGTGGCCTCGAGCATCTTGGCGGTGAGTTGCCGGAGCGTGCTCAGGCTCGACGACTGGAATGCCAAGCTCTCCAGCATGTGTGTGACGTCGCTGGCATCGAAGAGTGCCCCGAGCAAACGTGTGAGCACCGTGCGCAGCTCGCCTTGCAGCTCCTCGGTGCTCATCGACAGTGAGCGTTCTCCGCGGCGCAAGGTCAGGGTTACATGTTCGCCCGGGAGTGCCTCGCGCACGGAACCCAGACGCACGCGATCCCCCGACAGCGTGAGCTTGAGCAGCTGCCGTGCGGCCAAAGGCACCGCCGAGGCATCTGCGTGCAATGCAGCGTCGAGTCGCACGGGCTGCGGCAGGCGCTCGACGGCACCCCGAAGGTGCGGGGCCACCCAGGTCTTGCGCACTTCTCGGAGCAGCTCCGCAGGCAGGTTGTGGGGAGCTGCGTCCATGGACATCGAAGCATAGCGCGGACCGGCGCCAGTGCACTGCCAGCGCTGGCGTTACGGAGTGGAACCCCGCCAGCGTAGCCAGGCCGCCGTGGCCGCAAGCTCCAAGCCCACCACGAACAGGAACACCGACATCACAAATGGGGCGAAGTAGAGCACCGGCGTTGGCATCGGGTAGCCCAGAGGCCAGCCAAAGGCCGCGATGTGTGCCGCAGACCCGAGCGACATCACCAGCACCAGCAGCACCGACGCGAGCAAGCGCTGCACCCGCCCCCGAAGGCACGCCACGAACACAGCGTTCATGAGCAGCACGCCCAGCATTGACGCAGAGACGGCATTGCGAACGAAGAATGCCTCGCTGTTGATGCTGGTGGCATCGAAGCCGCCAGACAGAAGCACATAGACCAGCGTGGCTCCGGCCATGGCCAGCGCAGGAAGCGTCAACAGAACCACTTGCGCACGCCAGCGCCGCTCGCGTCGCAGTACAAGACCTATGGTCAGCGCGAAGGGGCTCGCCGCAAGGGTGCCGCGCATGGCCTGTTCGTCGCGGAGGCTCGCCTCGAGGGCGCGCCAGCTTGGGCTTCCCCACGCCAAGAGCTGCTCTTGGTTGCGCCCGCGGTAGCGTGCCACGGCGCTGCGACGTTCGGCGACATAGGCCTCGTCGGCCGGCGTTGGGGCGGCGGTGACCGTGAAGGCTTCGTCCAGGTGATCGCCGAGCGCCTGCATGTGTTTGGGAAAGCGCAGGCCATGAAGCAGCGCCAGCGCCGGGGCCAACGCACGCGAGTCCATGCTCGAGATCTCGTCGCGGTGCGCAACGCCAGGACCCGCAAAGCAGCTCAGCACCCAGGTGATCTCGGGTTGCGGGCCGCCATGGCCGCCGCGGGTGCGATGCCCGTGGTCGGCGGTGAGCATCACCAAGTCTTGTGTAAGGTCTAGGCTCCGCAACATGTCGGTGAGCTCTTGGTCCACCCGACGAACATCCCGCGCGTGCTCCTCGCCCAAGGTCCCGTGGTCGTGTGCCGTCTCGTCCACATAGGATGGGTGGAGCAGCGTCATGTCCGCATGAAGCTCTGGGGCGAACATGTTGTCTTGGTGCCGAAACACCGCGTACGAAGAAAAGCCGCCGGGAAAGAGCTCACGCCACCAACCCAGGTTGCTCCGGCCATCCACGGTCCGGTTGGCCTCGCGAAAGACCTCCCAGATGGACTCCGCAGCGAGCGGCGATTGTTCGTCATTGTTGCGGGCGCCGGTGCGTTCTTGCTCGAGCCCCGTGGAGATCACCGCGTACGAGGGGCGCGACACACTGGGCACGCCGACGTACGTCCGGTAGCACGCACCTTGGGCCTGCAGCTGCTCTCGCGCGCGCAGGCCCAGGCCATAGGCATAGCCAAGGCCATCGATGACGACGACTACACTACGTCGGGGCACCCTGGCTCGCGGTGCCTGGACCCGGTCGTCCACGGCCACCAATCGGTAGCCGCGGTGGTTCGACAGCCGCCCCACGTAGCTGTTGGCCAAGAAGTAGCCAAGCGCCGCCGAAAGCAGCCCCAGCAACAAGGCCCTCGTCGTCTGCTGCTGGAGCCACGGGGGCACTGCCATCTGGGGCACAGTGCAGCCTAGCGCGGCGGCGCGAAGCCGCGCTTGCGCATGAGGGCACTCACGTCCACGTCGCGCCCCCGGAACCCGCGGTAGCCCTCTGCCGGATCCACGGTGTCACCCACGTTGAACACGTACTTGCGGAGCCGCGCGGCCACCTCTTTGTCGTACGGCCCTTTGCCTTCGGTGAAGGCGTCGTAGGCATCGGCGGTGAGCGTGTCGGCCCACAAGTAGCTGTAGTACCCGGCCGAGTAGCTGTCGCCAGAGAACACATGCGAGAACTGCGGCGTTCGGTGCCGCATGACGATCTCGCTGGGCATGCCCATCGATGCGAGCGTGTTCTTTTCGAAGGTGGCGGGGTCGATGGGCGCGTCGCCGGCCAAGTGGAGCTTGAGGTCGATGAGTGCGGCGCTCAGGTACTCGACGGTGGCAAAGCCCTGGTTGAAGGTGGCCGCGCGTTCGATCTTGGCCACCAAGGCCGGGGGAATGGGCGCGCCAGTCTGGTGATGCAGCGCAAAGCGGCCAAGGACCTCTTTGGTGGAGAGCCAGTGCTCGAGCAGCTGCGACGGGAACTCGACGTAGTCCCGGGCCACCCGGGTGCCCGCCAGGCTGGGGTACGTCACGTTGGACGACAGCCCGTGCAGCGCGTGGCCAAACTCGTGGAACAGCGTTGTGGCGTCGGCCCAACTGATGAGCACCGGGGCGCCGGGCTCACCTTTGACGAAGTTGGCGTTGTTGCTGACAATGGTGGTGACCTCGCCGCGGAAGCGCTCTTGCACGCGGTACGCGTTCATCCAGGCGCCGGAGTGTTTGCCCGGTCGCGCGTACGGATCGAAGTACCAAAGGCCCACGTGTTTGCCGGTGCTGCGCTGCTTGACCTCCCAGACCCGAACATCGGGGTGGTAGACGGGCACATTGGGCGCGGGCGAAAAGTCGAAGTCGAACAGCTCGCCGGCCACCCAGAACATGGCCTCCCGAAGTTTGTCCATCTGCAGGTAGGCCTTCACCTCGTTCTCGTCGAGGTCGTACTTGGCCTTGCGTACTTTCTCGGCGTAGTGCCGGTAGTCCCACGGCGCGATGGGGCGTCCGAGACCTTCTTTGTTGGCGATGGCCTGCATGTCGCCGACTTCTTCGCGCACGCGAGTCACGGCGGGCTTCCACACGTTCTCCATGAGCGTGGCGGCGCGCTCGGGGGTTTTCGCCATGGCGTTCTCCAGGCGGAAATGCGCGTGTGTGGCGTAGCCCAGCAGCTTGGCGCGCTCGGCC
>JBIKNA010000330.1:0-8216 GCA_044358965.1 Polyangiaceae bacterium
GCGCTGCGACGATTGTCAGGGGGTCTTCGTCCCGCGCAGCGCAGCCGAGATCCTCCTGGGGCTGGGTCTTCGGACGTCGCTCGTGGTGAACCAACCGAGCTTCTTCGAGCGTCTGCTCCAGGCGTTGCGCGAGCTCTTTGGCGCTGCCCCGGCGCCCAAGCCCTGACGCCGGCCGGGGCAAACCTGTCATTACCGTAACGCTGGAATTTCGGCGAGCCCTTTCGGGGGGTTATCGCGGGTCGATTGCGCTGCGGCTGTGGATCTACAGGAACGCAATCCGCGGTAAGCTCCGCACCCCCCGGCAGCCCCCACGGGCATGCCCCATCGGAGCGATTTCATGACCGCGACCATCGACATTCTGCGTGGCGAACTCGAGCGTCTCTTCTCTCTCGAAGAGATGACCAACATGAGCGAGACCCTTCTTGGTCTCGCACCCGACGACGTTGGCGGCACGGCTGCCAAGGCATCGTTTGCGCGAGCGCTCACCGAGCGATGTTTGGATGGGGAACGCATCGAAGCGCTGGTGGACATCATTCGCGTGTCCAAGCGCGAAGTCGATCCGCGCATCTTTGATCTGTCGGGCATCTTGGGGCGCGAAGATCTGGCTGCGGGCCGCCAGGTGGGCGACTTCGTCATTCAGCGCAAGCTCGGCGAGAGCGAGCTCGCCGTCGTGTACATCGCCGTGCGCGATGGCAAGAGCTGGGTGCTCAAGGTGCTGCGCCGTGAGGCTTCACGCGACCGTCGCTCGGTGCATCGGTTCCTGACGGCCAACCGGCTGGTGGGCGCTGTCGACCACCCCGGCTTGCCCCGGGGCATTCAGGCCGGAGAGCTCGAAGATGGCCAGTTCTACGTGGCCTACGAGCATGTCGACGCGCAGCCTTTGTCGCAGCGCCTTGCCCGCACGGGGCCCACGCACATCAACGAACTTCGCGCCACGCTCCGCGGCATTCTGGAAGCGCTCGCGGCGCTGCACCGGGCGCACCTGGTGCACGGTGATCTCAAGCTCGAGAACGTCCTCGCGGGCAAAGAGGGCGTCACGCTCATCGACTTCGGCACCGACCGCCTGCGCCAGCGCAGCGTCTCGGCCAGCGGTCACACGGGGCTCCTGGCCGTGTTTGGTTCGCCCAAGACCATTGCGCCGGAGCTGGTGCGTGGACGCCTGGCCGACCCGCGCAGCGACGTCTACGCCTTCGGATCCATGTTGTACGAGCTCTTGAGCGGCAAGCCCGTCTTCGTGACCGACAACGCCACGGATGCCGTGTTCTCGCACTTGTCCCGCGAGCCCGACGCGCCCAGCACCAAGGCGCCGCGTGGCTTCATCCCGCGCGATGTCGACGAATTCGTACTCACGCTGCTCGCCAAAGATCCGGCGCGGCGCCCCAAAGATGCCCAAGGCATCCTCGATGCGCTGGACGCCCTCGGGCGCGCATCCATGGCCCCCAAGGCCGGCACCATCACCGAAGAGCGCGTCGATGCGCTCATCGAGGCCCTGCTGCGCAACGTGGCCGATGCCGAGGCCGCACTCGCCCTCGAAAAGGCCGTCGAGCAAGGCGCTTCGGCGCTCAAGGTGGGCGCAGCCTTCATGCAGGCGGCGGAGGCCCTGGAGATCACCAACGACGACGCCCGAGAGAGCAAAAAGGGCCTCTTGTACCGCGCGGCCCGCACCTTCGATGGCGCCGCCAAAGACAAGGCCCAGGCCGAGACCGCCTACGTGGCCATCTTGGCCATCGACCCCCAAGACGACATCGCCGCCGTGGCCCTCGAAGAGGTGCGCAAAGCCCTGGGCAAGTTCGAGGAGCTCGTGGAGATGCTGCTCGAACGTAGCCAAAATGCCGAACCCGGCGAAGGCCGCGCCCGTGCCCTCGCCGAGATCGGTCGCTTGTATGCAGGCGAGCTCGAAGATGCCGAGCAGGCAACCGTGGCCTACGTGCAGGCCCTGTGCGAGGTGCCGAGCAGCGCCGAATACGCATCGCTCGTCGAGAGCCTGTGCGGCAGCAAGGCCAACCGCTGGAACGAGGCCCTGAGCACCATCACCGAGACCATCAAAGAGGCTGCGCTGTCGCAGGCCGATCGCAACGCGCTGCTGATGCGCGCGGCGTCCTGGTACGACACCAAGCTCAACCGCGCGGACTTGGCGCTCATGGCCTACAGCCAAGTGCTGTCCCAAGAACCGTCGCACGAGGCGGCGAGCGAGGGCCTTTCGTTCATCTATCGTCGCGCGCAACAGTGGCCCGAACTCGCGAGCATGCTCACCGCGCGGGCCGACGCCGCCGGGGCCACGCCCAAGGGTCGCGATTTGCGTACCGAGGCTGCGGAACTGTTCGAGTCGAAGCTCAACGACGGCAACCGCGCCCGGGACTTGTACGAGGCGGTTCTGTCCGAGGACCCGGGGCACATCAAGGCCTCCGATGGCATGGCTCGGCAGCTCGAGCGCACAGGCGATTTTGCGGGCCTCGTTCGTATCCTTGATGCGCGCGCCGAGGCACGGCGCGGCCTCGAGAAGGCCGAGGCGTTGTGCAAAGTGGCCGAGGTGCAAGAAGACCACCTGGGCGACTTGCCCGAGGCCACGCGACGCTACGAGGCGGCCTTGGCCGTCGATCCCAAGAGCCTCGCAGCCCTCAAGGGTCTCGACCGGATCTTCAACCGCACGGGCCGCTACCGAGAGCTGCTCGAGGTGCTCGAACGGCAAATTGCCGTGGCGGCCACGCCGCGGCAGAAGGTTGCGCTCTTCGAGCGCATGGCCGGCTTGTACGACGAGGAATTCCTCGATCACGCCAGCGCCGCGCAGTCCCTCGAAGAGATCCTGAAGATCGATTCGGCGCACGACCAAGCCCTGACGGGGCTGGTTCGACACTATCGGGCTCTCGACCGTTGGGACCGCGTGACGGCGCTCTTGGAGCGCCACGCCACGGTGACCTCCGACGAGGCGCGCAAGGTGGAGCTCATGGTCTCTCGGGCCCGGGTGCTCGCCGAGCACGTGGGCTCTCCGGAGCGGGCCATGAAGGTCTACGAAGAGGTCCTGCGGATCCAGCCGGACAACGCCGGCAGCCTCGAGGCGCTCGCACACCTGCGCGAGGCCACCGGGGACGCCCACGCGGCGCTGTCGGCCATCGAGGCCCTGGCTGCCAAGGCCCAAACCGCCGAGGCCAAGGCCGAGCAATGGATGCGCGCAGCGCGTTTGCTCGAGACCCGCGGCGACAAAGATGGCGCCATCGAACGCTACAAGTTGGCGCTCGATGCCTCGCCCAAAGACACCGCAGCGGCATCGGCGCTTCGCAAGGCCTACGCCGAGCGGGGCGACTGGGGCAGCGTCATCACCCTGGTCGAGCGCGAGCTGCAACACGCCGAAGGCGATCTCGCCAAGGCGCGCCTGCACGGTGAGCTTGCCCGGGTGTACGCCCGAGAGCTCGCGGACGACGCGAAGGCCGAGGCCGCTGCAAAGCGCGCCATCGCGCTCGACCCGACCTGCGCCGAAGCGCTCATGGTGCTGGGCGATCTGGCCTTCGAGGCCGGCCGCCTGCTCGAAGCCAGCAAACACCTCGACGGTGTCATTGGCCGTACGAGCCTGCTGCCCAAAGACGACGCCGTGCGCGTGCTCGTTCGCTTCTTGGAGGCCTTTGGCACGGCCATGCGCCCCTCGGCGCCGCCGCCCTCGCTCTCGTCGGTGTCCGGCATGCAGGCCGCCGACGCCGCGCCCATGAGTCAGTCCCGCATCCCGGCGGCAAGCCAAGGCCGCATGAGCGTAGCGCCTCCGGCGGTCACCAATCCGCGCATCCTGACGGCCATCGAGGCGCTGCAGCAAACCGCGCCCAAAGACGTCGAGGCGCTGTCCCGCGCGGCCAACGCGCTCTTCGAGTTCGGCGACCCACACACGGCGTTGCGCTTGCACGAAGAGCTGCTGGCCAACCACGGCAAAGAGCTGGCCGGTGCCGACCGCGCCGAGGCCCTCTACCACCTGGGCGAGAGCGCCCGGAGGGCAGGGGACCTGGACCGCGCCATCGCCCCACTGAAAGAGGCCGCAGATCTGGACCCGTCGAGCCCGCGCCCGCTGCGCTCGCTCGCCAAGATCCACGAAGAGCGCGCCGAGTACGAAGAGGCCGTGCGCGTCAAAAAGCGCCGGCTTCAGATCGCGACGGGCGCCGAGCGCTTCGAGCTCTTGCTCGAAATCGGCGATCTCGAGATGTCCCGCATCGGCGACCGCAGCCGTGCCGCCAAGACCTACGTGAGCGCCCTCGAAGAGCGCCCGGACGACCGCAAGCTGCTGGCCAAGCTCATGCAGCTGTACTCCGAAGAGAAAGACTGGGCGAAGCTCATCGACGTGGTCACGCGTCTCGCGGACTTCGTCGAGGAGCCCAAACAGCGTGCGAAGTACATGCACACGGCGGCCACCATCGCTTCCAAGCACCTGGGGCAGAAGGCCCAGGCCATTGGCTACTACGAGCAGGTGATCAGCGCCGATGCAACCAACGCCAAGGCGTTGGGCGAGCTCACCGAGCTGTACCGGCAAAAGCAGGATCACCTGTCGGTCAAGCGTCTGCTCGGCTTGCAGCTCGACCAGGCCAAAGCGACCCAAGACCGCGCGGCCATCGTCAAGGTGCTCGACCAGATGGGCGAGCTGTACCAGAAGTTCTTGTCCGAGCCAGAGATGGCCATCGACGCCTACGAGGCGGCGCAGGCCTTCGACCCCGAAGACAAGACCCGCGCGGATGTGCTGGCCGAGCTCTATGCGAGCGATCCGGCGCAGTACCTGGACAAGGCCGTTCGCGCGCAGGCGCAGATCCTTCGGCGCAACCCGTACAAGGTCGAGAGCTACAAGCTGCTGCGCAAGCTCTACACCGAGTCCAAGCGCGCAGACGCGGCGTGGTGTCTGTGCCAAGCCTTGTCGACGCTCAACCTGGCGGAGCCTGACGAGGAGCGGTTCTTCCGCAAACACCGCACGGAGACCGCCGCGCCGGCCCAGGCCGCCTTCTCCGACGAAGAATGGCAACGTGCGGCGCACCCGGATCTCGATCCGCTGCTCCTGCGCATCTTCGCGACCATCCAGCCCACCATCATGCGCGTGCGAACGCAGTCCATCGAGGCGTTGGGCTTCGATCGCCGCTACGCCATCGACACGTCGCTGCACCCGTACCCCATCTCGCAGACGCTCTATTATGCGCAGGGCGTGCTGGGCATGCCGTCGCCCATCGTGTTCCAAAACCCCAACGAGGTGGCGGCGCTCGGGTTCTTGCACGCTCAGACCCCGGGCATCATCCTGGGGCGCGGCGCCTTCGATACCAACGTGCCCTCGCAGTCACTGGCGTTCATGTGCGGCAAGCACCTGACCTATCTGCGTGCGGGCTACTACGTGCGGCATCTCGTGCCCACGGGCACCGGGCTCAAGGCTTGGCTCTTTGCGGCCATCCGCATGAGCGTGCCCACGTTCCCCGTGGCCCAAGACATGGCAGGGCCCGTGGCCGAGGCCATGGCGGCCATGGCGCAAGACTTCCAAGGGTCCGCCAAGGACACCTTGGCGAGCCTGGTGTCCAAACTGCTTCAAAGCGGCGGAGCCCTCGACCTCAAGAAGTGGGTTGCGGCCATCGACCTCACGGCGGATCGCATCGGCTTCGTGCTCGCGCACGATCTGGGCGCCACCACCGAGATGTTGCGCGCCACCGAAGACGCCTCCAGCGTGCCGGTCAAGGAGCGCCTCAAAGAGGTCGTGCTCTACAGCATCAGCGAGGAGTACTTCGAGCTGCGCAAGAAGCTGGGCCTCGCGGTCGACGGATGACGCGCGCGCTCCGAACACCGGCGGCACTGCTTGCGCTGTGTGCCCTGAGCTTTGCGGACTGCAAGTCCCAGGGGGCTCCCACGCCGGAGCCCCAGCCCAGCGCCAAGGCGGCAACTTCTGCGGCGGCGCCCGTGGAAAAGGGGCCCGGGGCTCCTTCGGCAGCGCCGTCGGGTGCCGCGCAGGCAGCGCCCGCGCTGACGGGGCTCCCCAAAGACATGAACGTGATCCTGCTGTCCATCGACAGCTTGCGCGCGGACATGCCCTGGGCCGGGTACCCGCGGCCCATCGCGCCAAGGCTCACGGCCCTCGAAGCCAAGAGCGTCAGCTACACCCGCGCGTACGCCGTGAGTTCGTACACCGCCATGAGCCTCGGGGGCCTGCTGGCGGGCCGGTACCCAAGCAGTCTGGGCCGCGACGGGTTCTTTTTTGGCAACTACGCCAAAGACTCCCCGTTCTTTCCAAAGTTGCTCCAAAAGTCCGGCGTCCGCACCCTCGGGGCGCAGGCCCATGGGTACTTCAAGTCTGCCGGCTTCGAGAACGGCTTCGATGCGTGGGAGCTTGTGCCCAACCTCAAGTGGAACAACACCACCGACGAGAACGTGTCGGGCCCGCAACACGAGGCCATCGCCGAGCGCTTGCTCTCGGATCCGAAGCTCGACACGCAGCGCTTCTTTGCGTGGTTTCACTTTCTCGACCCGCATGACCAGTATATGGCGCACGACGCCGACGGCATTCCGCCCTTCGGCAAAGGCCTTCGCGACAAGTACGACGCCGAGGTGCTGTTCACCGATCAGCAAGTGGGCAAGCTGCTCGACTTCATGGCGCAGAAAAGCTGGTTTTCCCGCACGGTCATCGTGATCACGAGCGATCATGGCGAGGCCTTTGGCGAGCACAACCAGTTCTCCCACGGCTTCGAGCTCTGGGAGAACCTGGTGCGGGTGCCTTTGATGTTCGTGATCCCGGGCGTGCCGCCGCGGCGCATCGACACGCCGCGCAGCGCCGTAGACATCGCCCCCACGGTGCTGGAGCTCATGCAGACCGCTCAAGACCCGGGCTTTGTGGGCAAGTCGTTGGTGCCGGAGTTCTTGGGCCAGCCCGCCGAGCCGCGGGACGTCATCTGTGACTTGCCCATGACGAGCGACAACGATCGCCGCCGAGCCCTCATCGCCGGTCGCAAGAAGCTGCTCAGTGTCTCTACGGACAACTACTTGCGCTTGTACGATCTCGACGCCGATCCGACGGAAGACAAGCCCATCCTCAAGGGGCCCGAACTCGACGATCTGGCCGTTCGCTACCGCAACATCAGCAAGACCATCGTCGAGAAGGTGCCCACGGCCTGCGGCCCCAATTGCCTGAACCGCGCTTACGCCAAGGACAAGAAGTAGCCATGCAGGTGGTGCCGGTTCGCTGCCTGTCCGACAACTTCGCGTACCTGCTCATCTGCCGCCAGACGCAGCAGTGTGCCATCGTCGATGCCTCCGAGGCGCGGCCGGTCATCGAAGCCGTCCGCTCGGTTGTGTCCCGCAGTGGGGCCAGCCTGAAAGTGGCGGCGATTCTGGCAACGCACCACCACCACGATCACGTGGGCGGCAACCAGGCCGTGCTGTCCGAGTTCCCGGGCATCGCCGTGTACGGCCACGAGAGCGACCGCGGGCGCATCCCGGGGCAAACGGAGTTCTTGGCCGACGGTGCCACGTTCGAACTCGGGCAGCTGCGAGTAACGGCAATGCACATTCCCGGGCATACGCTTGGGGCCGTGGGGTACCTGGCGCAAAGCCCCGGCGGCGACCGTGCGGTGTTCACCGGCGATACGCTATTCGTTGCGGGCTGTGGCCGCATGTTCGAGGGCGATGCCCCGATGATGTTTGCTTCGCTCGAGAAGTTGCGGGCGCTGCCCCCAGATACACAGGTGTTCTGCGGTCACGAGTACACGCAGAGCAACCTGCGCTTTGCCAAGGCCATGGAGCCTCGCAACCCGGCCATCGACGCTGCCATGGACGAGTGCAAGCAGCTGCTCGCCGCCGGCCGCCCCACGGTGCCGTCGACCATTGGCAAAGAGCGCTCGATAAACCCGTTTCTGCGGGCCGATTCCGAAGAGCTCCGGCAGACGCTTGGGGTGGCCGATGGCGCTGCGCCGTGGGTCGTGTTCCAAAAGGCCCGCAGCACCAAAGACACGTTCTAGCGCCCGCAGGGCGCGGGGCCCGCCTTGCGCACCTCGGCGCGTTACGTCTCGTCGGGGGCGGCGCCGGAGCCTTGGCGCTCGGCCTCGATGTGCTCGGTAATGGCCGCACGCTCCCGCAGCAGGAAGTCCGAGACCAGAGTGCGCATGCGAGGGTCGCGCAGGTAGTGCACAGATCGCGTGGCCGTGGGCACGAAGCCTCGCACGCGCTTGTGCTCTCCGCCGGCGCCAGGCTCGAACACCTTGAGTCCGTGTCGGATGCAGTGA
>JBIKNA010000331.1:0-8201 GCA_044358965.1 Polyangiaceae bacterium
CAGACGTCCGTACCTGGGGTGTTTGCCGCAGGTGATCTGACCACACGAATGCAGGCAGCAATCGCAGCCGCCGCGAGCGGCATGCAAGCAGCGGCAATGATCAATATGGAACTCACGGTGGAGCGCGTTTCGACCAGATCGCTCGAATAGGCCGGTTTCAAGTGGCGACGGCCCCACGCGGCGGCAGACGAGTGCGCGTCGCTGGGCAACCTCCCGACAAGATCGCGGTCTTACGCCCACTGCTCGATGACGCCCCGACCTTGCGACGGTCGCCCAACAACAGGGCACGAGCTTAGAATTCATTTCATACCGTCGCGAGCGCCCGAAGGCCAACGCGGAAGCGAGTACGGAGCGGAATAACCTCTTGGTTTTGAGCACCGCGCGCAGCGACCAACGCCGGCATTCGGGGGCGCAGCAGGTTATGAAATGAATTCTAGTGGCTGCCGCAGCTGTCGGCGCCCCAGGCAACCACCCCCTCGAAAACGTCGGAGGCGCGCGTGCCATCTTCGTCGTCGATGACCACCTCCACCACGGCGACTTGGTCCAGCACGTCTTTGGGAACCTCGATGACGGGTCGCAGTCCCGTGATGCGCCGCGACGCTTCGGTTTCGTCGCGCTCGTAGGGCAGACGCTGATCGAGCAGCGACGAGACGACCATGCCGTCACTCTTGCGCATGACGCGAACAACCACACGAGCGACGGCCCCGACGGCGCCGACCACACGAACTCCCGTGAAGATGTGCTGCGCCCCCTGGCAGCCACGCTGCAGCTCCAATGGCGTTGGATCGTCGATGGGCCGGAATTGACCCGGCGCCCCGATGCCCGCAAACACGCGGAGACGCCCGGAATTCTGGACGGAACTGCCATCGGGACCAGCATCGACCGGTGCGGCATCGGCCCCCCCCGCCGACGTGGGAGGCAATGGCTCCGAGGGCGAGGCGCCGCAAGCAGAGAGGCCGAGGAGACACACGAGGCAAAGGAGCAGGCGTTGGCGCATGGTGTTCGTCATGGCGCAAAGGGCGTGCGTGGGACTGCGCGGTAGACGGCACCCTCCGAGAGCAGCACAAGCGCTCCCGCGGCAAAGGACAGCCGGTCCGGGAAGTACAGAGTGCTATCCGAAAACGGAACGGTCGCCCCGTACGGCAGCCCACCATTCCGCGAGGGATCGCCAAGAAGTGTGGTCGTTCGCCCAGCATCGAGCGAAATCCGGCGCACGGTGTGGCCCCCAGTATCCGCGACGAAGAGCGCGCGCTCCGCAACACTGAGCAGCAAGGACGACGGACTGTTGAAGCGCGTGGTGGCCAAGTCTCCATCGGCGGGCCCCTCTACGCCATACTCGCCTGCGAAGAGTTGGACTTCGCCCGCAGTAAGGTCCACAACACGCAGCGCGGCGCTCGCGTCATCGCTCAAAAAGACCCGGTTACTCTTGGCGTCGAAGGCGAGCCCACCAATGGACGTGAAGCGAGCATCCGCGAGCGCGCCGTCGACCGGTGACTTCGCCGCGGCGCCGCCGGTGATGGTCGAGATCTCCCCAGAGCCGATATCCACGGCCCGAAGTGCAACATACGCCGAACGCCCCGCGGACGCCCCTCGTACGTCAGCGACGAGCAAACGCCCGTTCGATGCATCGAAGACCATGGACGAGACTTGGGCGAAGCTCCCGGTTCCGGGCTTTCCATCTTGCGGAGCGGCGGCCGCCGGAGACGCCCCCGCCAGCGTGCGCACAGCGCCGAGAGCAAGTTCGATGGCGCGAATTCGGGTGCCATCCGCGACGTAGAGTACGGAGCCCGTGTCGTCCATCACAAGGTCCCCAGGCGCCGTAAAGGTCGCCGATGCTATAGGACCGTCGACGGAACCGGCAGCGCCGGTGCCCGCAAAGGTGGTGACTGTGCCGTCGCCCACTTGGATGCGACGGAGTACACGCAGCCCCAGTTCGCTCACGAACACCGAACTGCCATCTGATGTGGCGGCTACCCCGCCGGGCCGGTCGAAGCGGGCTTCGGCGAGGGGACCATCGCGGAGCGCTTGAGGCTCCCTGGCGCCAGCCACCGTGGCGACGGAGAAGTTCGCAAGATCGACGCGGCGAAGACTATTGGCATCGCGGTCTGCAAGCCACAGCGCGTTGCCCGTCGCGTCGACCATGGGCTGGGCGAAGAGGGCGCCAAGTCTCGCCACGCCCTTGGGACCGTCGACGGAGCGAACGTCGCCGTCTGCGCCCAACACGGTCTCCACAGCGAAGTCGCCAAGGGCGATGCGGCGCAACGAGCCCGAGAAGCCCCCAGTGTACAGATACGCCCCGTTGACCACGAGGGTCTGCGGCGTGTCGAAGCGCGCATCGTTGCCGACCCCGTCGATGGCGCCCGCTTGACCACAGCGCCCCGCAACCGTCGTGAGCATGGCCGTTGCGATGTCGAAGCGTCGAATGCAGTGGTTAAACGTATCTGCTACGAAGACTGCGCCGCCGACGCGCGCAAGTCCGCCGACGCCAGAGAGACGCGCATCTTTGCCAACGCCATCAACAGCTTGGGGTTCGCCGCTGTACCGCGTGCCGGCCACGGTGGCCACAGCCCCGGTTGTCGTGTCGTAGGTGCGCAGGACCTGATTGCTCCGGTCCGCGATGAAAACCACCTTGCCATCTTCAGACATCTCGAGCGCGTGGAGCAAGAAGCCCAGTCGCACCGTAGGGCCCGTGCCGTCGGCGTAGCCGGGACTACCGGCGGTCCCGGCTACGGTCGTGATGGCAAAGCTGCCCAGATCTACGCGACGAAGGCTAGGGCCATCGGCAACGAAGGCCATGGTGCCGTCGGCGGAAATGGTCATGGCGCGCGGACTCTGGAATCTGGCCTGCAGACCAACACCATCGGCCGTGGCTTGGACCTGGACGCGCCCTGCAACGGTTGTGACCTCGCCGCCTGGCAAGGCAACGCGCCGAAGGACAGCATTGAAGGTGTCCGCGATGACAAGCGCCGAGCCATCCCGCAGCAGGATGCCGCCCGCGGGGCCATTGAACCGTGCGAGAGGCCCCTTGCCATCGAGGAAGCCAGTGGCTGAGCTTCCTGCCAAGATGGAAAGCTGCCCACCCGCCTGCTCCGAGACCGCCGCTTCGGACGCCGCATCGCCAGCATCGGGGCTCGTCGACGTGGGAGAGGCACCCGTGGAGCGAGTCTCGTTACAGGCCGAAACAGCGGTCGCAAGACCGAGGGTCAATACGCCCAGAATCAGGAGGGCTCTCCGCGGCAGGTTCATCGTGGCCTTCCGCTTAGCGCAGCGCGCCCATTATGCAATACGGTTGCAGCAGTGAGCTCGCGGCTGGCATTCATCGGCTACGGAGAAGTGAGCATCGCCAAGCCCATCACGATGCCCAGAACCGCCGCCCCCCGCGTGAGCCACTGGGCAACCTGATCATTTCGGCGCGCGGTCCACAGCATGGCGCGGGAGAGGAGGACCGTGAGGCCGACCATCCCAAGCACTGTTCCGAGCCCGAAGACCAGCAAGTAGAAGGTGGCGAGTCGCACGGACGGAATGCTGGCTGTCGCGAGCAGGGCAATGCCGGCCGAGCCAGCAAGACCGTGCACGAGACCAACAGCGACAGCGCGGAACATGGGAGCCCGCGGGGCGTCGGTGCAGCCCATGGCACGCCTGTGCTGACGAAAGAGATGCCAGCTTCCAAGACCCACCAGCATGACCCCGACGAGCGCCTCGGCCAGATGCTCGAAGGACGCAGGAACCCGTAGGCCCGCGTGAACGATGAGCATGCCCAAGACCAGAAACGCAGCCGTGTGCCCTGCTCCCCACATCACGGCGATGCGAGACGCACGGAGCACGCTCGACTCACGCTGCACCAAGGTCGACACGACGACCAAGTGGTCGGCGTCGGCAGCGTGGCGCAAGCCGAGGCCCATCCCGAGGAGTAGAACCGTGGCAAGTGTCATGACTTCGCCATTGCCGAACTGACCATGAGCAAGACCCGGTGCTCTCCGACGGGAGGTGGGCCCAAACGATGCGCGGCTCCCGTTGCTGGGGCGAGGAGGGCCCCGTGCATACGCGAGCGGTGTACCGCATTGGCCCGACGTTCCTGGATCCGCGGAACGAACGCTTCACGTCGAGCGCACAAGGGAGGCACTGGTTGCGTCATCACTGCCATGGCGCAGCTTAGCGCACCTAATGCAATCCGGTTGCATTAAATGCGGTGGCGACCAACAGTGAGTCGGCACGCGTAGCCCAAAGGGCCACGCGCGCTCGATTCGAAGGAGCATGGTCCCTCAGAGGAAAGCACCGCCTCCGTCAGGGGGCCCTCGAACGGTCAGCGGTCAACTTGAGGCACCCACCCCAGTCTTCGCAGAGGCTTTCCGCATCTGCCCCGACGCCCCTCTCGGCGCCGTTGGGCTTGCACTCGCGACCCGCCCGGTGTGACAACCGCCCTCGGCGCCTACGAGGGGCTCCCCGCACGCCAAGCCAGCATCGTGAACAGATGGGACAGTCCGAGGCGTTCCTCTTCGCCCAAGCGCTTGGGGCGCCATCTCTCCGGACGCTTGGCGCTTTGGCACTGGCCCGAGCCGCGCGGGGACTACTTTCGATACTGACCTAGAGGGTCGCGCATGGTGCACGTATTGTCAGTCGTGTTGCCGAGGCTCCAGACGTAGCTCTTCGAGTTCTTCGAATCGCCCTCGTGATCGATGGCGTAGTAGTTCACTTCCATGGACCGCGCACCTTGCGCGAGCAGCGCGCTGCACACGGCGGAAGACTCCAAGTACGCACGCGCCTTCTCCACGGACGCGCGATCGTTGCAGGCGACAGAGTACGTCACCGACGTGGCCCCCTTGACCTTACAGGCCGGAAACTCTTTTTCGATGTCCGACTTGATCTTTTTGGAGCAGCCCGCAACGGCGAGAAGCGTGACGGCCAAGGCGAGATTTCGAAACGCGACCATGTTGTTCCGTTACGACGGCCGCACCTTAGGAGGACCTTAATCGGTGAATGAAAGGTCCAACGAAACACCAAAGCTCGCTTGCTCGCGCGGCCGAAGCGCGAAGACGGGCAACGTGCGAGCATGCAGGGCACGAGGGGCTGGAGCCGAGTTCGGGCCAGCGAGCAGGGGCCATGCGGCGCCAGGACCTGCGCTCCGCGCCCATCGCGAACGAGCCGTCGCCCATGAGGGCGCAGACCACGGTCTTGCGACGCCCTCCTACGGAGCGCATGCGCGCGGCACTCGCGTTTTCGTGGTCCGAGGCGCGGTGTATCATGGTCGACGTGAAGCGTTTTCGGTGGCGGCACGGGGTGGCTCTGGGGGTGCTATTTGGCATCGCCTGCCAAGACCCAACGCAGGTCCAACTCGTCGTGCGTACCAATGTTGCGTACGCGCAAGGCGCATCGCTGGCCATTTGGGCGAGCCATACACCGGGGGCCGCAACGCTGTCCGCCGAGAGTTCGGATCCGTGGCTTGCGGACGGAGAGGTAGGCGACTTGATGGTGACCCCAGGGACCGCCGGTCGCGAGGGGCCCCTCACGCTGCGCATCGCCATGGGCCTGCGTGGCAAAAAGGCCGAGGACTGCCGGGACGGAGACCCAGGGTGCATCATTGCACGGCGGAATCTGCGCTTCGTCCCGCACACTCGACTGAAGGTCCCCGTCGTCGTGTACCTGGCCTGCGAAGGCGTTCGGTGCGACGAGGCGTCTACCTGCAGCTACCTCGGCAAGTGTGTATCGGCCAGCGTGGACCCGCAGCGCTGCGCCAGCGCCGAGGGATGCCCGCTCCCCGACGAACCGCCTTTTACGGGCGTAGCCGCGCCGGTGCCCCCGGGGCCGGCCAATGATGCATCGACCGATGCACAACAAGATGCCGAGGCATCGGTTGTGCCGGATGCTGCCCCCAACTCCGCACTCTTGCTGGCCGTCGCGTCGCGACACGCCTGCGCGCAGCTCAAGAGCGGAGCGCTCAAGTGCTGGGGCGAGAACAACTTCGGTCAACTCGGCGTGGGGGACTTGCTCAACCGCGGCGGCAGCGCTGCGGAGATGGGCCCCGCGCTGCCCGCCGTCGACCTTGGAACCGCAGCGGAGATTGCCGAGCTCTCCGCGGGCGAGGCGCATACGTGCGCTCGCTTTGCCGACGGGACAGTGAAATGCTGGGGCAGCAACGCTGCGGGCCAACTTGGCCTGGGCGACACCATCAACCGGGGCGTCAATGCAAACGAGATGGGCGCCGCGCTTCCGTTCGTAAACCTGGGTACCGGACGCTCGGCGGTGTAGCTTGCCGCGGGCACGGTGCACACTTGCGCACGCCTGCAGACCGGTCAGGTCAAGTGTTGGGGCCAGAACGGCTTCGGGGAACTCGGTGTCGGCGATGCGAACAACCGCGGCACCACACCGGCGGAGATGGGAGACAACTTGCCCGCGGTGGACCTCGGCCCCGGTCGGACGGCCACCAAGATCTTTGCGGGGACCCGCGTGAGCTGTGCCATTCTCGATGACGGCAACACGAAGTGTTGGGGCGCAAACACCAACGGCGAGCTTGGGCTGGGGGACAACGTCTCGCGTGGCACTCTCCCCGCGGACATGGGCGTCAATCTGCCCAGCGTCGACTTTGGCGCACGCAAAGCGACGCAGCTCGTGTTGGCCAGCGAATACGGGTGCGCGCTTCTCGACGACGCTTCGGTGAAGTGTTGGGGCACCAACACCGTTGGTCAGCTGGGCCTTGGCGATCGCACCCCTCGGGGCAGCGCTCCCGGACAGATGGGCGCAAATCTTCCCGTCGTCTCGTTGGGCGGAAATGCCGTCGAGCTCTCGGCGCGCTATTCGCACGCGTGCGCCCGTCTCGACAACGGCAGCCTGAAGTGCTGGGGCGACAACGTGTTCGGAGTGCTGGGTCTGGGCGACACCAACGAACGAGGCTCCGGCACAAACCAGATGGGCGCAAGCCTTCCGGGTCTCGACTTTGGCGCCGGGCGTACGGTGGTCCGCGTGGGCGCGGGGTTCGAGCACAGCTGCGCACGCCTCGACAACAGCGCCATCAAGTGTTGGGGCCGCAACGAAGACGGCTTCCTGGGCATCGGCGACAAGACCAATCGAGGTCTCGCCCCGCTCCAGATGGGGGATTCACTGCCTGCGATCGCGCTCGAATGAGGCGCGTCGCAGTTCGCGGGTGCACCGAGACGGGAGGGCCGCGCACGGATCCATCGACGTCCCACCGGCGCCGCGCCAGCGCGAGCGTACACGGGGTTCAGCTCCGCAGTGCACACGAGCCCGTGCAGTTCCGGCTCGCATGCAGCGCATTGTGTGAAGCGATGTCACATGCAGCTGAAGCACCGAAGCGTCGCAGCAAAAAGATGGCCGCTAGGCAGAAACCGTCATCACGGGCTCGCGAGTTCGATGTCGACGCGGCGGTCGAGCACCCAGCCGGATTCCTCCGTTCCCGTCGCGTCGAGTTCGCCGCGGGACGTCGGCAGCAAGGCCTCCGAGGGCACGCCCCGTTGCCGGAGGAACAGAGCAACGGTATCGGCCCGCGATTGACCAAGCGCCATGTTGTACTCGGCGCTGCCGCGCGGATCTGCTCGCCCCACGAGGCGCAGCTTCTTGCCCGCGAGGGGGCCAGACTTTACGCAAGAGACCAACGGTTCCATCACCCGATCGAGCTCGGCGGTTGGCCGCGTGGAAGCAAAGTCGAAGCGTGGCGCTTGGGTGGGCGTTGGGAGCGAACAGAGCGATTGAACCTCGGGGGCAACGCTCACCGCCGCAACGGTTCGTGGCTCCTCGACGTCGCGGGCTCGCGCCGACGTCAACACGGCCACGTCTGCGGGAGACTGCGGACGCGGCTCGTTGGCGCCGCAACCGGCAAGCACCGCGGCAACCAACGGACAGCCAATCGCTACGAGCCAGGAACGACTACCACTACGATGAATCATCGGACGGACTCCTTTCTTGGATGCCGTCTCGATGCAAGCGATGTGCCCACTGGAGGCACGCAAAGAAGCGCGTCGATGCTCACGCCCGGTGTTGCGAAACCCCACAGGTGCCACGCGACTGTTGCACGCTGCTACATCGACAGCAGCGTGTCCGCCGGAAACGTTGCGCCGACGCCACGCTATCCCTTCGAGATCTTCTTCTCCACGAAGAGCACGTGCTTGCGCGCAATGGGGTCGAACTTGGTCATCTCCAGCTTCTCGGTCTGGGTCCGCTTGTTCTTGGTCGTCACGTAGGCGTAGCCA
>JBIKNA010000053.1:0-26483 GCA_044358965.1 Polyangiaceae bacterium
GAGTATCGTGGCTGTCCGTTGGCGCCATCGGGCGTATTCAGGTGGGACAGGCGCTTGCAGTTGGCGTTGGGCGACGCAAACCGACGGTTGCCCAAGTCGGTGACCTGGGCATACGGAGCGCCGCTGTTGACGCGCCAGGCCACCTTTTGGGTGCCTGAGACCTCGTCGAAAAAGAAAATCGTGCGTCGGTCTGGGGCCATGCCCGTGGGCAAACGGTGCTTGCCGTTGTCGGTGCGGAGTACCATGTCCGGGAACATGCCCGAGAAGGTGAACCCACTCGAGGTGGTGAGTGGCGCCACGAAGACGCCAAGACCCGCGCCCGAACTCGCAAGGTCGGCGTACACGAGCGTTTGCCCATCGTAGGCCAAAACAGGCGATCGGAACTGGTGCGGCTTGGGACCACCGCCTTCGCTGTCTTCGTTGCCTCCGCCGTTGACCTGGGCGACGAGGGCCGTGTCCTTCACGAACTCCTCGCCCCGCAATATGCGCTGGTAGGCCACAAGCGTTTGGCGAGTGGCAGAAACGGCGATCAGGGTGAGCCCATCGGGCGACACGGCCACTTGGTCCAATGCCAACGTCACATCCGCCGTGGCAAGCACGGTGGGGGCAGCAAAGGCGAGGGCGCGGTCTGCGCGGTCTGCCACGCGGACGGTGCCACCACCAGTACCGTTGTCGACGACCCACACTGCGGTGAGCTCGTCGGCACTCATGCTGAAGCGTGCGGGCACGGGCGAAATGCCATCGATGGTTCCGGTGTCCACCCAGGTTGCCGTGGCTGGGCATTGGTAGACCCCGTCCGGCGGCTCGAAGGGCAGAAGTGCACCGTCTTTGGGTGCGTCCGGTCCCCCGTCGGAGGGCGTTGGGCCGCTGTCCCTGGTGTCTGCGTCGCCGTCGCTGCCTCCGTCACCCGCGTCGGACACCGCGGGCGGCCTTGGCGTGGTGCCGGTGGCCGTTGGGGTGGTCTGAAACGGCGACGGCGAGTCGCTTCCACCACAAGCGACCACGGCCCCGGCGATGGCAGTGGTTACAAGCGCGAGGGTCGGAACAATACGCATGCTACTCGTTGGCCTCGCAAGCGTAGGCCTGTCGCCATGCGAGCAGGGTCGGTGTCGCCTTTTGGTCCACGGAAGGCCGCAGTGTAATCGAAAGGCGCAATGTCGACTTGGACGATTGCGTGGGGATGGCCGCGTTCAACTTGGATTCGACGTCGACACCAGTCCAGGCGGTCGTCGCGGCGCCTTGCTGGATGCCGAGCATCACCTGTGCGGCCGAGGGAAGGGCGGCGGTCGTGTCGGCCGTCTGTGCGCGGAACTCGACCTTGGTGTCGCTCGGCGTGATGGTTTGCCACTGGAACAGGTGCCAAACCACGCGTCGACCGGGCGGGCACACGCCTTCGAAGTCCCGCGCAAAGCTGCCGGGTTGGTCGTACGTAACCGGCGGCGGGAGCACCGTGCCGAGGCACGACCCAAGATCGTTGAAGAGGAACTCCATGGCCTTCTCTTGGTCGTCGAGCGTGCCGGTGGTGCAATGCGCCGGGAAGCGAACACCCTCGCCATTGCCCGTCGTGTTGCTGACTGGATCGAAGGCTTGGCCGCTCGGCACCGACAAGTGCATCGAGCTGAACATGACGCGACCGAATTTGTTGGCTGCACCCACTGGGGTGTCGAAAGTGAAGTCAGCAGTCGTCCCAATAACGCCATTGATGGGCATGGCTGGGGGGGTCGCCGGATTTGGCGCCCCGGTCGTTCCGCCAAACACCCAGAGCCTGGCAAGGGCAGTGTTGACCCAGTTGGCGTCATTGCGGCCTGGCGCCACGTTGATCCAAGGTTCTGCAGTTGTCATGGCGCCCGCGGCCAGGAGCCAGTCGCGGAAGGCCGGGCCCCCGGGGTTGACGGCAGGATCCGTCACCGGGAAGCCCCGGTAGTTGAACGATTGCGACGTTCGCCACGCAGCCACGCTCTTCAGGTCGGGTTCGTTGTTTTCGATCCATTCTCGACCCCAGTGCGATGCCATCAGGCGGCCACCGTTGTTCACGTAGCTGCGGACGTTGGCCAGCTGCTCGAGGCGAGTGGTCGAACGGCATGCGTTCTGGTAGCAGGTCTCGCTGCTTCGGCATTGGGCGTTGGTCACGCAGGCTACGTTGCACGTGCCTGCGGTGCACGTCCCCGCCGTGCCGCCGCATTGTGCGTCCGTGGTGCACGTCTGACGGCAAATACCTGCCACACATGCCTCGGTACCGGTTTCGCAGTCGGCGTTGGTGGCGCATGCGTTGTTGCAGCGGCCAAGTGCCGTGTCGCACGAACTGGATGGGCACTGAGAGTTGGCGGTACAGGTGCCGCGGCACCGCCAGTTGGCAAAGTTGGTTCCCGGGGCGCCGTCGCCTTTGCACACTGCGCCAGCCACGGTACACGCTCCGACGTTGGTGCAGGCCCCTCGGTCCGCGAGGCGCCGCCGGCGTGCCGCGATGGGGTTGATGTACTCGTTGCCGCAGTCGCAGGGCAGCATCGCGATGTCGTAGCTGTTGAGGCGCGAGCTTCCTGACACGGTTTCGAGCAGGCGGTCGCGTGGGGGTACGGTCAGCGTTGCAAGCGCGGTAGGTTGGGGCACTTCGGCCGGATCACCGGCGCCGGGGGCGTTGAAAAGGTGGATGCGTCGGTCGGCCAGCGACGCGTTGTCGTACGCGCCGAACTCGGTGAGGTCGATGCCGATGCGACGCATCATGCACTCCATGGCCTCGCAGCTGCTGCGCACCACGGCAATGCGCGGGATGTTGCCTTCGGCGCGGTTGCGCGGCAAGCGCATCTGGTTCTTCAGCGTCGGAATCGTCTCGAAGTCCGTTGTCGAACATGCTCCGCCGACGGTGTAGTTGACGACGCGGCGCCATTTGCCCGTTTGCATGACGATGCGCAAGGGCACACCAACGGGCACATCGTTGAGCGTAAAGCTGCCGTTCGGTGCGGTATACGCCGCAGCGATGGACGGCGGGAGCTGACCCACGCCGCCGCACTGATCCAGCTGTGGCCCGTCTGTGATGGCAGGCAGCGCCTGGTTGGGATCGTTCGGGATGTAGACCAACACGTTGTAGACCGGGTTGAGCCCGGCAGGGTCGCGGACCACGCCCGTGATCTTGGTTGCGTTGCCGCCGGGGCACGACGTTGTGACGTTGCACTGAAGGCCCACGCAAAGCGAGAGGTTGGCCTGGAGCTGGAAGCCGCCGTCCACGGCCTTGAGGCCGCTGTCGGCGTCCATGCCATTGGAGTTGTCGTTCTCGAAGCTCTGACAGTCGGGCTCACAAAGGTTGACCGACGCGCTGCAGGCGCCGGGGCCGCTCAGGTCGGCGAACTTGATTCCGCTCGTGTTGCCCGCGGCCTTGATGCTCTTGAACGCGACGTTCTTGCCCCGGCACGCCCCCCAGGCGCCGTTTTGGCAGGTGCGCGTGCCCATGCTGCAGGCCACGTAGCTATCGAAGCGCTCGCGGACCTCGCCGCATTCTTTGCTCTCGCCCTCGGTGCCGCACGCACAGCCCTCGGCCGGGATTGCGCAACGGTCGAAGTTGCCCCCCGACGAGGCCCCGGATGACGTCTGTCCGCTGCTGCCGGGGGTCGCCTCTTCGTCGGCGCCGCTGCAGGCGTACGCGGAGGTGCCGATGGCGAAGCTGACGACGAGCGCGAGCGTCTTCTTTACCCAGGCTGCTCCCATGGTCCCCCAGCAAGCAAGATTTCGGCCTGCGGTCTTGCTGGTAAAGTTTGTATAAAATCAAATGTATAGGCTGGGGTACCCCTCCCGCCAGGCCTGCAAGAAGATGCGGAGTGTGCAAACAGTTCTTAGCTGGGCCGTACCTTCTGCGCACTCGTACAGTGCCGTCAGCCAAGGCCAATTGCTTGCATCCCTGGCGCGAGCAGGGCACCAATCGGGAGTGCGTACGCGCTGGGCGTTCCTTGCTTGCCTGTTGTCCTGCGGAACACCCGCGGGCCCGACCGCGCCCAAACCCGCAGCCTCGCTGGCTGCCAGCACCGCAGCCCAGGCGTCGTTCCGTCGGCTCCAAACCGCCTGGGAGAGTCAAGCCGAGCGCCCGCGCCTCGAGGAGCCGCTTCAAGCGCACCTGCGCCGGTTCCCTCAAGACCCCACGTCTGCTCGCGTATCCATTTATCTCGCTCTGCTGTGGCTCGAGGCTGGGGATCTTTCCCGTGCGCAACGCCTGCTGGATGGGCTCTCGACCTTGCCCATGGGCAGCGCCCGAGACTTTGCGGAAGTGGCGCGGGCCCGAACGGATCGCCTTCGGGGCGCCCCGGACTCTGCGCTCGAGCGGCTGCTGCCGTTGCTCGGCAAGATCATCGACCCACAAGAGCGCGAGGTGTTCTTGGAGGAGATGGCCCTGACGGCCATTGCCTCGCATCTCGACTACGAGGTCTTGGCCTACATGGACGCCTGGCTTCGCGGCGTGAGCGAAGACGACAAGGAGCGCGTGCGCGAGCGCATTGCCGACGTGCTTCGGCAGGTCGCACGGCCGGTGCTCGAAGCCACCTATCGGTCCATGCGCGGGACCGCCAACCGAAGCGGTTACTCCCGGGACATGCAGCGACTTGTGGGCGAGCGGTTGGGGCAAATCGCGGTGCAAGAGAACGATGCGGCGCTCGCCAGGTTCTTGCTCGACCCGGCCGGTGGACCCACCGCGGACACCGAGGGGCTCGGGGCTCTCGCCACCAGTCGTCGAGGACTCCGCACCGTGTTCGGGCGCAAGGTCGGTTTGCTGGTGACCTCCGAGACCGCTGCCGCGCGCGATCGGGCCGCAGACGTCGCGCGGGGAGTGGCCTTTGGCATCGAGCAAGCCCAATCCGCCAGTGCGCCCGTGCGGCTGGTCACGCGCAACGATGGCAATGCCGCGGGTCACGCCGAAGCGGCGCTCGAGGAAATGGTGGGTGAGGGGGTCAGCGTCGTCATCGCGGGGCTCGACCGCGCCTCCGCCAAGCGTGCGCAACGCTGGTGTGAGGCGAATGACGTGCCGTTGATCCTGCTTCATCGGACCTCGAGGCTCGCCGGTAGCTCCTTCAGCATGGGTGAAGACGAGGTGAAGGAGCTCAAGTTGTTGTCATCGGTGGTGCGGTCCGCCGCGCGGCCGCACGTGGCGCTGCTCACCGATGGCCAACAAGACGAGAGCAAGGCGCAGCAAGCGGCGCTCGAAGCCAATGGTCTCGAGCTCGGCGTTGTGGTCCCTTGCGATTCGCAGCAGCCTCGGGCCGGCGAGAGCCATTTTTTGTGGCGTTTGGCATCGGATCCCGGACGGTACGGCTGGGTCGTCGCCGCCACGGGCAACTGCGCGCGGGACCTGGTCGACGACCTCGTGCGCGCCAAGAGCTCCGGGGACCTGTTTCTGTCGCTGGATGCGGCGTCCATCGACAGCACCTTTGCCAGAAGTGCCACCGCTGCGAAGTTGCGGTTCGTAAGTCTGCGTGCCGGAATCATGCCGGTGCTCGAGGTCGATTCGAAGACCAAGGACGTCCCGGTCTATGTCGAGCGGTACCGCGAGCGACCTTCGTGGTGGACGGCGTTGGGCCGCGACGCCGGGTATCTGGCGGCTCGCGCGGTGACCCCTTTGCCCGAGGGCGGCGTTACCGACAACCGTGGCGTAGACCAACGGCGCGCCGTTGTGGTGGCGGGCCTGCTTGCCACCGAGGCAACGCTGTGGAGCACGGAAGTGCGGGGATTCGCGCGGGCCCAGCAGATGGAACGGTCGTTGGGCGTGGTGGAGTGGGCCCCCAGTCGCAAGGCCCCGCCGGCAAAGAAAGACTGAGGCGCGGTCCGACCCCGGGGGCTACGGCGCTGCGCCGGGGGCGCGGGCCAGCGCCCGGATCACGTCCCCCGCTGCGTCGCGCAGTTCTTCGTCGAGGGCTTCTTGAGGGGCCGGGACCTTGAGGTCCATGCCGAGATCGCAGCTGAGCCAGGTTTTGTTGTCGGGGCCGCTGCGAACCGTGAAGGCGATGTGCACGCCGTCGACGTTGCCGCGGGTCATGTGGCCGTCCACGACGCTGGATCCATCTTCGACGGTTACCGTGGGGGCAAACTTGACGATGTACCAGATCTCGATGGCCCCCTTCATGATGGGGATCCGAAAGTACATCGACGTGCCGGAGGGGTCTTTGTCGACCACGCGCACGGTGCTGAGGCGCGTAGAACCGCCCGCAAACTCCTTGTAGTGGGCAAAATCGACAACCCGGCCGAGGACGTCGGCAGGGGGCGCAGGCACCAGCAGCTCCGCGTGGCCGTAGCGCTCTTTTTTGCCCGGAGGAACCCAGTTCCACTTTTGCGGCGAAGGGTCTTTGGCCATGGCTGCCAGGCGCTCGGCCTCGCGCTCGTGGGCCGAGGACTGATCGAACGGCCAGCCCTTGGGGGCAGCGGCCGCCTGGGGCGCCCCGGCGGCCGTCTTGCCCGGGGGCGCGGCGGCAGTGCTCTCGGGGCCGCACCCCAGAAGGACCATGGCCAACACGATGTCGCACAATCTTCGCATCGGAGGCGTTCGTAGCACGGCCTTTGGGCGGGGGGTACCTAGCTCCCAAAAGGCCATTCGCCCTGCGTCACGTCGCCGGTCAGGCCACGAATGCCTTGAGCGCCTGTTGCTTACGTGTCACAAAGCTTTGAACCTGGCCGGGTGCCCGTGCATCCAACGGTATCGGGTGCGGCAAATGGAGATGGGGTTCTTTCAGCGGCTGTTTGGAGGTGCGCGCAAGCGGAGCGAAAAGCCCGCGGTGCTTCGCATTGTGTCCGACCGTGTGGCGGGCTCCCTCCAAAGTGTGGAGGTCGAGGCCACCTGGTTTCCGTCAAAAGCCCAGACCAAGCGAACCCTTCTTGCCGAGAGTGGCCTTTGCATCCTGCCTTGGCGCTCCGGACAACAGCGTGTCGCCATTCTGGCCCGGGTGGGCACCCATGTGGGCCACGTCGAGCTCTCCGTCAGCGACTGCGCCACCGACCTGGCCCACGAAGTCGCGCTGGTGCAGGCGTAGGGCGACCGCCTCCCGGTCAACGCAATCCCGGCGGTTGGCGCTGGGCGCTGATACACTCACGCACTCGTGTCTTTCGGCGGCAACCTCACTGACCTCGCGCGTGGGCGCATTGGCACCAAGATCCGCGGCAAGTGGACGGTGGACAAGCTGCTTGGGGTGGGTGGCATGGGCTCCGTGTACGCGGCGACCCATCGCAACGGCAGTCGTGTCGCGCTGAAGATCCTGCACCCCACATTGTCTTTGGACCCGGAAATGCGCCAACGCTTCTCCCGGGAGGGCTACGCGGCGAATGCCGTCGGGCACCCGGGGGTGGTTCGGGTGCATGACGACGACGAAACGGACGACGGCGCCGCGTTCCTGGTGATGGACCTTCTCGACGGCGAAACCGCCGAGGCCCGGGCCCGGCGCCTCGGGGGTTCGTTGCCCGTGGATGAAGTGGTTCGCATCGGCATCGATTTGCTCGATGTGCTGGCCGCTGCGCACGCCGCCGGCGTGGTTCATCGCGACATCAAGCCCGACAACCTGTTCCTCGAGCGCGACGGCACGCTCAAGGTGCTCGATTTCGGCATCGCGCGACTTCGGGAGGAACGCTCCGGCGTGGTCGACGAGTCGGCGGAGAGCGCGCGGCTGCGCACGCGCACCGGCGTGACCATGGGCACACCCGCGTTCATGCCCCCAGAGCAGGCCATGGGGCGCGGCGCCGAGGTCGATGCCCTGAGTGATCTGTGGGCTGCCGGCGCCACGCTGTTCTCGCTGCTCAGCGGAAAAATTGTGCACGACGGCAGTACGCACATGGAGGTGGTGATTGCGGCGGCGACGGCGCAGGCGCGCAAGCTGTCGCAGGTGGCGCCGCACGTGCCACCGGGCCTCAGCGCCATCATCGACCGTGCCCTGTCGTTCGACAAAGCATCGCGCTGGCCCAGCGCTGCGGCCATGCGTCGTGCGCTGACAGGCAGCTTTGGCGCGCCTGCGGCCGACGACCGTACCTCCGGGTCCGCGCGCCCCGGGGCGTCGTCCACGAACCGGCCGCCGTCGTCCTCCGTGTCTTCGTGGGTCGAAGAGCGGCGTTTGGCCACCGTGATGTTCATCGAGCTTTTGGGGTTGCCTTCCTTCGGCATGGACCTCGAGCCCGATGCGGCCCGAGAGATCGTCGCCGCGTACATGGGCCCCGTGGCGCTCGACGTCGAGCGTGAGGGTGGCAGCGTCGCCAAGTACATGGGCGAAACGGTGATGGTCGTCTTTGGGGTGCCCGCCGGACGCGAGGACGACGCGCGCCGCTGCGCCCGGGCCGCCCTAGCGGTGCAAAAAACCGTGGCCGATGTTGCCGTGCGGCGCGGCGAGAGTGTCGTCGCGCGTGTGGGGGCCCAGACGGGGCTCGTCATGGTGGGGGCCATTGGCGCCGGGAGTTTCGCTGCCATCGAGGTCACCGGCGCCGCGGTCAACATCGCCGCGCAGATCATGCGAACGGCGGCGCCCGGTCAGTGTCTCGTCGGGGCCCAGACCACGGCGCTCATCGAGGGCGGTTTCGACACCGAGTCCGCCGGCGAGATCGCGTTGCCCGGGGGCCAAGAGCGTGTACTGGTGCACCGGCTCATCGGCGAGCGCGACGGTGCGGCCAGCTCGTTGCGCGCCACGCTGGTGTCCGAACTCAGCTTCTTTGCCCGCAGCCAAGAGCGCGAGCTCATCCTGGGGGCCTTCGATGCCGCCGTCGGCCATAGCGCGCTGCGCATCGTCGAGATCGTCAGCGACGTCGGTTTCGGCAAGTCACACCTGCTCCGCAACGTGCGCGCCACTTTGGAACACCACGACCACAAGCCTCGGGTGGTCCATTGCCGCGGAGCCGTCACGGGCACCACCGTCGGTGTCCTCGACCGCGTGGTGCGGGCGCTCTTTCCACCGTCGGCCAACGAAGCTCCAGAGGCGGTGCGGTCGCGCATCGCCCAGGCCGTATCCTCCGTCCTTGCGCTAGACCCCGAGATCGACGCCACCGAAGCCGGGCGGGTCTTGGCCGAGCTCATTGCGCCGGAGCCCGTGGGGCCCATGTTGGGCACGGAACTCGCCAGTGGCGATGCCTCCCGCGTCGTCAACACCGTGGCAGCGCTGCTCCGGCAGATCGCCTCCGCCGGTCCGTTGGTGCTCATCATCGAAGGCTTCGACTGGACCGACGGCGTAGCCATCGAGCAAGTCGCGCACTTTGGCCGCGCGTTGCGCCGTTCGGCGGTGCTCTTGGTGCTCACCGCGCGTCGCGAGGGCAGCGCCGTGCTGCCGCCGTGGCACACCTCCGATGGCGTTCGATTGCGCATCGAGCTCGGGCCCCTCAGCGACGAGGTCATGGAGCGGCTGCTCGAGGATCTCTTCCGGTGCGCGCCGGCGGTACCCCGAGATCTCAAGCGGGATATCTTGCGTCGCTCCGAGGGCAACCCTGCACTATGCAAAGAGCTCGTGCGGCTCTTGGTGGACCGCGGCGCCGTGCTCGTCGACGAGCGTTCGGTGCCCGTGGGTTTCAACGAAAAGCGCTCCGCCAAGCTCACCTTGCCCGATACCGTGCGCGGGGTTCTGCAGGCGCGTATCGATGGGCTGCCTCCGGCGCAAAAAGAACTGCTCAAGCTCGCCAGCGTGGTGGGGCACACATTCTGGCTCGGCGCCCTCATCGAGCTGTCGCCCGGCTCCACCGCAGACGAGATCACCCGCATGCTCGACGCCCTGCGCACCCGAGAGCTCATCCGCAGCCCGGGCAAACAGGAGCCGGTGCTTGCCGGCGAGCAAGAGCAGGTGTTCTCGAGCCAAGTGCTCTGGGAAGTGGCCTACGAGTTGGTGCCGCGGGCGTCTCGAATCACGCTCCACCGTCAGGTTGCCGAATGGCTCAAGACACGGGTCGACCCTTGGCACGGAGGCCAAGCCGCCCTGGCGCAACATCTCGAGGCTGGCGGCGAGCCCGTGCGCGCGCGGCGCTTGTACTTGTCGGCGGCGCGGCAGGCCCTGGCCACGCAGGCCTATGCCGAGGCGTCCGAGTACTTCCGGCGGACGCTGGCCACCTGGCCGGATCCGAGCGCAAGCGACGAGCGCGTCGACCGTTCGGGGGTGCTCCGCGAGTACGCGCAGGCGGAGATGCGCCTTGGGCGCTTCGATGCTGCGCTGGGCGCTCTTCGCCGGGCCGAGGCGGACCTCGATGCCGCCAGTGTGCCTCGCTCCGACGTGGCCTTTGCCTGGATCGCGTTGGAGTGCGGCCTCATCCTCAAAGAGTTCGGCCGCGCGCCGCTGTCCATTGCTGCGCTGGGCGCAGGCATCGACTTGCTCAAGGGAGCACCGCCGCAGCTTTTGCACATGCGTTTGTACTCTGCACGTTCGTTCCAGCTCGCGGCCACTGGCGATCTCGATGGTGCCCTGCGCGATTGTGAGGCAGGGCTCCGCATGGGGCAGTCGCTGCACGTGCGCGACGCCGCCTGGCACGTAGGCATGGCGCGGCTCCGCGATGCCGAAGCCCTTTGTGCAGTGCACCGCGGCGATCTGGATGGTGCAGAAAAGTCATTCCGCTTGGCCATCGATTTGCGCGAGCAAGCGGTGGATGCCCAGGGGATGCAAGACGCGCTGGTGAACCTGGGCGGCATAGCGTTCTCCCGTGGTCGCTTCGAAGATGCCGTCGCGCACTACGAGAAGGCCCTTGCGCAAGCCAAAAAACTCCAGTGGGCCAGCCGCGAGGCCCTGGGGTACTCGAACCTCGGGCAAGCTCGCCTTGCCGCGGGCAACGCCGAGGCCGCAGTGCGCGACCTCGTGCGGGCCGCGAGCCTTGCGGAGCAGGGGGGCTACGCCGACATCATGGCCGACAGCGCCCGTGCGCTCATCGAGGCGCACACACAAGCCGGGGCCGTCGATTCGGCCATTGCCATGGCGGACACGGCCATTCGCTACGCCGAGGAGTCCAAGAACCCGTCGTTCGTCGCCATGTCCCATGCGGCGGTCATGGACGCGTACCTCGAACGCTTGAAAGTGCACCGTCGGCCCGACGATTTTGCGAAGGCCTCGGCCCACAAGGACCTCGCGCTCCTCGCCTGCAACAACGCGGGCCAAAAGCACCTCGCCGGTAGCATCCAAACGCGCTACCAGCGAAGCGCTGGCGCCACCATCGACAGCTGACCGTCGACCGCCAAAGTGCGGGGCGGCCCCAAGGCCCTGCCGGGAGATCGGGCGCCTTCCAAAAAAAGAGGAAGCTTTGGCCAGCGCCCTGCGTACACTTTCCACAAGCCCCGAAATGCGCGCCTTCCCGTCGATCTTGCCCTTGCTCGTTGCCCTGTCCCTCGGGACGTTTGGCTGTACCTCCTCCGAAGCCGCCGCGCCTTCGGCGCCCGATGGCGTGGTCTGCAAGAGCACAGTCCCCTTGTCGGGGCTGGCTACGGCGCAAGAAGGGCAGTGTGTGCTGCTCGCAGGCGACACCGCCGGACCGCTGTCTGTACCCAAGGGAGTGATCGTGGCCGCGCAGCGCGGTGCGACTGTCACCATCGCCGGAAACGGCGCCGAGCCCGTCGTCACGCTGGCCGAAGCCGCGCAGCTCGTCTCCGTTCGGGTCACGGGCGGCAAGGGCGTTGGCGTTGCGGTCCGTGGGCCTTCGGCCGTCGTCAGAGACGTGCGCGTCGACGGGGCCGCAAGCGCCGCTCTTGCGGTGCGTTGCGCGCCGGCGTGCACCACGGAGACCTCGTTTGTCACCCTCCGCAACGTCACCCTCGAGAACAGCCAAATGGGCCTCTGGGCAAGCGCGGCACTTGTCCGCTGGACCCAGGGCGCAAGTCTCTCGCACGCAAGCACGGGTCTCACCGCGGCCGCGGGGCTCGTGGCCCTCGACGGCGCGCGCGTAGAGCTCGACACCGTGCGCATCAGCAAGAACCAGGGGCTCGGTGTCTTGCTCGATGGTGCGACCACATCGGGTAAGTTCAAAGACGTCGAGGTCTCCGACAACAACGAGCGAGGATTGTGGGCCCAGCGCCTCCAAGGAACCCTCGACGCGCCAGCTCTGCTCATCGAAGGCAAGTCGTCCTTCGATCGAAACCGCATCGTCGGACTCGGGGCGCTCGAGTCCCGGGGCATCATCTTTGTGGGCGGGCGCATCGCCGACACTCAGCTCGCGCCGCAGGTCACGAATCTCGGGCAGACCGAAGACGTGGGTGACGGTGTTGGTCTCTTCGAGGGCACCGGCGACATCAAGCTCGACCAGGTGGAGCTGTCCCGCAACGCGCGAACCGCAGGGCTCATCGACAAGGGCGAGCGGGGCATCATCTTCGTGGGTGGCAAAGTCGAGAGTTCGGGCACCGGCCTCAAGATCGTCGTGCAGAACACCTCGCCATCGGTACAGCTCGACGAGGCGCAAAAGAGCGTTGCTGCCAAAGCCTTGGGCGTGAGCGCGCCCAAGATCGGCGTCTCGCCGGTTCTTGGCAACTGACTGGCCTCGGCGGTGCTGGGGCCGCGGTGGCCCCGGGCGCGCGATCAGGGCACGAGAGGCACGAGACCAAACGACACCCGGGAGTGGATGCCCACGCCGTCGGCGATGGTGACGAACTCCCGGGATGTGCTCGAGTCGAGCTTGCCCAACTTGATGGTGTGAAGCGTCTCTTCGCCACCCATGCTCATGGGGCGCGTCTTGGGGGTTGCACCGGTGGTGCTGCGCGCGTGGTAGAGCACGCTTGTCCCGGTGGCGCCCACGGTGCCTAGGCCCATGTATCCGGGCAATGTCACCACGGCGTGGGACTTGGCCGAGAGCTCGATGCGATGTAGCGTGCCCGCGCCGTCGCTGAGCAGCACATAGGAACCATCGCTGGACACCACCGGGTATTGTCCGATGCCTAGCGGCTCGTCGCTCTTGGTGACCAGGTTTCGCACGTGCACCACGGGGATCTGCGTCCATTGCGCCCAATACGTGCCCAAGGCGTCGGCCCCGCCCAGGCGCGTGAGGGCCAAGGCTTTGGGCTCCAAGGCGACGTAGGCGAGCTTGTTGCCGTCGGGAAAAAACGCGAGGCCATAGTCGGCCGCGGAGAACCCCAAAGGCTCGCCCTTGGCCGTGTCGACGTTCCACAGTTCGAGCTTGCCCGTGTCGAGCAGCGCTCCGCCCACTTGCACCCCTTCGGTGGCCGACAAGATCGCCACGTTGCCGCCCTTCGGGGCCAAGGCAAGCGAGTTGCCGGTGACGTGGTCCCACAAGGCGTCGCCCGGGCGCGTGAAGAGCGCGCGCTCGTTGGCACCGTCGATGCTCATGACCTTGAGAGAGTGTTGTTTGCCCTCGGAGACAACCAGCACGACGCGCCCGGCGCCATCGGGGCCGGCCACGGCATGGGTGGCGCCGGCATCGCCTTTGCGCAAGGTGCGCTCCTTGCGCTCGGGCAAGTCGGTCGCCATGAGGTGGCCGCCGGGCACCGTATACAACAAGTAGCCTTTGAGCCCCGCAGCCAGGGCTGGTGTCTCGGGCCCATCGACCGTGGGGATGGCCTGCGACTCTCTGCACGAGCGACACCCGCCCAACGTCAATGCCCAGGCCAGCACCAAGCCCAGGTGCGCGAACTCATGCGAGGCTTGCATCGCACCTAAGGTACACGGGCGCGTCAGCGTTGCATGATCTTCACGAGTTCGAGCGTCAGGTGCACGTCGTGTTCGGACAAGCCGCAGTCGGCGGCAATCTCCGCCTTGTTGGGCGTGCGCCCAAGGGTGCCCCGAAGTGCCCGCGCGCTCTTGAGCACCTTGTGCAGGTTGGCCTCGCCCTGGCCACCCTGGGGCGCCGTGACCGTACGGCCTTGGGCCTCGAGAGCGTCGAAGAGCGCCTCGAGGTCGCCGGAGCCCACGGACAACGTGCCCACGGCGTGCCCCACCTCGTCGACGGTGATGGTGCCGCCCGGGTGCGACGTGGCAAGCAGCTGGTCGAGGACGGCCTTCAGAGCTTCACGCACGCCAAACCGCGTAGCACGGTACGGAACGAGTGTGCAGCGTCTGATTGCGGATTTGCTTGAGAGGCCCAGGGAAGGCCCGAACCCCGAAGGGAACATTTGACACCCCAGGCCCCCTGGGTAGGATGCGCCCTCGCTCGAAACCCCGTTTTTTTCGTGGTTTCGGGCGCGGCCCCCAACTTGGGGCCACTTCCAACGGAGGCGGGAAGAGAATCTACGAGCCGATTGTTCGGCCGCCGAATCTCAGCGCTTCCAAACCCCTTGTTTCTTTCGGAGGTCGGATGTCCACCGACGTGATGGTTTACGCAAATGATCTGAGCAAGAGCTACGGATCATTCCGCGCGCTCGACAAAGTCAGCTTCGAGGTGCGCCGCGGCGAAATTGTGGGCTTTTTGGGCCCCAACGGCGCCGGCAAGTCCACCACGATGCGCATTCTCACCTGCTTCTTGGCGCCCTCTAGTGGCACCGCGCGGGTGCACGGCTTCGACGTGTTCGAAGACCCGCTGCCCGTGCGCGAGAGCCTGGGCTACCTGCCGCAGCGTGCGCCGCTCTACCTCGAACTCAACGTCTACGAGTACCTCAAGTTCGCCGCAGACCTGCGGCACTTGGACCACGAGACGTTCAAGAAGCGCGCGAAGAACGTGGTCGAGGTCTGCGGTCTGGCGCAGGTGCTCAACAAAGACATCCGGGCGCTCTCCCACGGCTACCGCCAGCGCGTGGGTCTGGCCCAGGCGCTCATCCACGATCCGCCCATCCTGATCCTGGACGAGCCCACCAGCGACCTCGACCCCAACGAGAAAGCCGAGTTCCTGGACTACCTCAAGCAGATCGGCAAAGAGCGCACGGTCATGCTCTCCACGCACAACCTCAAAGAGGTGGAGATCGCCTGCGCTCGGGCCATCATCGTGTCGCGTGGTCGCGTGGTGGCCGACGGCCCTCTCGACGAAATTCGCGCCAAGAGCGGGCAGGTTCGCTACGTGGTCTCGGTGCAAGAGTCCAGCGACCAGCCCTACCGTGGCACCGGCGCGCTGCCGCGCAAAGCCGAGGTCGAAGACGTCCTGTCCAAGCTCAAGGGGGCCAAGAAGGTCGTCGAGCTCCCCACGGACGACCGGGCCCACACCTTCGAGATGACCAGCGAGAAGGACGTCGATATTCGCGCGGATATCTTCCGCCTCATCGCCGACAAGGGCTGGGTCATGCTCGAACTCCACCGCGACACGCAGACCCTCGAAGACGTGTTCCGCCACCTCACCATCGGCGACGAGCGACGCAACCGCGTCGTTGGCGCCGCGCCGTCCAATCAAGAGGACGACGATGACGACGACGACGAGGACGAGGACGACTCGGACGACAACGACGACGAGGACGAGAAGTAGCCATGAGCGACACCACCATCGACAAAGATCTCGAAGAAGAGAAAGACGACTCGTCCGAGGACGAGGAGGGTGATGACGAGGGCAACGAGTCCGAGCCGCCGCCCCGCAAAGACGAGACCGACTCCCGGTCGGCGGCGCAGAAGCCCCGCAATGCGCTTCGCGTCGAGCGCGGCCCCGCGGCCGTGTGGATGCTCAACGTTTGGACCATCGCCAAGCGCGAGCTCGCCTCGTACTTCAATTCCCCCCTGGCCTACATCGTGATCTCCATGTCCCTCGTGGGCATCGGGCTCTGGTGTTTCTACAAGCAGGGTTATTGGCAGGTCGACCGCGCGTCGTACACGCAGCTCTTCGGCGAACTCCCCGCGCTGTTCTGCATCTTCACGGCGCCGCTGTTCACCATGCGCTCGTTGTCCGAAGAGCGCAGGCTCGGCACCCTCGAGCTCCTCATCACGCTGCCGGTGCGCGACAGCGAGGTGATCTTGGGCAAGTTCTTGGGCGCGTTCACCATGGTGACCATCCAGATCCTGCTCCTCGCGGCGTATCCGCTCGCCATGTTCGTCTGGCCCTTCCACCTGGGCGCGTTCGACTGGGGGCCGTTCTGGGCCGCCATCTTCGGCATGGTGCTCATGGCCGGCGCCGGCACGGCCATCGGCATGATGTTCTCGGGTTTCACCGAGAGCCAGATCCTGAGCTTCTTTGCCACCTCAGCTACGCTCGCGGCGCTGTTCTTCGTGGGCTACGCCGTGCAGTACGTGCCCGGTCCCCCCGGCGACGTGCTCAGCTTCTTCAGCTTCCAATCCCGCTACGAGGCGTTTGCCAAGGGCGTCATCGACACCCGCGCCGTCGTCTACTTCCTCTCCATCGCTGTCCTCGCGCTCCTCGTTGCGTTCCGCACGCTCGAGAGCCGCAAGTGGAAGTGACCTCCTAACTTACGAAAGAGAATTCACTGCCATGGAACGCAAAAACAAAGCGGCAGCCGAAAGCGGCGTCTTGCTCCTGGTCATCGCGGGCATCTTGGTGGCGGTCAACGCCCTAAGCGCCTTCGGCGGCTACAAGCGCATCGACACCACCAAGGCCGAGAAGTACACCCTGTCGAAGGGCAGCGCGAACCTTCTTCGCAGCATGAAGAAGGACAAGATGAAGGTCGACGCGTATGTCACGCGCGGCCTTCCCAAGCTCGACGCCTACGTGCGCGACCTTCGCGACTTGCTGGCCGAGTACCAGGCCAACAGCGGCGGCAAGCTCGAGTTCCGGCTCATCGAGCCCAAAGAAGACAAAGACAAAGAGGCCGCCAAAGAGGCGGGCTGCGTCGAGCAGCCCTTCGGCGAGGCCAACCAAGACGAAGAAAAGGCCGCCGTCACCAAGGGCTACATGTGCTTGGTGTTCAACTACGGCACCGAGCGCGATGCCATCAAGTTCCTGCCGCCGGACCGCACCGACGGCCTCGAGTTCTGGATCACCAACAAGGTCCGCGAGGTCCGCGACAAAGGCGACGGCATCAAGCACAAGATCGGCACGCTCTCCGGCCACGACGAGATCAAGCTCACGGACGCGAACCTGGTGCCGCCGAACGCGGGCAAGCCCAGCATCCAGCAGATCATCTCGCAGAACTTCTCGTTCTATCAGTTCCAAGACGTGGACCTGAAAGGCGGCGAGGCCGAGATCGACGACTCCCTCGACGGTCTCATCATCACGCAGCCCGGCAAAGACCTGACCGAGAAGGAGATGCGCCGCATCGACCAGTTCTTGATGCGCGGCAAGAGCCTGGCGATCTTCGCCAGCGCCGTCAACGTCAAGGCCAGCGATGCCAGCATGAACGCGAGCCTGTCGTGGCACGGACTCGACAAGCTGCTCGACGGCTACGGCATCGAAGCGCGCAAAGACGTGGTCATCGACTTCGGTCGTTCGTTCCGCGTGGCGGTCATGACCCAAGGCGGCATGGCGGCGGCGCGCTTCCCGCAATTCCTCGACGTGCAAGAGAGCCCCGCATACACCGGCGACGAGGCCTTCCTCGACACGGCGTTCCCGGGCTTCTTCCGTATCCCGGCGCTCGTCGCGCCGTTCACGTCGTCGCTGGTGCTCCACAAAGAGAAGCAGCCCGACGCAGCAGTGTTCAAGACCATCATGCGCTCCACCCCGCGGTCCATCCGCGAGACGACCGACACGGTGGACCTGAAGCCCTTCCGCGCTTGGCGGCCCAAGGGCGAGTGGCAGCAGTATGGCATCGCCGCCACCCTCGAGGGCACGCTCAAGACGGCGTTCCCCGCGGGCGACAAGATGGGCATCGAAGCGCCCGCGCAGAGCGCAAAGCCCGCGCGCGTGCTCGTGGTCTCCTCGTCGCAGTTCTTGGCGAACCCCTTGGCCCGCGCTGGCAACGGCCCGGACATGCAAGGCATGCCCCCGGGCATGCCCGCCGGCATGGGTGGCGACGAGCAGCTGCAGCAGCTTGCGGGGCCCTACGCCCAGCAGGCTCTGACCTCCACCATCCTGGCCTTCAAGAACACCTTGGACTGGGTGACGGGCGACACGGACCTGCTCGCGGTCTCGGCCAAGATTCTTCAGGAGCCCGGTCTGGCCTATGGCGACATGGCCAAGCCCAACTTCACCGAGGAGTCCGAGGATCAACTCAAGAAGCGCGACGACGAGATGAAGCAAGCCCGCAAGAAGACCCAACGGTCTGTGGAAGTTGCACTCATCTTGGTGCTCCCGTTGCTGTTCGCTGCCTTTGGCTTGCTGCGCTGGCAGGTTCGTTCCAAGTCCCGCGCTTCGGTTTCGCTGGCCTAGTTCACCTTCGGCCTGTCGTCCTGTTTCTCCGCCCCGGCGGCTACGCCGCTGGGGCCCCACTGCCCCTCCTCGCCTGAGCCACGCGCCCCAAGCGAGAGAGGCATCCGGTCACGTAGGTCTTCGATATGAACAAGAACACCCAGATTCTCGTAGGCGTTGTGGTTCTGGCTGGCCTCGGTGGCCTGGCCTACATGCAGTACAACAAGGACAAGGCTGTCGGCAGCAGCACGGTCACCTCTGCAGACCTGCCCGACGTCAAGGTTGGCGACGACGTCGACAAGGTGTCCATCGTCAACGCCGACAAGGGCGAGGTCGTGCTCGAGAAGAAGGGCGACAAGTGGCAGGTCACCAAGCCTGTGGTCGCTCCGGCCAACCAGCAGAACGTCAAGGCAATGCTCGACAACCTCAAAGACCTCAAGGTCAAAGAGCAGCTGGCGAGCTCGCTTTCCGAAGAAGACAAGAAGGACTACCAGCTCGACACGGCGCACGCCGTGCGGGTCACGGTGTTCAAGGGGGGCGACAAGAAGCTCGACGCCACCTTTGGCAAGTCCGGGCCCCGCGGTCAGCTGCTCACCGTCGAAGGCAAGACCGGCGCGTACACCGCCAGCGGCTACTCGAGCTACGTGTATCAGCGCGAGGTCAAGAACTGGCGCGACCAAGAGATCTTCAAGTTCGAAGACGCCAACGTCATCCAGGTCGCCATCGAGAACAAGAACGGCGCGTTCTCGTTCACCAAGGCCGACGACAAGTGGGCGGGCTCGTTCAAGGGCCAGCCCATCAAGAGCTTCGACGGCGACAAGGTCAAAGAGCTCGTGCGCAACTTCAAGGGTCTCAACGCCGACGACTTTGGCGACGAGAAGTCCGACACGGGCTTGGCCACGCCAGAGGCCACGGTCACCATCACGCTCAAGGACAACGCCGCCAAGTACACGCTCAAGATCGGCAAAGAGAAGGACAAGAACCGCTGGGCGCAAAAAGAGGGCGACTCGACCATCTACGTCGTCGCCGGTCACACCACGGACTTGCCCCTCGGCAACGTCGACAGGTTCCAGCAGCCCGGCGACGCCGGCGCCAAAGACGCGGGCAAAGGCGGTCCGACGCCCATGCAAATGCCCCCGGGCATGGGCATGCCGCCGGGCATGGGCATGCCGGGCATGGACCCGCACGACCACCCGTAACGCTTTGCTGCTTTACCAGTAAGCGCGAAACGCCCGGTCTTGTCCGGGCGTTTTTGCTTTGTGCTGCGCGAGGCCGTCGACCTCGGTGCGACGCAGCCACCGGCGGGGCTCCTGCCGTTGCTTCGCGCGATCCGGTTGGCAAGTGTTCTCACGCAATGCCCCTTCGCAAAGTCTCAGCTCTTCGGGCTGGTTCTGCCCGCGGCACATGGGGCCTTCCCTGAAAGCTCTCAGGTTTGCTTGTGCCTCCCTTCTGCCCGTGTGACAGGTGGCCGAACCAGGCCCCATACCGTTCGAATCAACTTCGGGGCCACGGAGGCTTAGCGTCATGAAATCGAGCGTTCAGGTCCTGTGTTCCCTCTTTGTTTGTGCACTCATGTCGGCGTGCGGCGGCGCCATCGACGCGTCCGAGGAGCTTGGGGTCGAGCAATCCCCCATTCGCAACGGCGCGACTCCCACCACGGGGTTCGCCAATATTGCCCGCATCCAGATCACGGCCCCCAACGGGGCCCAGTCAGTGTGCAGCGGCACGTTGGTCTCTTCGACGCGTGTGCTCACGGCGGGGCACTGCATCGTGCCGGGGGCCAGCTACTCGCTCAGCATCGGCGGGAACACGCGTTCCGGGACGAACCCAAGGGTTCACCCCTGGTTCTCCGGGGCGCGGCGTAGGTTCCTGGACCCATTGGTGCCGGGCGGCTCTACGGGTGTTGGTGAAGGCTACGATCTTGCGACGTTGGACCTCACTGTCGCGCTGACCACCGTGGCGCCGCGGCCCGTGAGCGCCTGGTCTCGGCCGACGACAGGGGAGGTCTACACCATTGCTGGCTTTGGCCAGACTTCGACAGGCTCGCTGCCTGTTGGAGTGCGGACGGGGACCGCGACCGGCGTCGCGCTGCTGCCGGGGGTGCGTACGCTCAACGGGCAAGTTGTACAGTTCGCACGAGCGACACACCTGATTGTTACGCCGGGTGCCGGAAGCACCATCGCGTGCGCAGGCGACAGCGGGTCGCCGCTCATCGACTCGAGCGGCGATGTCGTCGGTGTTTTCAGCACGTTTGTGACAAGCGGGGGCTCCGCCTGCAACGCCGTCTTGAACAACGGCTACGTGTCCACCTACGACGTACGGAACTGGATTCTCCGTACCGCGACGGAGTCGTTCCCGTTCCACAACTACACGCTGTCTCTCGACGTCGACAGCGACGGCGTCGTGGGTCCACTGGACGCCTTGCTGGTGGTCAACGCCATCAATGCGGGCACCGGGCTCAGCGGAGGCACGCCTGCGCTTCGCGACGTCGACCGCGACGGCACGCTGACGCTGTTCGACTACCTTCGGGTGGTCAACGCGACGAATCGCACGCAATCCACTTCGTTCACGATTCAATGATCTGCGCGCGGCGCACGGCGCCCACGGGCCAAATCCGAGGGGCGCGACGCATGCGGCATTTCCGTGCTGCGTAACGCTGCCCTGCGTTACCAGTAAAAGTGCATGACGCCCGGGTTTTCTCGGGCGTTTTTGCTTTGTCTCTCTGCCGCACCGTACAAAGCTCCGCCCCATGGATCTCTTTGGAAACCTTCGCTCCTACGGCTTCGGAGAAGTGCACTTCAAGTGTGATCGCGCGACTGGCCTCAAGGCCATTGTCGCCATCCACGACTCGCGGCTTGGCCCGGCGTTGGGCGGTTGTCGTTTCATCGAGTACGACAGCGACGAGGCCGCGGTGGTCGACGCGCTACGCCTGGCGCGCGGCATGACCTACAAGGCCGCGCTCGCAGGCCTGGGGCACGGCGGCGGCAAGAGCGTCATCATTCGCCCCAAGACGCACTTCGACCGCGTGGCTTTGTTTCATGCCTTCGGCAAGTTCATCGACGATTTGCGAGGCCACTACATCACCGCCGAAGACAGCGGCACCAGCCTCGAAGACATGGAGGTCATCCGCAGCGTCACCAAACACGTGACCGGCGTGGACCCGTCGCACGGAGGCTCCGGGGATCCTTCCCCGTTCACCGCATTGGGCGTGCGTCGTGGCATCGAGGCCTGCGTCAAGTTCAAGCTCAACCGGCCGTCGCTGGAAGGCGTGCACGTGGCTGTGCAAGGCGTGGGGCACGTGGGGTACCACCTGTGCAAACAACTCCACGCCGAGGGCGCCAAGCTCAGCGTGGCCGACGTGGATGCGCTCAAGGCCGAGCGTGCGCAGCGTGAGTTCGGCGCCAAAGTGGTCAGTCTCGAAGAGATCTTCGGCATTGATTGCGACGTGTTCGCGCCGTGTGCGTTGGGCTCGGCGCTCAACGACCAGACCATCCCCAAGCTGCGTGGCAAAATTGTTGCCGGGGCCGCCAACAACCAGCTCGCCGAGCCGCGGCACGGCGATGACCTGCACGCCCGGGGCATCTTGTACGCGCCGGACTACGCCATCAACGCAGGTGGCCTGGTCAACGTTGCGCAAGAGGTCCTTGGCTACAACGAGCAAGCCTCGCGCGAAAAGACCATGAAGATCTACGACACCATCTGGGACATCGCCGAGCGCAGCCAGAAGCTTGGGTCTCCCACGTACCGCGTCGCCGACATCTTGGTCGAAGAGAAGCTCGCCGCGGTGAAGTAAGCCTCCGGGGCCGAGCGACGAGCTCGCTCCCGGGTCCTGGGCCTGGATCATTCGATCCACCTGCGGGACGCTGTCGTGTGCGTAAGTGTATGCAACGATGCGGCTCCGCAGCGGCCCGAGGTTTGCTCCTCCTCCTCCCGCTCATGTGGAAGTCCCTCTTGGCCGCTGGCTCGATGCTTGTGCTCGGCGCTGCGTGTTCTTCCGCCCCTGCGGAGCCTGAGGGCACGCCCGACGAACTTCTCGAAGACGAGCTGAACTTCTTCGGCAACTCGGTGCGGGAGTACATCCTCACCGGCGAATCGAGCGTCGAGATCGAGCCCGAGTTTGCGGCCAAGAGCCCAAGCGTGCAGCGACGTCGTGCGCTCGAGCTGGTGAAGCTCAAGAACATGCAGATCGCTTGGTTCCTGAGCCAGTTTCTCGTCGAGAAGGATCCCAAGGACAAGAACAAAGACTACGGAGGCATGGGAGGCCTCGTTGGCTTTGGCTCCGAGCCCGAGACGGATGTTCGGGACGTGGGCAACCGGGTCTTCCGTTTCAAGTACTCCGTTACCGCAGCTGGCGGGCGTGATCTGATCTCGAAGATCGACGGCGAGTCTGCAGGCAACGGCAAGAAGAAGTTTCGACTCTCCATGGGGCGCGTCACCAACGAGGAGCTTGCGCAGCTCGAGTTGAACAAGGAGTGGTACCAGCGATCGCCGTGGAAGGCTTTCGACCCAAGCCAGCTACCCGCCGACCGCCTCGAGCTCATCGACCTCACCATCGAAGAGTCTCCGCGCTCGGCCGATGCATTCCTCGCCTACGACCGTCTCTACGAAGACGGTCAGTTGAGCGTGGCCGTGCACTTTGGCTACGACTATCACGCGAGATTCGACGTCAGTGGATCCCGAGAGCTGTATCGGGTGCTCACCGAGGAGCGCGGCTTCGTCTCGCCGGTGCGGAGCTACAACGAGTATCTGCGCACCTCCGGGCCGCTCACCAGGGCCATCACGTCCAATGGCAAACCCATCGAGGTGAAGCTCTGGATCTACCACCCCGGGGAAGAGGCCAAGGGCGTGCCGGGCCCGGACCCGGACACCAATGTCGGCGGCGTCCAGCTCGAGAGCGACATGCGGGCGAGCTTTCGAGACAAAGAGGTCGTGATCTTCTCGGGCCACTCCGGGCCAACCTACGGATTTGCGCTCGCCAACTGGAAGAAGACCGAAGAGGGAGATCTCGACGACAGCAAGATTCCGGGGCTCACGATGCCCAGCTCCTACCAGATCGTCATGGCCGATGGGTGCGACACCTATGGGCTCGGAGCGGCGTTCTGGAAAGTGCCCAGCAAGGCCAACCAAAAGAACCTCAACGTGATCACCACCACCAGCTTCTCCAACGCCGGGACGCTGGCCTCGACGTTGCGCATGATCGACGCTGTGACCAATCAGACGGCGGGTCGAGTCACTGCCCAGACCATGTCGCAGCTCACGCGCGGTTTCGACCGCGATCAGGGGTCTGATTTCTACACGATGTATGGCGTGCACGGACTGGACAACAACCCCAAGTACGACCCGCTCGCCCGTCGATCGTCACTGTGCTCGACCTGTCGGACCAACGCCGACTGCGGGGGCGACGGCAACAGGTGCACGCGCATCTCGAGCTCCGTGACCGCATGTACCTACGGATGCTCCGCAGACGAGGGCTGCCCCAGCGGGTACCAGTGCAAGGCCGTCGGCTCGGCGACGAGCCAGACCGTCAAGAGCAGGCAGTGTGTGCCCATCTCACGGAAGTGTGGCGGCTGATCGACCGAGGGCACGCGAGAACCCCCAAGACGCTTTCGTATGCCGCAGAGGCGACGTGGAACGTGGCGCGGGGATGAAAGACGAGTAGAAGGGCGTTCTTACGGGGCTCTACGTGCAGCTCCGCGCCCTTGCCATGTCGTCCACCCCGCTGCTGCCTCTCCGTCGCCGCCTCGTCGCTGGGCTTGGGCGCGCCCGGCGCTGGGGCCAACTGCATCGCAGACGCCTGGTGCGTGGTGGGCTTGCTGCGCTCTTTTCGCCGGTGATCCTGGTGCTGGTCATGGCGCTCTTCACGCCGCTGCCCGCCGAGCTGCGCGAGCCCGCGGCGCCGTCGCTGCAGGTCTACGCGCAGAACCAAAGGCTCTTGCGCGAAGTGCGCACCACCGATGGCGCTCGGGCCAGGCCGATGCCACTGCGCGAGGTGCCCATGCACGTGCGCAACGCCGTGCTCGCTGCCGAGGACAAGAACTTCTACTACCACCCGGGCGTCGACCCCGTGGCCGTGCTGCGCGCCGCGCTCAGCGACTTGCGTCACCTGCGTATCGTGTCGGGCGCCTCGACCATCACGATGCAGCTCGCCCGCACGCTGCGGCCGCACCGCCGTGGCGCCTGGGGCAAGCTCACCGAGACGGCCCTCGCCTTGCGCATCGAGGCGTCGCTCTCCAAAGACCAGATCCTCGAGGAGTACATCAACCGCGTGGTGTACGGCCCCAACTTGCGCGGTTATGCCGCGGCCAGCGAGGCGTACGTGGGTGTTTCGCCGGCCTCCATGTCCGTGGCCCAAGCCGCACTCATCGCGGGCTTGCCCCGGGGGCCATCGCTCTACGCCGTCAGCAAGCGTCCGGACTTGGCCAAGCGTCGTCGCGACCGTGTGCTCGGGCGCATGGCCCAAGCTGGCATGATCACCGAGGCCGAGCGGGCCCAGGCCGCAGCGGAGCCCATGGCGGTGCATTTGGACAAACCCGTCTTCGGCGCGCCGCACTTGCTTCGCGCGCTGACGCAAGGCTCTCTCGACTCGGTGCAGCCGGGCTTGACCGCGGCCTTGGGCAACGTGAAGGAGTTGTCTCGCGTCGACACCACCATCGATCTCGAGGTGCAGCGCGCCGCCGAGGGCGTTGTGTCGAGCCTGTTGCCCGAGCTCGCGGGCAAGAAGGTGTCCGCGGCCAGTGTGGTGGTGATCCACAACCAGACCGGCGATGTGCTCGCCTGGGTCGGGTCCCCAGACTTCCACAACGAAGCGGCCTTGGGGCAAAACGACGGTGTTCTTGCGCTGCGCCAACCGGGCTCGGCGCTCAAGCCGTTCGTGTATGCCGAGGCCATGCGGCGCCTGGGGTGGACCGGCGCCACGGTGCTGCCGGATCTGGAGCTACACATCGCTTTGCCCGGCGGTGGCGATTACGTGCCACACAACTACGACAGCAAGCTGCGTGGCCCCGTGCGGCTACGCGAGGCCTTGGGCAACTCGCTCAACGTGCCGGCGGTGTACGCCATCTCCGAGACGGGGACGCAGCCCGTGCTCGAACTGTTACGCCGCGTGGGCTTGTCGTCGCTGTCGCAAGACGCCGAGCACTATGGACCGGCGCTGGCCCTGGGCGATGGCGAGGTGCGCTTGGTGGACCTGGCCAACGCGTATGCCACGCTGGCCCGGGGCGGCGAGTACCGCCCGGTGCGCGTGGTGCAAAGTGTCAGCCGTGGGGGTCACGTGCAGGTCCTTCCCGGGGGGGCCGGTGTGCGGGCCATGCCCGAGGGCATTGCGGCGATGTTGACCGATATCCTTAGCGACAAGACCGCACGCATGTCTGCCTTTGGCGATCAAAACGCCCTCGAGTTCGAGTTCGATGTGGCGGCCAAGACCGGCACCTCCAAGGGCTACCGCGACAACGTTGCCGTGGGGTTCAGCAAAGACATCACCGTGGCCGTGTGGGTGGGCAACTTCGATGGCTCCGCCATGGCCGGTGTCAGCGGCATCACGGGCGCTGGGCCCATTTTCCATGGCGTCATGGAGTCCGTCACCGCGGCACGCAGCGGCGGCAAAGCGCCGTCCTTGTCGCTGCGAGAGCACGCCGAGCGTCTTGGGCTCGCGCGTACGCAGGTGTGTGCTGTGTCCGGGCAGCTCGCGCACGCGGCGTGCACGCACAAAGTCCAAGAGTGGATGCCCGAGTCCGAGCGCGAACATGGCGCGCCGTGTTCGGTGCATCAGCGCGTCCGGGTCGATCTGCGCAACGGCCTGCGCGCCGGCCCCGATTGTCCGCGCAGCACCACGGATGAGCGCATCTACGAGCAGTGGGCACCACCCTTCGACGTTTGGGCCGCGACGTCCCAGCGACCGGTGGCACCCAAAGACGCGTCGCCCAACTGCCCCACGGGCGAAGACACCAGCGTGCCCGATGCTCCCGGCGCCGGCGCGGGCCCGCGCATCGTTTACCCCTTCGACGGCGCGCGCTTCGTGATCGATCCCGAGCGCCCGCTGTCTCTGCAGACGCTTGGGATTCGTGTGGAGGGCGACGCACCCAACGTCGATGTGCGCGTGGACGGCACCCCGTTGCCCGCCAACAGAACCTGGGCCCTGGTGCCAGGCGACCATGTGATCCGTGTGCACGGCTCCAGCGCCAGCGACAGCCAAGTGCGCTTCACGGTCCGATAGTTTCACGGCAGCTAAATGCCATTGTCCGCCTGAATAGCTCGCGGTGGCCGAGCGTTCCCCACCTTGGCGCCCGGTGCGTTGTAGGGGGACACCCTTGCTGCTAGCCTCGCCGCGATTTTTGGCTCCTTCGGGCCGTGTTGCCTTCTGTTGTCCTTGCTCGATCGTTGGGAGCTCTGCTCGTGAAAGAACCCATGCACTTCCCTTGGCGTCG
>JBIKNA010000333.1:0-8179 GCA_044358965.1 Polyangiaceae bacterium
TCCGCGTAAAGCCGACGGGAGGAATGGGGTACACCCCCTAGGTCTGCACTTGGGGCCACGGCCGTTCCGCGCGCTCCCCTGCCCTCCCCCCGGGACCGACGCGCGTTACTGCCAGCCCAGTTCCGCCTTCAGCCACCCCGCAAGCTCGGCGCCCATCTGCGCATGGAGCGCCTCGTTGGGGTGGTAGTCACAGCCCGTGAGCTGGCCGTTGACGTACTCGGTCATGGCGTACTTCGACAGATTGAGGTCTCCCGCTGCGGCCCGGCGCGACACGACCGTGGTCGTCATGGCCCGCAGGCGCGTACGGGTCATGAGCCCCACGGGATAATCGTCGGTGGCAGCTGCCGACAGCGCAAACATGATGTGCGCGTTGGGGTAGGCCGCCCGCAGCTTGATGGCGAAGGCCTCGTACGCATTGGTGAGCGTGGGCTCCGACGTCTCGGCATCGAGGTTGGTCACCACCATCACGAAGGCGTCGGGCACGTACTTGGCGAACGACCACTGAAACGCCGCGCTCTCGGGCAGGGTTCGGTCGAACAACACGGGCATCGTGTTGGCATCACCGTTGGTGAGGTTCTTGGTCACGCCTTTGCCACCGTACGCCAGGAGCACCAAGTCGGCGCCGAGCGCGGTAGCGGCAACTTGGCCAGCGCTCTTGCGTGCATTGAACGTGGCCGACGTTGTGCCCCCGGGACAGTTGGGCCCGGCGCCGTCGACCCCGTAGCCCGAGATGGTGGAGTTCCCCATGACCTCGATGCGCCGAGGCGGCGCGGCGGGCGGGGCAAGCAACTGGCCACCATTGGGGAACGCAAAGCCGCGGAACTGAACGACGCCATGATTGGCCTCGGTGCGCTTGACGAGTTCCACGGTGTGGACACCGGCCGGAAGCCCATTCGCGACAGTCACGTTGCTGGTGCCCTGGGGCACCTTGATGGGATTTGGCTGCACGATCCCATCGACGATCACGTCTAGGTAGCCAGGCCCACCGCTGAAGCCGTTGACCAGGGCGAGCGTTGCGTCGAGGCCGGTGCCGTCGAAGCGCACGATGGCCCGGGCGCCGGGCCACGCGGCACGTGGCCCAAGGGGATCGGTGTCCACGAAGCGGCCGACGTACCGCACGGCGGGCGCTGGCGGTGGCCCGGAGTCTTTGGCGGCGTCCGCGGCATCCGAAGCGTCTGAAGCGTCCGCGCCCGCATCCAGGACGTCTGCATTGGCATCCGCTGCTGCATCGTCCGCGGCATCCGGCGCGTCTGTTTGTGCGTCCGCTGCCACGCCGTCGGCGCCGGCGTCGAGCACGGGCCCCTGCACGTCGCCGAGAGTGGCATCGAGCACGGCACTGTCCTGGTTGGGCGAGGCGTCATCAGGGCTCGCGCCATCGAGCGGTGCCGCGTCTGGCGGCGCCGGCTCCGATGGGACCGCAGACGAGCCGCATGCGATGCCAAAGACGACCGCTGTCCCGAGGGCAAAGACCGAGACGAACGAGCGCTTCACCCGATGGACTGTGGCAGGCGCTCCTGCCTCGGCGCAAGGTGCGTCGACAGATGCGCCAAATTCAGACGCCTACTCTTCGACGCCTACTTGTGGCAGGTCTACGGGTATGGCGACGGCAGCGCGACCGCGGCTACCAAGAGCCTTGGTTTCCGCGACTCTTCCAGGGCTCTTGTGGCGGCTTGGGCTCTCCGCGCTGCAGCAGCTCCACCGAGTGCCCGTCGGGCGACTTGATGAACGCCATGTGCCCGTCGCGCGGTGGTCGAAGGATATCGACGCCGGCGGCTTCGAGCCGCGCGCAGGTCTCGTAGATGTCATCGACCCGGTAGGCCAGGTGCCCGAAGAAGCGGCCCTCGGGGTAGGGCTCCTTTTGATCCCAATTGTAGGTGAGCTCGACCTCTGCCGTGTCGCCCGCAGTGCCGGTGCCCAAAAACACCAACGTGAAGCGTCCCTGCTGGCTGTCTTTGCGCCGTAGCTCTTTGAGGCCCAACTTGTGAACGAAGAAGTCGAGCGCCGCATCGAGATCGCGGACGCGCAACATGGTGTGAAGAAACTGCATCTTGAGCTATATCCTCGTGTGGCTGCGGACTTGGCGCCTATCGGCCCCGGGTGCGAGCATAGTGGTACGCGGTGTAGGCCGCGGCGATGTGGCAAACCCAACCTAGGGTGCCGCCAGAGCCGATCCAAAAGCCCGGCGTGACAACGAGCCAGAACACGCCGCGCAAGAACGCGCCGTTGTAGATCTGACCCACGCCCGGAACGAAGAAGGACAATACAGCGGAGGTACCTGCGTCGGCTTTGCGGAGCATTGGATGCTCTTTTGGTTAAGCATCCCCATCGCATCGGTAAAGGCATCGGGCGGCACCACCGGGCAGAGTGGATCGCGCCTCGTCCATGTGATGTCGGCGGGCGACATGTCGTTCGCATTTTCGACGCACGTAACGTCGCGGAAGCAGTGGATCAGGCTTTCCTCAACAGTGGGGCATTGTCTGTGCATGTAGGCGATTCAACCACCCTGGAGGTCTTCATCATGGTTCGTTGGTCTGCCCTTTTTGCCGTTCTCGCGTTGGCCACTGTCGCTGCCCCCATCGGGTGCGCGACCAGCACCGAGGCACCCGAGAGCGAAGACCTTGGCAGCTCCGGGGAGGACGAGAACCCTGAAGACGAACTCCGGGCCATGGCCCTCGACGATGACGACAGCGGCAAGACCGTGGACGTGCAAGCGGGGCAGAACGTCACCGTGAAGCTGAGCTCCAATGCCACCACAGGCTACGCGTGGAAGGTCACGCAAACGGACCGGAGCTTTGGCTACCCCAAAGAGACCTTCGTGAAGCCTTCGAGTGGTGCCGTCGGCGCGGCCGGGGCGCAGAAGTTCACCTGGAAGACGAACAGCAAGTTCGCCTTGGGGGTTCACACGGTGAAGCTCGAGTACCGTCGGTCCTTCGAGCCGGCGAGTACCCCACCGGCCAAGACCTTCACCTTCACCGTCAACGTGAAGGAAGCACAGCCGAACATCACCTGCGCCAATGTTCGCTGCGCAGGCGGCACCCACTGCGAGATGAAGGGCATCAACGGCGGAGCCATCCCCGTATGCATCAAAGATGCCCCGCCGGCGGCTTGCGTCAAGACGGGGTGCAGCGGCCAGATCTGCGCGGACGGCGACGTCATCAGCACCTGCGAGTTCCGACCGCAATATGCGTGTTACAGCAAACCCGGCGTCAAGTGCGAGCGCCAGGCCAACGGCGCCTGTGGGTGGTCGCTGACGGCGGCGGCCAAGACCTGCCTCGGCACTCCGTAACCCTCACCCTGGTGTGGTCTCCGTGGCGGGTGCAGCCGCTGGCTGCGCCCGCGCCTTGGTTTCGAGATCGTGAGCCACGGCCACGAGTTCTGCCGTGAGTTCGCGCTCGGTGCCAATGCCGCCGTAGCGCAGATCCGCGTAGGCCGTGACGGCAGCGGCGGCCCGGGACAAAGACGCATCTTCTGCATCGGCCAACCGACGCCCCAGCGCTTCGAGGGTTTCCCATGGGGCGCGGGGCATGCCCATGCGCGCAAGCGCACCTTCGAGACGCTTGAAGGCCGGGAGCGACTCCGCCGCCTGAAGCACGACGGTGCTGCTCTGCTGGCGACCGCGCCATGCGCGCCACGCCCGACCGGACGCGAATACCGCCGCCAGCACAACCGCGACGAAGACGCCATGCGGCCAATCGGCCCGAAAGAGCATGCGGTCCACCGCGCCCGACAAGACCTCGAAGAAGGCGCGGAACACCGAGGGTGCCCGCGTGGCCGGGTCCGCGGCCGGCGGCGTGGGATCCACGCGAACAAAGCGTCCGTCGATGTACGCCTCGACCCATGCGTGGGCGTTGCGCTCCCGGACCACCGAGTAGCCTAGGGAGCTATTGTGCTCGACGACGCGATAGCCGGCGACCACCCGCGTGGGGACGCCGAGGCTGCGCGCGAGCAGCGCCAACGACGAGGCAAAGAACTCGCAGTGACCTCGCCGGTGCACCGACAGAAAGTCCACCATGGGGTCGAGCTTTGGGTCCCGCTCGACGTTTAGATCGTAGGTGAACTTGCCGAGTTCTCGCGTCAGGGCGGAGACCTTCTGGGAGTCCGTCATGCCAGGACTCGTCCATTGCTCGGCGGTGCGCCGCAAGAAGCCCCGGAGCTTGGGCGGCACCAAGAGGTCTTCGGCGGCCGGTGCCACCTCGGCCACCAAGGGCGGGCAGTCTCCGTGAACGAAGCTGTACTCCCGGGTGATCTCACCGGTCTCGAAGACCTCGGCCACGCCCTGAACGCGGACACGCCCGGAAGGCGTCTGGAGCGCGCAGGCATCGCTCGGAAGGAACAGACGGCGGGACGACCCCGGGCCTCGCCCGCCGGACAAGCTCGGCCGCGCAAACAGCACCGTGGACACCTGGCCGGTCCCCAGGGCTGGCGCCGGCAAGTCCCGGGTCATGGTGGGCCCCGGAAGCCATCGCCAGCCGTCGTAGGTTCGGAAGACGGACCCACGAAGGTAGTCCACCGGCGGGCCATAGACGCGCAGGACCACCTGCTCGGACTCTTTGAGATCACGGGTGGAGTCCAGGTTCAAGCTGCCGCCGAAGCCCGTGCGCTGAAGACGCCCAGAGCGCGCGACAAGCTCCGTGGCGTAGCGCTCGATGGGGCGCTGGAGTACCGGCAAGAACCAGATGCCAAAGACGCCAGCGGCGAGCGACAGACCGAGGCTGGCCAAGAGGCGCCGACCGTCGATGTTTCGGGCGAACGAGTTGGGCGCCGCGGCCATGCGAAGCGCCATGACCGCGCTGACCACGAAGGCAACGGTGCCGAGCGCGTAGGTGAAGTACACGCGCGTTTGGCCCAGCGCCACCATGGCAAAGAGCGACAACGCCGTCACGGCGTGCGCCCGAAGCTGCGGGCGGTCCACGGCGAGTGTGACCACTGCGCCCGCGGCCATGAGACCGATGGCGAAGTAGAAGGCGATGTTGAGCGCACCAAAGCGATACGAGTGCAGGAACACCGCAAGGCACACGAGCAGAGGCCCAAGGCACACAAGGCGCGCGCGGGTCATAGGGACAACGCCTCGCCGGCACGGACGCGCGCCTGGGTGGACGCATCGAGGTGAATGGTGCGGCACGAGACCCCCTGGGCCAGCACGGCGGCTTCGAGCGCCGCACTGTCGGCCCCGGGTGCATGCTGGGACACCACGACCAGCGTCGACAGGCGCTCCAGGTAGGGGCCCAGGCGTGCTGCCAGCGCCTCGGCTGGCAGGGTTGGTCCGGCTTGCACGGAGGCCAGCATGTCGAGCGCCTGGTCCAAGAAGCCAAGGCTCCGCCCCAGGGTCAGATCATGGACCTGCTCTCCGACGATGAGCACATCGATGAGTGCCTCTCCGCGGGAAAAGAACGCGACAATGCCCGCGGCGAGTTCGATGCCGGCCTCGAGGGACTCGTCGTCCGGGGCGTCGATGCCGAGCACCACCCCCACGCGGGTAAAGTATTCTTGCACGTACTCGCGGACCACCGGCACGCCGGCGCGGGCAGAGCTTCGCGCGTGGAGATCGCGCACGGGATCGCCTGGGCGGTAGGGGCGCACGCCCAGCAAGTCCATGGACTCGCCACTTTTGGACGCAAGGGCGACGCCACCAGGCTGGTGCTTGGACGACATGGGGACCTCGATGTGCCGCACGTTGGCGACGCGCGGGACCACAAAGAAGCGCGGGGTCTCCGAGGCCTGCCCGGTGCCCGTGGCGAGCCCCAGCGGCACCACGGGCACCGCCTCGAAGGCGTCGAGGTGATGGCTTCCTCGCGCGCGGAACTTTGCAACCATGGTCGCCGTCGTGCGGCCACTGCCACTCGGTGGCAGCTCCGGCGGCAGCGGCGCCGACCAGGCACCGTCCCAAGGCAAGAACGGACCGCGCAACCGCAACGGCATCCGTACCAGCGTTGGATCGTACACACACGTCAGCGCGAAGCGCATGGGCTCCCCCACGGTGACGCGCTTGGGATACTGGAGCTGCAGCTCCGCGGCACGCAACGGCGAAAAGCGCGCCACGATGAGCTGCGACAGCAACAACGCCGACAGCAGGCAGAAGATCAGGTACACCGCGGTGTTGCGCACATCGAGGCCAAAGGCACCGCTGAGCACCGCCAAGATGGCCACGAGGCGCCCCTCGTCGGTGAGCGAGAACCACACGGCGCCGAAGGGTCGGGTCCAGCGACCAAGGCGGCTCTTGCGAAATCGTTCGCGGCCGGCGCTGGTCTGCGGAATGAGGATGTGATTCAGACGCGCGCCATCGATGCGACCGCGACGCCGACTCACGCAGGCACCGGGACTTCGCGCAGCAGCGATTGCACCACCGCAAAGGTACCCGTGCCGCCGTAGCGCTCTTTGGCTTGCAGGCGCAGTCGGTGGCCCAGCACCGGGCCCGCCAGGGCCTGCACGTCGTCGGGGCTGACGTGGTTGCGACCTTGAACGTAGGCCCGCGCCTGGATCGCGCGGAAGAACGAGAGCACGCCCCGGGGACTTACCCCGAGTTCGAGCTGCGGATGGGTTCGGGTCTTGTGCGCGATGGCGAGGAGGTAGCGGGCGACGCTCTCCTTGACGTCGACCTCGCGGACCTCGGCCTGCATGCGCAACAAGTCTTCTCCGTTGCACGCCCGGCCCACGCGACCGAGAGGGTTCTCGCGCTGCCGGGCGAAGAGCATGGCAAGCTCCGCGTCTTCGGCGGGATACCCGACGCTCGCACGCAACAAGAACCGGTCGAGCTGCGCCTCGGGCAACGGATAGGTGCCCTGGTAGTCCGACGGGTTCTGCGTGGCGAGAACGAAGAACGGTGACGGGAGCGCGTGCGTGACGCCATCGATGGTGACTTGCGCCTCGTTCATGGCCTCGAGCAACGCGGACTGCGTGCGCGGTGATGCACGGTTGATCTCGTCGGCCAACAAGACGTTGGTGAAGATGGGCCCCTTCTGGAACTCGAAGGTGCCCTCTTGGGGGCGCAAAACCTGCGCCCCCAGGATGTCCGTGGGGAGCAGATCCGGTGTAAATTGCACCCGTCGAAAGGTCACGTCGAGGGTGCGGGCGATGGCTTTGGCAAGGGTGGTCTTGCCAACACCGGGCACGTCTTCGAGCAGAACATGGCCGCCAGCCAGCACGGCAACCACGACAAGTTCGAGCACGTCGGGCTTGCCCAGCAGCACGCTGCCAAGCGCGGCCTTGATGTCGACGACCACGGGCGGAGGAGCGCGATGGGCCACGGTGATGGCGAAGAGCATATCACGGCGCCGTGACGTTCCGCGCACCTTGAGAATCGGGCCGCGGGGGCCGTATTCTGCGAGGTCCGTGCCTCCCACCTCCTTGCCTCCCGAAGCGGCCATGCCACCGCAGCCTGGCGGCATGGCGTCGGCGCTCGAAGAGGCGTTCTTGGTGCCGAGCGCCACGGCACCCGCGAACACGGCGTATCACCTCGCGCTGGGGCTGCAGCTCCCCGCGGCAGCGTGCCTCGACCGCATCGAGGCGGGGCTTACGTTGCTGTGGCAGCGGCACGAGGCCCTGCGTACGTCCTTCCCGAGCCACGGGGCGTCGTTTCGCCGCAGGATCGCCGGCCCCACAGACTTCCGCGTACACCGTGGCCGCCTTCACGAAACGCAGACGACGGCAGACGAAGATACGGCGCAGGAGCAGTTGCGACAGTTCGCCTTTGCGCCCTTCGACGTCGAGCGCGGGCCGCTCTTCCGCGCCGCCATCTTCGAGCCTGCGTCCACTGCCGGGCAGGCGCGCCTGGTCATGGTGGTACACCATGCCGTGTGTGATCTGTCGTCGCTGCGAGTCCTGCTCGAAGACTTGAGCCGCGCATGTCAGACAGGCACCGAGCAGATCCCCGCGGACGGCTCCCCAGGCCCCCCCGCGAGCGCCCTCGCGCAAGACATGGCGCGGCCGCTTCGGAACGCGGCCCTCGATGCCATTTGCTCGCGGCTTGCCAAAGACGGATCGTTGCCCCTGCTCGATGTTCCGCTGCGCGCCGCGCGGCAGCGCTCCAAGCTTCGGCCTCGGGGCACATGTGGCATCGGCGTCACTGCCGACACCACGAGCGCCCTCCGGCAACGGGCGGCTGCGCAGCATGGCGGCATGTACGCGCTGTTGCTCGCGGCCTGGCAGCTCGTCATCGCCCACGAACAGCGCCAGGACGACG
>JBIKNA010000332.1:0-8179 GCA_044358965.1 Polyangiaceae bacterium
CAACGCGCTACGCCCGGTGTTCGAACGCTTTACGGCGTTCAACCAAGACTCGTTGGCGGGCACGTTTCGCGCGGGGCGCAGCTCGCTGCTCGTTTTCGTGTCGCAGTACAATGGCGGCCTCAACGACCGCTTGGTGTCCGTGGGTCTCGCCGTTTCTGGAGGCATCGAAGGCGCACGGTTTCCGGACGCAGGCCCCAAAGATCCAGCCTTCGATGGCACGGATGTCTGGACCGTGGATCCGGACTCCGTGGTGGGGGGCAACGACGCGCTGCTTGCGGGGGCCAGCTGCCAAGACAAGCCGTGTGTACCGCTCGTCGTCGACACCGCAGCCTACGTGAGCAACGGCGTCTTGGTTGCACGCTTCGGCGCATTGCCCGCGACCAAGCGTGCGTTCGCTGGTCAGCTGGTTTTCGATCTGGAGCACGCGTTCCTTCGCGCAAAGATCAGCAAGGTGGGCGAGGTCTATCAGCTCAGCGAGGGAGAGCTCACGGGCCGCTGGCCCGCAGAACGTTTGCTGCACAACCTGACGGGTCTCGACAGCCCCTTCGGCGGGGCCATCTGCAAGGGGTCTGCGTTGTACCAGCAGGTCAAAGCGGCGCTGTGTGCGGCGGTCGACGTGGCGCCGAACCCCGCGGCGGACAACCAAGGCAATCCCTGCACGGCCATCTCGACGGTGATCGCGTTCAATGCAACACAAGCGCGCGCGGGGCGCGTCTCGCGCAGCGTGCAAGACCCCAAGTGCCCAGACGAAGTAGACACATGTGCGACGCCCTAGGTGCTTCGGATACCTGGATCATCGTTGCCCCGTCGTGTGCCGTGAAGCGCGGTATTTCCAGACAAAGTGAGCGCTCTCGCGCTCCCGGCGCTGAACGACCGACCATGTGGCCCTGCGTGTGGTGCGAACGCACGCGCCCCCTGGTCCGGTCTTTCTTGATGTAGGTTGCACAGAGAGTCTGCACACCGCGTTCGAACTCCGTACACTCACAAGTGTTGGAGGCATTTGTCATGAACACGGGTCGTCGATGCGCAGCGGTTCTTGGTTCGGTGGTTGCCATGATGGCCTTTGGGGCCGTCGCCTGCGGATCCAACGAGCTTCAGTCCGTCTCCGAAGACGAGATCCAAGGGTCGAGCTCATCGGGCTCGTCGGGTAGCTCCGGCTCCTCGGGTAGCTCCGGTCTCTTCTCGTCGTCGTCGGGTGCGTCGGGCAGCTCCGGCGCATCGGGGTCTAGTGGCAACAACTCTTGCGCAGCCACCACCGCCGAGACCAAGAAGGCGCCGGTCGACATCATCTTCGTCATCGACAACTCGGGCAGCATGAATGCCGAGATGAACCAGATCAAGACGAACGTGAACTCCTTCGCCCAGAAGATCGGCAAGAGCGGACTCGACTACCACGTCATCTTCATCGTTCGGAAGGCGAGCAGCCCCACGCAGACGGGCAACGTGATCTGTGTGCCTGCGCCGCTTGGTGGCGCCAACTGCGCCGACAATCTGCCCACCTTCGCGCATATCAACCAAGACGTCCAAAGCACGAACGCAGCGACGCTGATCCTGTCGACCTACGACAGCGCGGATGCCACGAAGTCGTGGAAGCAGCACCTTCGCGAGGCCGCCACCAAGGTGTTCGTCATCGTGAGCGACGACCGATCGGAGATCAAGTCGACGGACTTCGACACGCAGCTGCTCGACAAGAAACCTGCGGGTATGTTTGGCACCGCGGCGTCGCGCAAGTACATCTACCACTCCATCGTCAGTTGGAGGGAAGGCACCACGCCGCCCTCTACCGCCGTGTGTTCGGGCGCCGCCGGAGAGAGCAGCGAGCACCAGAAGATCAGCTTGCTCACCAAGGGCATCATCGACTCGGTCTGCAAGACCGACTACTCGAACGTTCTCGACAACATCTCCAAGAACGTGGTTTCGCGGCTCGCCTGTGATCTCACGCTGCAGACCAATGGCGTGATCGATCCCACCAAGGTCGTCGTGCAAACCACGCCAGAAGGCGGTCAGCCCAAGGCGTTGACGCAGGTGACCGGCGCCGACAAGTGCGCGTCGGTGCCCGACTCTTGGTACTACGACAACAACGAGAAGCCGACGAAGGTCATCTTGTGCCCGACCACCTGCGACGCCATCAACGGGCAAGCGCAGAAGGTCGAAGCCAAGGTGGGTTGCTCGGCGCCGCCGCCCAAGTAGTAGCGAGGCTACTTTTGTATCTGCATCAGGGTCTGCACCAAGAAGGCTGCGGCCCCAAGCAGTAGCAACAACGCGAACCCGAGCAGCGCCCACTGGGCGCGCGAGGTGGACGCTTTTGGTTGCGCTGGCGCCAATGCTGGTGCCGCTGGAGCGCGTGGGACCACGAAGGTGGCACTCTGCGCCGAGGGCGGAGGCAAGGGCGCTTCGGCGCGCTGGATGACCGCGGGCGCAGGTGCCGGAGCCTCTGCGGGAATCGGCGGCACCTTGGGCATGGGGGGAGCGGGCATCGGCGTATCGAGTTCGAGCAGCGCCGCAGCGTTCTGTTGCGCCCGAACGCCTTCGGGAGAGGTCGCCATGCTCTCGCGAGCTTCGCTCAGGGCCTTGGGGGCCGCCGTTGGGCGAAGCCGCGCCAAGTCCGACGAGGGCATGGAAGTAGCCGACTCGTTTTCGATCTCGGCGATGATCTGCTCGCGGTAAGCCACGGCTTCGCCGCAGACCTCGCGCACCCAGGCGCCAATCTCTCGGGCGGGGGCCGGTGGGCAGACCTTCTCGATGGCGATGGCCATCTCTTGGGCGCTGGCAAAGCGCCGCTCTTGCTCGCGGTCGAGCCCCTTGAGCACGATGCCATCGAGCATCTCCGGGACTCTGGGGTTCTTCTCGCTAGGCGGGCGGATGGGATCGGCGATGACGGCATGCACCAGCGCGCTTACGTCGTCGCCCTGGAATAGCTTCTCGCCGGCGAGCGCCTGCCACAGCACCACCGAGGCCGAGAAGATGTCTGTCCGGCGATCGATCTCGCCGTGGGCCAGTTGCTCTGGCGCCATGTACGAAATCTTGCCCTTGATGTGGTCGTCCTTGCTCTCGGATGCGCGGCTGGTGGCCTTGGCCACGCCAAAGTCGAGCACCCGGGGCACGCCGTCGACGCCCACCAGGATGTTCTGTGGCGACACGTCGCGGTGCACGATGCCCAGGGGTTCGCCACGCTCGCTGACCGCCTGGTGCGCGGCGTGCAGACCCTCGAGGACCCCGCACATGATTCCCGCCACGATGGGCAACGGCACCTCTTTGCCCTCGCGTTTGGCCACGCGCAGCAACCGCGATAGCGATTCGCCGCGGATGTACTCCATGACGATGAGCAGATCGCCGTCGGCCTCGACGACGTCGAGAATGGGCACAACGTTGGGGTGGCTGACCCGCGCTGCAAGCCGCGCCTCGCGGACGAACATCCGCACGAAATCCGGGTCGAGAGCCAAGTGCGGGAGCAACCGCTTGATGGCGACGGTTCGCGCGAAGCCCACGGGGCCGATGAGCCGGCCATAGTGCACCGTGGCCATGCCCCCGGCGGCCACTTCGCCGTAAAGGGCGTAGCGACCAATGGTGCGCCTCAGCTCGTAGTCTTCGCCTTCGTCGGACACGGTTGGATCTTCCCCGTCTTATCACATTGCGGCCGCGTTCCCCCGCGGGACGCCTTGCACGACCTGGCGATCGGGCCTACATCCTCTGCGCGGAGCAACCTGCATGACGGCACCCAAATTTCAGCGTTTCGCCTGGGGCGTACTCGCGTACAACCTGCTCGTCATCGTTTGGGGCGCCTATGTTCGCGCAAGTGGCTCTGGCGCAGGTTGCGGCAAGCACTGGCCCCTCTGCAACGGGGAGATTGCCCCTCGTGCCGCCAGCACCGAGCTCGTCATCGAGCTGTCCCACCGGGTCACCAGTGGCATCGCCCTGGTGGCCGTGGTGGCCCTGGCCGTCGTGGCGTTTCGCACCTTTGCCCGGGGCCACGCCGTTCGCAAGGCGGCCGTTGCGTCGGTGTTGTTCATGTTCAGCGAAGCGGGCATCGGCGCCGCGCTGGTGCTGCTCGAGCACGTGGCCCAAAACCCGTCGCTCAAGCGCGGCGTGTCCATGGCGTTGCACCTGGGCAACACGTTCTTCCTGCTCGCCACCTTGGCGGCGTTGCCGTTCTTTGCCGCCGGGGGCAAGCTCCCCGCGGTGCGCCGCAATGGCCCGCTGGCGGCGGTGCTTTTGGTCACTTGCCTAGGCTTTCTGGCCGTGGGCGTGTCCGGCGCCATTGCCGCGCTGGGCGATACCCTCTTTCCTGCGCAATCGCTGAGCGCGGGCCTCGTGCAAGACGCTTCGGGCTCGGCACACCTGTTTTTGCGCCTGCGCTCGCTGCACCCATTCGGCGCGCTGTTGCTTGGGGGCCTTGTCACCCTGGCCACGTTTGCGTGCCGCATTGTCCGCCGCTACGAGCCCCAGGTGGTGCGTCGCGCTCGCTTGCTCAACGTGCTGTTCTTGGCGCAGTTGGGCCTGGGCCTGCTGAATCTGGTGCTGTTGGTGCCTATCCCCACGCAGCTCGCGCACCTGCTGCTGGCAGACACGGTTTGGATCGCCTTTGTGCAGCTCTGTCTATCGGCCCTCCAAGGCCACGAAGCTACCGCGGCGGACGGCCCTGCCGAACGTCCTCTTCGCTCACCGACGACAGACCAGCCAGGTCGCAAAGACGAAGCGGATGAAACGGCGGTCTCGGCGTGATGGGGAGCTTGGCGTCGCCCCCCTGTTCGGCCAGCAGGCGGGCACAAAGGGCCACGCAGCCTTTGCCCTGACACCAGCCCGTCCCGAAACCCGTGTACCGCTTGAGCGACTCGATGTCGTCGTGGCCGCGTGCGATGGCCTCGTTGAGCTCGTGGAGCGTCACGTCTTCGCAGCGGCACACGAGCGTCTTTCCCACGGCTATAGGCCCCGGTACTCGCAGCGCGCGTCGCAGGTCTCGAACAGCGTGACTTGCTGCAGCGAGGGGAGCGGCACCTTCATCTTGTCCCAGATCCACTTGGCCAAGATCTCGCTCGTGGGGTTCTCGAGACCTGGCACTTCGTTCAGGTAGTGGTGGTCGAGCACGTCGTGAATGGGCTGCCAGATCTTGTACAGCTCGTCGAAGTCGATGAACCAGCCGGTGTCGGGGTTTACGGGGCCTTCGCAGGCAATTTCCACCTTGAAGGAGTGCCCGTGCAGGCGCGAGCACTTGTGGCCCGGGGGAACTTTGGGGAGACGGTGGGCCGCTTCGAAGCGGAACTCGTGGACGAGGCGGACGTTCATGGTGGTGATTGGATGCTCGAGCGGCCTTGTGAGGCTTGCTGTGGCGCAGCAGGTGAGGTAGCTATCGCTCCCCCTTTTCGGGAAGAGCCGCCATGTACCTAGTTCTGTCCAAAAAACCGCGCAAGACGAACCGCACCAAGAGCTCCCGCTACACGGCCAAGCTCAAGGCCAAAGACAAGGCCCGCCGTGGCCGCGTCTACCAAGCCGGCAAGAAGTAAACAGCCGTCCTAGAGGTCTTCATGCGTTCAGGCGCCCCGGGTTCTTCCGGCCGGCGCCTTTTCGCGTTGTAGCTAGAATTCAGTCGATAGTCGTAGCGAGCGCGCGAAGGCCAAGGCGGGAGCGAGCCCCAAGGGATTCGCTGCGGTCACACGAACGGAACGTGCCTGATGGGTTTTGAGCACCGCCCGCCGCGACCAACGCCGGCATTCCGGGGCGCAGCAGGCTTTGAACTCTAGCTAGCCGTTGCCGCGCCCTGCGAGCTTGGCTTCCAGCTCGGCAATGCGCTGCAGCGCTGCTTCGGCGGCAGCCTGTTCGCGCTGCCGCTCAGCCTGTTCGCGCTGCCGCTCAGCTTGCGCGTCCCGAAGCTGTTCCTCGACCGTTGGCAGCAACGGCCCGGTGGGGCCTCGCGCAAGGCGCAGCGCAGCGGGCAGGTTCTCGGCCTCGCAGGGGGCAAGCACGAACCACAAATCGAGCGTCAAACAAGGCGTCCGCTCATCGTCGACGACCCGCTCCACAAGATCACCGTCGACCATGTCCCAGGCCCGCAACCGTCGGCCCGGTTCGCCGTCGGCGTTGTAGGCAATGACCTCGGAGACTCCCATCACGTGGAAGCGTTTGAGCTTCTGGTTGAGCGTGAGCTTCTCTTTGGTATCGCTCGGGCTCAGGATCTCGACGCAGAGCTCCGGGGCGCCGTGTTTCCATGTCTGCCAGGTCTCGAACAGGTGCCCCGGCCGGTGGAGCTTGACGAAGGCATCGGGCGCACACTTGAGCTTTGGGTTGGTCGCGTCCCAGTACATGAACTGGTCGGCCCCGACGCAGGCGCCGGGGCCCGCGGCACCGCGCAGAAGCCTGTAAATCACCTCGCACAACCGCGCATGCCGAAGACCTTCGCCCATGTCCCACTCCGGATCGGTCGAGGGGAACTCGACCGGCCTGACGGGGCGGACGTAGCGGATGCCTTTGGGCTCCATGCCCATGATTGTACCGCGCGGCGCCACCGAGTGCATGCGGGCCCACGAGCAAAGGGCGTACCGGCACGGCGACGTGCAGAAACACGGGCAAACCGCCCTGCGTAAGCTGGCCACCTGGCGCGAACCCCTGGCCTGGGCCAGGCACGCCGAGGACCTGCTGCTTGGCGTTAGCTGCCTTTTTTGAGCTCGGTAAGGACGAGCTTGGCCACGGCCTTGAGCGTGTCGAACACGCCCACACCCGTGCGGGCAACCGCTTCGAAATCGGGGGTTCCCGTGGGGTTCAGCATCTGCCGCAGCTCTTCGAGCGTGGCTGCGTTGGGCAGGTCGCGCTTGTTGTACTGGACGACGTAGGGCAGCTTGTCGAGCGAGTAGCCCTGCTCGGCCAAGTTGGTGCGCAGGTTCTCGACGGACTCGAGGTTGGCCTCGGTACGTTCGATCTGCGAGTCGGCCACGAAGATCACGCCGTCGACACCCTTGAGGATGAGCTTTCGGGACGCGTCGTAGAAGACCTGGCCGGGCACCGTATACAGGTGGAAGCGCGTCTTGAACCCGCGGATCTCGCCAAGGGAGAGCGGCAGGAAGTCGAAGAACAGCGTGCGCTCCGTTTCCGTGGCAAGGCTGATCATCTTGCCTTTGGCCTCGGGGTTCGTGCGCTCGTAGATGTACTGCAGGTTGGTGGTTTTCCCACACAGACCCGGCCCGTAATAGACCAACTTGCAGTTGATCTCGCGCGCCATGTAGTTGATGAAACTCATCGTTCTACTCTCGCTCTCGCTTCCTGAGGCTGTGCAGCAACCATGCTACGGGCGACCATTCTACGGGAGCGCGCTAATCATTGAAAAGATTGTCGATATCTTCGTCGGTAATCTCGGCAAAAGGCGAGTCCGCGCCGGGCTCTTGCACCTTCTTGAGGAGGGCCTCGAAGATGTGGTTGAGCTCTTCGGTGGCCTTTTTGACGCGAAGACGGACGAGACCAAGGCTCGACCGGGAATCGAAGATCACCACGAGGATGACCCGATTGCCCACGAGCTGAATGTGGATGTTGGCCTTTTCGCCCTCGTGGAACTGCGTGGCAAACTCGTTCTCTTTGAGGAGTTTGGCCATGCCGCCAGTGGCCGCAATGTTGCCGGCCGTGAGGGAGGCGAGACTGGTGGTGTCGATGTTGTCGATGTCACCGGCTGCTGAGATCAGCTGCCCGTTCTTGTCGACGATGAAGACGACCTTGGCGTTCGCATCACGAACCAGACGGTCTACGACCGCTTGGATCTGATTGAACTCCTCCTCGTACATCACCATCTGGGGATTGATCATTCGCACCCTCCAAGGGAACTCAGCGCAAGAAGCAGGAACACCCAGAGTTCCCGGGTGCCTACGGTTCTATCTGAACGGATTCGGCTCTACAAGGGTCCACGCAAAAGGACCGACGACACCTGCCACCCGGAGCGTTCTGCCCTCAAAACCAGGCCAAAATCGACCTATTGTCCCGGTCCACCCACCTCGTTTCCAGGCGCCAAGTCCCCCTCTTGACCATCGCTCTGCTCTCCTTGCAAACCCTCTCGGCCGCCGAGGCCGCGGCGTTGTCGTGTGCGCCTCATCCCATCGACGAGGCCCACCAAGCGTCGCTGCTTGTCGCCGAGATCACGACCGAGGCGCTGTTGCTTGGTGCCTTCGAGCGAAATCTAGCCGCGGGAGGGCTCCCGGTGTTT
>JBIKNA010000334.1:0-8165 GCA_044358965.1 Polyangiaceae bacterium
TTGCGCTCTTTACCTGCCGTTTGGGGGCCGCATCGCTAACTTGCGCGATGCGCCCGAGCCCAAAGGCCGCATGGAGGCGCTCCGCCGAGCGAACGCCAATCCCGAAGGTATCTCGGAGCGTGTCCGTGGACATGCGCGCTAGTTCGGGCAGGGCCATACACTGGAGCATGCGCTCGGCTGTACGCTTCGGAACCAGGCGCGAGAGCAAAAGCTGTGGTGACGGGGCGCGGTGCGAGGACATGTTGTCCCCCAAGCAGCTCTCGTTCCAGGCTGATTCTTCGGCGTTTGTTCGGATACGGTCTGGCCCGGGCCAATCTGGGCCTGGCCCGGGCCAGCTGCCCGGCACCAGCGGCGACGCGAACTACATGGTCTCGCAGACGCCCAAGCCCTCGAACGAGAGGGCCGAGCTGCTCTTGCAGGCTCGCCCGCCGGTGCAGTCGGTGCCGCCGACGCGGCACAACTGGTAGCACTTGCGACTGCCCCAGCTGCCAAGGCAGGTGAGCCCGGCGCCGCAATGGTCCTTTTCGCAGGCTTCGCCAACCTGGGCTTTGCCGATGGCGACGCAGCTCGCGCCCGAGCTGCCGCTGATGGCGCAGGTAAAGCCGCTATCGCAGCCTCCCTTGGCCTCGAGGGGCTGGCACGCCTTGACCGGGGAGCAAACGGGCACGAAGTCCTGTGACTCGTGCTGCGGCTCCAGGTTGCAGAAGGTCCGTCCGCTGTCGATGGTCGCGTTGCCACTGTCGCAGGAGCCTGCGCAACAGTACCGGCGGCACACACCCGGGGCCACACACTCGAAACCCGCAGCGCAGTCACTGCCGACCTTGCAGCGCGCCTCTTCGCGCCCGGTGCCCGCGGTCACGCACGCAGGCTGAACCCCGCCTTTGACCACACGGCAGGTCTGCGGCGCCGCATCTCCGCCATCGCCCTCGGCGCCGGAACAGGTGTAGCCCCCGCGGCGTTTTCCGCTGCCCGCAAACTCGTCGTCGGGGAAACACGTGTTCTTGTCGGCGGCACAAAGGGGGCTTCCGATGGTGGCTTGCGGCTTGGGTGCCAACGCATCTGCGGGCGAACCCGCGTCGGACAGCGGAGCCGCCGGCCCCGCGTCGCTCTCATCGTCGTAGGCCTCGGGGCCCGTGGTGCGCTGGGCACTGCTGGTTTCGGCGCTGCTGCTGCAAGCGCCAAGTATGGCGCCCACAAGCACAAGCCCGACAGCCGACGGCGCAAACAGATTGGTACTTCTCACGACCGGATTCCTAAGTGCAAAAGAAGAGCCGCGCACTCAAGGCTGCTCTCCCGATACTCTAACACGCGGCGTGCCAAGGCGCCCCATTTCGCCAAAAGTGCCGTGTTCGGCCCGGGGTGCGCCAACGCATCGCGACATCCGTGTCGCGATGCGCGGTGCCGCTGCCGCAACCCTTGCCACATCGGGTCCGTTTGATTTTTCGTGCCAATCGCCGGGCGCGCGCGCTCCGCGGCGTTCTTGGACCCGATGGGCCGTCTATCGCACCCGGTGCGCCGCGAAGCTCAGCGTGGGCTTTCGTCGTCACCGTCGCGGAGCACATGCAGTCGCCGGCGCAGCAAGTGCTTCTGTTCGGCGCTCAGCGTCGCTGCCTCGATGAGTCCACCAAGACGCGCTGCGTTGACGTCCACGGCGCGATGGCCGCAGCCCGGAAAGAACTCTGGCCAGGGCTGTTCGAGCAAGAGTCTCGGGTAGTCCCGGCACATGAAGGGGCGGCTCGCGTAGCTGTCGCATCGCCTCGTCTTTGTGTCGAAGTGGCCGCAGGACATCACGAAAACGCGTTCCTCACGGTTCACGCTGCGAAGGGTGAACCCATTGACCTTGCGCTGCCACCACAAGAACAGCCGCCGCGGGGTTGGCATGTAGAAGAGCACGAGGCCCACCTTGATGCTCGGTGCTTCGCAGCAGTGGGCGCAGCTGCCGCAGGTGCCGCCCAGTCGATAGCGTTGGGTGCCGCGCAGGCGTGCCACAAGGCGACGAACGGCATACTCCGCCGTCCACACCGAGCAGACGACGCGCTTGAGCGCTGCGAGCAACGTCGAGTCTGTCACTGCGGTGAGGTCTTTCGATGCGTCATTGGCGCGCCCTTGTCAGGTGTGCCCTGCTTTGGCGCAGCGCGCCACGGCGGGCCCCGTCGCGGATCGTACCTCGGGCCTCGTATGCTGACGGATGGGGAGTGATCTCCCCGATACGACGCGCGAACGCGTGCGTGTCGTACTAGTACCTCGACACCGGGAAATCGACCGATTGCCGCGGTCTCCGACGCCGATCTCGAACGCGGTGCGCTTCGCCGCTCCTCGAATATGCGCTGCATGTCCTTCGTCGCGCCGCGTTCGACCTCGTCGCCGGATCCTCGCGGCAATCAATCAATTTCCCCGTGTCGAGGTACTAGCGCTTGTGGACCAGGCCTTCGCCGTCGATGCCATAGCCAGACAACATTCCCTTGCGCATGGGTTCCCGAAGCTCTTCGGGGATGACCCACTTGCGTTGGGCGATGCCGTCCAAGGTTCGCGTCTTGATGCGCACGCTCTCTTCGTCCTCGAGCATGCTCACCAAGGCGGGAACACAGGCCGCATCGTCTTGTGCGAGCAATGCCGCCACTGCTGCGAAGCGCGCATCGTCGCTGACGTCGGTCGTGAACGGTTCCACGGCCTCGCGGATCGAGTCGTACTTGTAGTCTTCGAGGGCCACCAAGATCTGGATCTTGGGGTCGATGAACTTGGCGTACTCGGTGTCCCAACGGGACAGCCAAGACACGAGCTCGCTGGCCACCTGCTCGGGCGTCATGAGCTCTTTCAGGACCTTCATGGGCCACGCCAGGCTCTCGGCCTTGGTGGCAAACGCGCGAATGACTGGGATGGCATCGGTCCCGGCCTTGAGCACGCCCTCGAAGGCGAGATCTTTCTCTTCTTGGTCGGTGATGGACGGGTCCGTGGTGAAGGTGAAGCGCTTGAGCAGCACCTCGGCCGCCTCGGGTGTGCCCATGCCGGCCAAGGCCTGCAGAGCCTCTTGGCGGTCGTAGGCTTGGGCGCGCTTGCTGGTGGCGGCCTCGGCCCATTTGGCGGCCGCAGAAGCAGCCTTGCTCGGCTCCGGCTTGCCGTCTTTGCTGCCCTTTTTGAAGAAATCGAAAAGACCCATCGAATTGCCGGTCAGCATACGCATTCGCCCCGCATTCGCAAAGGGGCGGAAGCCGGCCATTTCACGTTGCCGTGCTCGCGCCGCGGGGCGCCTCGACCCACAAAGTGCAAACGGGCGCCCGATGACTCGAGCGCCCGCGCGGACGAACCCAGGCAGGGAGCGTTACTCGCTGACCTTGGCCTCGGGCAGGGCGATGGTGACGCCCACGGTGAAGATGTTGTTGAACGAGAACGTGCGGTCGTCGCTGGAGACCTTGAAGTTGCCCGTTGTGCCGTCGGGGAAGTTGCCGTCGGTGCCAAAGCCACGCTGGTCGTAACCGGCGCGGTTGGTTGAGAAGGGAACGGCCCGGTACTCGAGGCGCATGCCGACCATCTTCGAGAAGTAGACCGACAGGCCCAGACCGAAGGTGGGCGCCACGGCCGTGCGGGACTGCAGCGCAAACGAGGTTGCATCGGTGCAGGACTTTTGCCCCGCGCCGCCGCAGTCGCCGCGCTCTTGGACACCGACGAAGGCAACGCCGCCGTGCACGTACAAGTCCGTGTCGGCGAAGAGCTTCTGGAAGATGGCAAGCTTGCCGCGGAACGGCGAGAACTGCACCTGCGGTGCCGCAAAGTACGTCAGGCGCGAGGTCTGCTCGTTGAAGTCTCTGCTGATGTTCGGTGCTGTACGCGAATTGCGCGGCGCCTTGGCATTGACCTGGTCGGCCAAGTCGGTGCTGAGCCCCACTGCACCGTAGCCAGCCCAAAGGCCGACACCGATCCAGTCCTTGATGTTGTACTGCAGCGTGGCACCCGGAATGATGGTGCGGCGGTACTCGTCGAGGAAGGTGAAGGAGACCTGCGGGGTTAGCTCGAAGCGTCCCTCGCGGTGCAAGCGGAGCTTGCGCACTGCGGGCGCGCCGGCGAGGGGGCCCGTCAGCTGAATCTCCTGCGCCTGGGCGCTGCCGCCCGTGGTGAGGAGAGCGGCGCCGAAGGCAGCGCCGAGGAGAGTTGCAAGGAAACGACCCATATTCTGGTGGTTACGCATCGCCTGCCTCACTTGGGGAGCCGGTATTCCCAGCTGAAGGGGAAGAAGATGGACACGCCAAGCTGGGCCTGCACATGGTTGGTCAGGCGGTTTTCACCGAACCACGTGTTCTGATCTTGTTGCTCTGCCTGCGTGCGGGCGATCTCCAAGCTCTCGAGCTGCTCGTTGTAGATGTAGTCGCGGAGCTCGAGGTTGGCGGCAAACCAACGGTTGAAGAAGATGCGGAGACCCAAGCCCGCGTTGAAGTTGACCTTGGGCTTGTACGAGAAGTTGCGGTTGTCCGGGTCGATGACCGGGATCGGCCGGGTGGAGATGGCGCCCACGCCGCCCACGACGTAAGCGTCGTAGTGGAAGATGAAGTCGCCGAAGCCCGCGAACTTGCCGTACATGGGCACGTACGTGAAGTTCAGGTTGGCGCCCCACTGGTACTCGTTGAGCGGAACGGCGACGCGCGTGGCGCGGCGGTTCTGGAAGTTGAACTCCGAGTCGACGTTGAACGGCTGGTAGTAGATGCCGTTGACGCCAACCGCGAGGACGTTCGTGATGTAGTAGTTGAGCGCAACGCCGGGGCCCGGGTGGCTCACGAACTGGTCGTTTAGGGTGAAGGCCCAGAAGGGCTGCACCTCGAAACGGTGGTAGCGGAGCGCATAAATCTGCTGCACCGCGTAGATTTCTGCGGCGACCTCTCGTTTGGCCGCGGCGGTCAAGTCCGTGCCCTTGGGGCAGGCGGACGGGTCGATCTCGCAGATACCACCCGAGGGCGCAGCGTCGGCGCCCGCAGCCGGAGTGGCCGCAGGATCCGCAGGCTTGGCCTGGTTGGGATCGTCGATCTCGATGTCGCCGCCAGCCGCGGGGGCCGGGGCCGGTGCAGCAGGAGCAGCGGGCTTGGCCCCCTTCTTCTGCGCAAAAGCGTTGCCAGGCGAGAGCAGGATTGCCGCACACATGGCGCCCGCAAGGGCACCCGTGACGAAGCCACCGAAGGCTTTCGGGCTCTCCAACACTCGGGATTTTCGCTCGCCTCGGCTAGGCTCGCTCAGCGCATTCATCGCAACCCCTTCCGTTTCCCTACGCGCGTAACGAATGAGAACAATTAGGAAATAAGCTATTTCTAAAAGCGCGCGGGACGTTATCACGCGCAACTTCCGTAAGGCAACGTTAAAAGGCGCAGTCCATTTTGGTTCACGCAAAGCAGCGGTCACTTTCGTCGTCCTGAGCGTCGTCTGAGCGTCTTGTGACGGGTTGCGTGAGATGACAGTTTGCGCGGGATGCGTCTTGGGCCCGCCGCGACCGATTGCCGCGGATGAGCATCGAACCGTCTCGCGTTTCAAGATGTGGCAGAAGTCTCCTCTTCGTCCCCGAAGAGTGCGTAAGAGAAGTCGATAGGCGAGAACTCTCTCAAATCCTCGGCCCGCTCGCCCAAACCGATGAAGCGAACAGGGAGTTTGAGTTCGTCGCAAATGCCCAGGACGATGCCGCCTTTGGCGGTGCCGTCGAGCTTGGTGAGGATGATGCCTGTCAGATCGACGGCGTCTTTGAACATCTGGGCCTGCGTCAGGGCGTTCTGGCCAGTGGTGGCGTCGAGCACCAGCAAGGTCTCGTGCGGAGCGCCGGGCATGGCCTTGTCGATGGTCTTTCGGACCTTCTTGATCTCGTCCATGAGTGGCGCCTTGGTGTGAAGGCGTCCGGCAGTGTCCACCAGAAGGAAGTCGGCGTGGGCCGCCTCGGCCTTTTGGGTGGCCTCGAACGCCACTGCGCCGGGGTCTGCACCGTCTTTGCCGCGCACGACCTCTGCGCCGACGCGCTTGCCCCAGGCCTCGAGCTGCTGCACCGCAGCGGCGCGGAAGGTATCGCCCGCCGCCAAGGTGACCTTGGAACCCTCGCCGACGAACTTGGTGGCCAGCTTACCAATGGTGGTGGTCTTGCCGACGCCGTTGACACCAACCATCAGCACCACGAGCGGCTGATCGCCGCGCTTGGCCAGCGGTTTGTGCGGCAGCGTGAGGATGCGCGTGGCTTCCTCGCGAAGCGCGGCCCACACGGCGTTGCCATCTTTCAACTCGCTGCGGTCGAGCTTGCCGCGGAGCCGCTCGAGCAACGCCTGGGTGGTCTTGACCCCCACGTCGCTCGTCAGCATGACTTCTTCGATCTCTGCAAGGATGCTCGGATCGATGGTCTTTTTGCCGCCAAACAGCGCGGCCAGCTTGGCGATGAAACCGCCACGGGTGGCGCTGAGGCCCTTGCGGATGCCGGCAACGTCGCCCAGCTTGGGGGGCGGAGGCTCGGATACGAGTTCGATGGGGGCAGGCTCGATCTTGCGGGCCGACTGCCGCGGAACGGAATCGTCGACGGGCAGGACATCCGTAGACGCGAGCGACTCGGGCGCCGCGGGCGCCTTTCGCACGGACTCTGCGGCTTTGGCTTTGGCCACCGGCGGGGGCGGGGGGCTTGCGGCGCTCGATGCCTTGGCAGGTGCCGGCTTTGGCTTTTCCGTGTCCGCTGCCTCGGGCAAAGCCTTGCCCTTGCTTCGCATCGCGAAGAACACGACCGCGCCGACGACGACCAGTCCGATAACGATGTAGAGAAGCGATTCCATCGCGCGTCGCGTTATAGCGCCCTTTCGTGGGCCACAGCCGTAAAAGGCATACGTTCTGTCGACAGGCCCGTAACTCGCGGGAAAACGTCGATTCTTTTGGCGCCGCGGAGCACCGCTAGCGGCGTCTCGGCTCGGGGCTGCCGTCGGCGATGGTCTGCGCCGCCACGGGCGCCTGGCCCAGCGCCCGGTTGCGCAGATCCTCGATGCGAGCCTCTGCGGTCTCGTCGACGGCACGGTCGTCGAAGGCTGCCTGCTCGACCTCGTCGGCCCAAATCTGGAGGCCGACGTTGTCGCCGGCCGCTTTGCGCACGTGCGCGGGGGTGGGCTCGGGCTTGCCGTCGAACGGTGCGCCGCGGCGCTTGGCCCATTGCACCAGGGTCTCGAGCACCTTTCGCTTACGCAAGACGAGCCGAATGGTGACCTGACCCCGCCCCGGCGCCCGGTCGATGTGCCGAGCGTGGAGCGGCGCTTCGGCCACCAAAAAGTCTCCGGCCATGGTCGTCACCCCGAGGGAGAAGCGCCCTTCGGCGTCGGTGATGGCGCTGGCGATGACGTCGTTGCCTTGGAATCCGGGGCGCTCCAGCGTCACCTTGGCCCCCGTGAGTGCGGTGCCATCGTGTGCATCCTGCACGGTTCCGCCCAGAGGACTGTTTCGGGCGCTGCGGGGCCCCTCGGCCACCACCTCGATGCCCGGCTGTCCGGTGCTCTTGTCTTCGGCTGGCGGTGGCGCGGGGCTCGTCATCTTTGGTCGACGTCGGGCCCAGGCCAGCGCCAGGATGGCTGCGACCGCGGCCAACACCAAGGGCGCGCGCCGAAAGGGGCTTGCTCCCTTGAGCTGTACGGTCACCTCGGTGGCGCCGTGCCCCTGAAACCAGGGAGATGCCGGCAGGTATTGCAGCGACAGTTGCGTCTGCGCGGCGCTCTGTGGCGCAAACATCGCCGTGACCGTGGCATGACCATGCACCACCGGGGCTGCGCCCACCACCACGCCAAAGGCCCGCACCTCGATGGCGCCCTCGTCCACCGGGAGCGACCGGGCCCCGTGGGTGTAGCTGGCATCGACTTCGATGGGGATGCCCTCGTCGGGGGAGCGCGCGGCCTCGGGGGCGCGGGCCTTGAGGACCACGTGCGCTCTGCGCTCGGTCTCGATGGTCTGCGCCGCCGGGCCAAACGCGCTGTCGCCGGGGAAGGTGACCATGAGCTTTCCGCGCCCCGGCGGAGGCAGCCGGTCCATGGAAAAGCGGGCCGTGACGCGGCCGCTACCGTTGGTGACACCTTCGAACAGAGCGTCGGTACCCGCGCCACTCGTGAGCACCAGGCGCCGTCCGCCCACGGGCCGCGTGATGTCCCCGTCGCGCTGTTCCGCGATGAGATCGAAGAGCGCCGCGG
>JBIKNA010000335.1:0-8159 GCA_044358965.1 Polyangiaceae bacterium
GCGGGGCTGGGCGTGCTGGGCGCGACCGCCTTGGTGATCAATGTTTGCCGCTGCGGAGGTGCCGGCGGCAGCGACGAGAGCGCTTGCGCCAGGGCACTCCGCACCACCGGACGACTGCTGCTGGCCGGAGGCGCGGAACTCGACGGCGGCGCGGCCACGAACGGTTGCGATGACGGCGGATGCGTCGACGCGGGGACCGGGACCGTGCGTGATGCGCCGAGGGGTCGAGCCTGAACCGCCGTCGAGGTCTTCATGACGTCAGTGTAAGCACGCGGCGTGCCGAAGCACTGCAACCCTCGGGTGGAGCGCTTTGCTCGGTGTTTCTTGAGGTGGGATGTGGGAGGCAAGGCATTTGCGCAACCGGCGGCGCTGCGCAACTTGCGCAATGCGCCCGGGCGATGGGGCCCGGTTGCGCGCCCGCGTCGCGCAACTTGCGCAATCCCGCCGGTGACGCTGCCCTGTGCTCTGGCGTTTGGACGACTGGCACGCGGGGCGCTTCGAGAGTCGGGCATGGCCCAGCTCCCCTGCTCCAGCGCACAGCCGACAGCGCACCCTTCGGTTTCGCGTTGTCGCACGCCCACCGCGCTCGGCGATCCGGAGAGCGATGTGTTCTTCGCCGTCGGCGATCTCACCAGCGAGCGAGACATCGTTGCAGCCGGCGTCGAGGTTACCCCGGACCATGAACCGACCGACGCCCCGTCGCCGACGCAGCAGTTTGCCGAGCCCTCTCGACGCAGCGCCCTCCGAGGCCCCGTCTTCGGTGCTGTCATCTTGAGCGCCGTCGTGGTGTTGTGTGGTCTGACGAAACAGGCTTCGCTCGTCGCAACCACGAGCGCGTCCCCTTGTGTCCACGAGAGCGATCCCGGCCGCGCGAACGAGGCCTGCCTCGGAGACGCAACAGTGCGGACGCAAAGCATCGAGGGTGCCTTCGCGCAACGCAACCCTGGGCGCGGGCGCTAGGGAGCTAGGGAGCTAGCTCGAAAGGCTCCGTGCTTCCGCTCGGCGCGACTTCGGTGCGACGACAACGCGCCGATTGCGCAGGACGCATCTGTCCGCATACGATTGAACGCAGATGGCAAGGTCCACCGACGAGACGGTCCGACGAAGCGTCGTGGACGATCCGGGAGTGGGCCCGGCGGACGCGCTGCACTTGTTGGTGGTCTCCGAAGAGGGGGCGCGAAGCGTGCCCCTGCCGACCATCGGCGAGGTGGTCATCGGGCGCCTGTCCACCTGCGACGTCGAGATCGATCACGTGCAGGTGTCGCGCAGACACGCACGGCTTCGCGTGGGCACCGAGCTAGAGATCACCGATTTGGGTAGCTCCAACGGCACGCGCGTGGGCGGGGTGGCCATCGCGCCCCATGTCCCCACGCGCCTTAAGCCCGGCGAGCTCATCATGCTTGGTTCGCTGCCGCTGGTGGTTCAGCGCGCAAGCCAGCGTGCTCCGCGCGCCGAGGCGCCAGCACCGCCCGTCGGGGTCATGGCACGCCTGGAGCCCATGTTGGCCAAAGTGGCCGCGGGGCAGATCAGCATTCTCATCAACGGCGAGACGGGCAGCGGCAAAGAGGTGCTGGCCCATCGCGTCCACGCCCTATCCACACGTGCAGACAAGGCGTTCTTGTCCATCAACTGCGCGGCCCTCTCCGAGCACCTGCTCGAGAGCGAACTGTTTGGCCACGAACGCGGCGCATTTACCGGAGCGGTCTCCAGCAAGGCGGGCCTGCTCGAGAGCGCGCACGGAGGCACAGTGTTTCTCGACGAGGTGGGCGAGATGCCTCTTGCGATGCAGGCCAAGCTGCTTCGGGTCATCGAGAAACGAGAGGTTCTTCGTGTGGGGGCGCTCAAGGTCCGCCCCATCGATGTGCGCTTCCTTTCGGCGACCCACCGAGATCTAGAGGCCGAGGTCAAACGGGGCAGCTTCCGCCAGGACCTGTACTTCCGCCTCAACGGCGTGACCATCGTGTTGCCTCCGTTACGAGAGCGAAAGGACGAGATCGAACCGCTCGCCGAGCACTTCTTGCGCGATCTGTCGGCCTACGCGGGTACCAAACGCGTGCCCAAACTCACCCAAGGTGCCCGGCAGCTGCTCGCTGCATACCGTTGGCCCGGCAACATTCGCGAACTGCGCAACGTCATGGAGCGCGCGTTGTTGCTTGCTGGCGAGTCGGACATTGACGTGGAGCACCTGCCAGCGGAGCGCATGACCTCGCGGCGGAGCGCGCCGCCGGCACGGGCCAGCGACCCCGATTTGTTCGAACTCGATGGCCCCAAGACCCGGCGCGCCATCGAACTGCCCGCGGCGTCCCCGCTGCCCCCCGCAGCAGAGGGTTACCCTGTGCAGGCCGAATCCAGTGGCCCCGCAGCGGGCGCCGATGAGCGCGAGCGCATCGCGTGGGCCTTACGCGAGTGCGCGGGCAACCAGACGAGCGCGGCCAAGCTGCTCGGCATCTCTCGGCGCACCTTGGTGTCGAGACTGGGTGACTATGCGCTCCCTCGGCCTCGGGGACGAAAGACCTAGCGAGCGGGTTCTCGGACATCGCGCGACACCTCGATGTTCGTCCCGTCCGCACGCCGAGCGGAGCGTCCGCGCACGGGCTGCTTCTGCTAGTCTCTCGACGGAGACAGATGGAACGACAGCCCTCCGCGAGCATCGGTGAAATCATCGATGGCCGCTACCGCATCGAGCGCATGCTTGGCCTTGGCGGCATGGGCGAGGTGTATTTGGCGCAGGAACTGGGCCTAGAGCGCCCCGTGGCCATCAAGTTTGTGCGTCCCGAGCTCATCGACGACGACGAGATCACCGAGCGCTTTCGGCGCGAGGCCAAGGCCGCGGCCACGCTTCGGCACCCCAACATCGTGCAGATCTTCAGCCTGGGAATGGGCGCTAGGCCATACTTGGTCATGGAAGCCCTGCGTGGCATGAACCTGAGCGACATGATCGCCGGGGGCGAAACGGTGACCCCCGCGTTCCTGGCCGACGTCGTGGTGCAGGTGTTGTCGGCGCTCGACGCCGCACACCGCGCGGGCATCGTGCACCGCGACATCAAGCCCGCAAACATCTTCATCTGCGAGAGCGAGCGCGACCTTTCGGTCAAACTTCTCGACTTCGGCATTGCCAAGCGCTCTGCCGCCACGCGCCTGACAGGACACGGCGTGCTGCTCGGCACGGTGCACTACGTGTCTCCGGAGCAGGCTGCAGGCTCCGACCTCGACGGGCGCACCGACCTCTTTGCGCTCGGGATCTGCATGTTCGAGGCGCTCACGGGCAAAAAGCCTTTCGTCGGCCCAAACGACGCCGACGTGCTCATTCGGATCATGCGCGGGACTCGTCTGTCGACGCTCGAAGCCATCCCGTCACTAGACCCCGCCTACGCCGGCGTCATCGAGCGCGCATTGCAGCCGTCGGCCCAAAACCGCTTCCCGGACGCCGAATCCATGCGCGCGGCAATGCTGCCCTTTGCCGTCGACGCATGGCGCCCACCGGCGTCGGTGCGGGGCCCCAGCTCCGGCGTACGCGGCGGAGACGAAACCGGGCGACCGTCGGCGGCATCTCGTCCCATTTCCTCCACCGACGAGACGGTTCCCTCGCAACGCGTGGAGCTGACCCGCGAGGACACCGATGCGACACAGCGAACCGTACGTTCGCCCTTCGATGATGCGGGACACGCAGCCGAAGTGACGCTCGTCTCCAGCACCGTCACCCCACCGGGCGCCATAAACTCAGCGACCGCTCGCTCGAAGCACCTGAACGTCGCACAAGACAGCGCCGCCCCAATCGCCCAGGACGGCGATGGGCTGCGCGCGCGACATGTCCCGAAAGGGCGTTGACGCAGCGTCACACGCAAGCAGTACATCGCTGCGCCGATCGTAGGCGCCAAGGCCCGCTGCGCGCCAAGCGGTTTCCGTCGGCAACAACACCTCCGCGCTCTCCAGAAAAGCGCCAAGGGGCATTGCCTCGATCCCAGGTCGCAGGCCGGCCCGCAGGCGCCCACGAAGGTGCCGCCAGCGAAAGACGTCGACTGCGCAGAGGGCGAACCCCAAGAGTGCGACGGAGGCGCCAATGTCGCGTGCGAGGGTATGGCGCGCGGGGGCAAGCGCCGTGGCCACGAGCAAAAGAACAGCAAAAGGCAGCCTTGCCTTGAGTCCGGCCCCGGGGCCCACGACGTTGCGAACCTTGGTGACCAGGTAACACGGGAGCGCAAGCGCCACGGCGTAAACGAGCCCGAGGGGCGCGCCCAAAGCAACGCCGAAGAGCGTGCCCATGATCAGCGACGACGGCACCGCCTGCATGTTGCCATCGAGCGCTTCATTGATCGCAAGACTGAGTCCCGCGTTGAGTGCCCCCAGCGGAAGGGCCACGAGCATCGCGAACAGCGGGGAGCGATGCCCCTTCTGCAGCGTGACGAACGCCACGAGCACCGCCGAGAGCAGCGCCGTCGAGATGGTGACGCCGGTCATTTGCCGGTGGGCCCCGAGACCGAACACGGCGTCGACGAGAGGCCGGCCCGTGACGGCCCCCAATGCCGCCGCGCTCACAATGGCGTACATGCGAGGGCCGAGGGGAGTGGGCTTGGGCAATTGCAGGGCGCGCATCGCTTGATGAAACGCCAACATGCCCTTTTCCTTGGACCGCTCGCCGTGTGGTTGCGACCGCTCGCACCGTTTTCGCGCCACGGGCCGCCGAACATCAGCCCTCGCACGGGCCCCGGGGAACCGGAAGTCCGGTCTCGCGCGTATCCCCTGGGCCAAAGGCCAGAGTACAATTGGGCAGAGTACACTCGAGGAAGGCCTGGTGGCTCTCCACCCGGCACGGTGTTCCAGGCGGCCAACGATGAAAAACGTCCTGCTCTTGTTGTTGCCCCTGTTCGCCCTGTCGGCATTCGCCGAGATGGCTGCGGCAGCCAAGTGGAAACAGGGCACGTACACCGTGCGCGACACGCTGTGCAACATCGGCTTGTTTGCCGGGAGCCAGGTGGTTGGTGTGGCCCAGATGCTTCTTTTGGTGTGGCTCTTCGGCACGCTGTACGCACACCGGTTGTTCACACTGGAGCCCACGGTGCCCACGCTCATCGCGTTGGTGTTGCTCGAGGACCTCGCGTTCTATTGGTACCACCGGGCCGGACACGAAGTGCGCATGTTCTGGGTCGCGCACGAGGTGCACCACTCGTCGACACTGTACAACTTGAGCACCGCGGCCCGGCAGCCGTGGACGTCGGTGTACTTCTTCTGGTTCTTCTGGGCTCCGCTGCCGCTCTTGGGTTTCAAGCCCGAGTGGGTCTTCCTGCAGCAGGGGCTCAACCTCGCCTACCAGTACTTTTTACACACGCGCTTCATGCCCAAGCTGGGCCCCTTCGAGTGGTTGCTCAACACCCCGAGCCACCACAGGGTCCATCACGGCACCGAGACCAAGTACCTCGACCGCAACTACGGCGGCATCTTCATCATTTGGGACCGGCTGTTCGGCAGCTTCCAGGCCGAAGAGCAGGAGCCCACATATGGTGTGTTGACCCCGGTGCGGTCGGTCAATCCATTCGTCGTGGTGTTTCAGCCTTGGGCCAAGATGCTCCGCGACGCGTGGCACGCCGAGCGCCTGAGCGACAAGCTTGGGTACCTTTTGCGCCCGCCGGGCTGGCGGCACGATGGCACGGGCAAGACCGCACGGCAAATGCAGCGGGAGCTTTCGCAGGCCAACGCCGAGGCCGAATAGACCGGGGCGTTGCGCGCATCAGCGCTGGATGCCTCGCACCGCGCGCAGGGGCTCAGGCAAGGGGCGTTCGCCCAATAGGGCCCGCAGGCTGATCTCGATGCTGCGAGAGATTGTCGCCAAAGGCAGATCGTTGCTGTCCCGACCAAACGGCTGCTCGATTTCTTCGCCGATGGCATCGAGCCCGAAGAGCGCGTAGGCCACGAAGGTGCCCACGAGGGGTGCTCCCCAACCCAGCGTATCGGGCAGGCCGAAAGGCAAGAGCAGGCAATACACACCCACGATCCGGTGCATGAGTACCGTGTAGGAGAAGGGTACTGGCGTGCTCTTGATGCGCTCGCAGGCCCCCTGCACATCGGTCAGTTGCGTCAACGACCCCTCGATCACGGCCACGTGCAGCGGATCGATGAACCGTTTGACACGCGCCTCGCGCAAGAGCTCCCCGAGCTCTTGGAGCAACGCCAGGGGCACGTTGGGCTCTTTGCAAAGCCGCTTGGGGGCGTCCGTTTCGAGCGCCAACGCCAAAAGTTCGTCCGTAGGCTCTTCGCGCAGGTGGATGCGCAGCGCATGTACGAAGGCGATGGTGGAATGCACAAAGCGAACTTGGAGCGCGCGTACCTGTTCGGCTTGCTGGCTATCGGTCACGGGCTCGCCCAAAAGGGTGAGGGCTTGCCGCGAAATGCTCCGCGCCGTGTTGACCAACGACCCCCAAAGCTTGCGCCCCTCCCAGAACCGGTCGTAGGCCGCGCTGTTGCGAAAGCCCAAGAAGATGCCAAGAGGTAGGCCCAAGAGCACGAAGGGCGTCTGCGTGAGCGTGACGTGCATGCCGTCAACGTTGCGGTAGAGCCACGTGTCCAAGAACGAAACGGCGGTGACCGTGAGCACGCGCGGCCAGATGTGCGGCAGGGCCCGCCCGGTGAGCAGCACGCGGAACCAGGATCGTCGTTTGGGTACCCACATGATGGCTGGCCGCAAGAGTTGCACGACCGACGACGCAGGTCACCCTTGCGATGCATGGCCGTTTGTACGATGAATGCTGGCACACGACCATGGCCCGCAAGACCATCTACGAAGTTCGCACATCGCCCATCGCCGGACGCGGCTTGTTCGCCGCCCAAGACATCCCCAAAGGCACGCGCATCGTCGAGTACCTGGGGCAGCGCATCTCGCACAAAGAGGCCGACCGTCGCTACGACGACGAGAAGATGAAGGTGCATCACACCTGGCTCTTCACTGTCGACGAGAAGGTGTGCATCGACGCGGGGGTGCGTGGCAACGACGCACGCTTCGCCAACCATTCTTGTGCCCCCAACTGCGAAGCGGTCAACGAAGACAACCGGATCTTCATCTTCGCCCGCAAAGCCATCAAGCAAGGCGCAGAGCTCTTGTACGACTACCGATACGTGGTCGACCCGGACTTCAGCCTCAAAGACGCCAAGCGGCTCTATCCATGCCGATGCGGTGCGCCCAACTGCCGCGGCACCATCGCGCGCATGCCCAAGGCCAAGAAGGCGGCTCCCAAGAAGGCCACAAGCGTGGGCAAAGCCGAGAGCAAAGCCAAGGGTGCAGCGAAGAAGTCCGGCGGCCAACGCAAGGTGGTCGGCAAGCCCAAGAGCGCGAGCAAGGCCAAGAGCCCCAAGAAAAACCGCTAAGTCCTCTGCGGGCGGTTGCGCATCGGCGCGTGCTGCCCCATGTTTGGCGCATGTTCGGCCTCGACAAGAAAGCCACCATGCCCCGCCCCGAAGACGCCCTGCCCGGCCGAGACGAAGCCATTGCGGCACCCAAAGTGCACGCGGCGCTGGGCACACCGTTGCTCGGCCCCTTCCCCGGGGCCCAGCGGGCCATGTTCGGCATGGGCTGCTTCTGGGGCGCCGAGCGCAAGTTCTGGCAGCTTCCGGGCGTGCTCTCCACCATGGTGGGCTACGCCGCGGGCTTCACCAAAAACCCCACCTACCGCGAGGTGTGCACCGGTCGCACGGGCCACAACGAAGTGGTCTGCGTGCTCTTCGATCCAGCGCGAGTGAGCTACCAGGAGCTCATCCGCGTGTTCTTCGAGAACCACGACCCCACGCAAGGCATGCGGCAGGGCAACGACGTGGGCACGCAATACCGCTCGGGTATCTACACCTTCGACGATGCGCAGCAAGGCGTGGCCCAGCAAGCCGTCAAAGACTACGGCGAGCGCCTGTCCCGGGCGGGTTTTGGTGCCATCACCACCGAAGTTGTCCCCGCGCCCACGTTGTATCTGGCCGAGGAGTATCACCAGCAGTACTTGCACAAGAACCCCGACGGCTACTGTGGCCTCGGGGGCACCGGCGTTGCCTGCCCCATCGGGTTGAGCCCCGCCCCCTAGGAGCGTGTGCAAGATAGCGGGCGCCTGGGAGAGCTGGCGCGCCGGTCCGCCGAAAGCGTTTGAGCTTTCGCCCAGCCCCGGCCCCGGCCGCTCACGGCGGCC
>JBIKNA010000336.1:0-8145 GCA_044358965.1 Polyangiaceae bacterium
GGCTAGGGATCTCCACGGAAGGCCCAGGGCGGCGGGTAGGGGCCCTTCCTTTTTGGGGTCGGCCGAGGGCCCCACCAGAACTCGGCGGCGGACGGCTACGCCGCCGCTCGCCTCAGACAATGCGGGTCCTCTCCCCCAGCCGACCCCAAAAAGGAAGAACCCCTACCCACCTTTTGTGCGCGCCGAACAACATGGAGCCTGCGCCGGAAGGAGAGGGAGGAGGGCGCACGTTGCCAACGTTGGTCGTGCGCATCTCGGAGCGCGGCCGCCGAGAGCCCACGCTGATCTCATGCATCTCGGAGCGCGGCTTCAGAGATGTGGCTCACTATATGTAGACTGCACACGTTTCGTGCGTGGACGTTTCGCGCACGACAGTCCGGGCGAGCCGCGCTGCGCGTGCCCATAAACTTCGCGGATCCCGTTGGCCCCCCTCTCTCCTCTTCGGCGAGCGCTCTCAAGGGGCCGGAGGGGTTACGTGCTTTCGGGTCTGGGCAAGCAGCCGAGGCTGGCCCGCCCAAGGCCTTCAAGCATGGATAGCGACGCCTAATTCCTTACCTAGGGGCAAGGCCATCGATTCGAGGCGTCTCCCAACACCGGTCTACAACAGCGGCGCCTTCCGGCGGGCCAACGAAGCGCGCGCAGCCCTACCCGAAAGCGCGTGGCCCCGCAGGACCCTGCACCACGATGGCCTCCACCTGATCCCATCGCCGAAAAAGCCCTTTGAACAAAACCGAATTCCGACCAGACACCGTTAAGCCCCAGCCGGCCCCCCTCCGCTGGCGCGCCGTTGAGCCCCAGCCGGCACCAAGATCGGATCGCTGCTGATCCAGATGACGCATGGCCCGGCGGGTTGTGCCGCAGTGCATCAATTGCAGGAATCCATGGGCTCCGGTGATGGGAGGGGCATCCGCGTGCGCCAAGGTGGGTGTGCGCGGTCTTTGCATTGCAATGACGTTAGGTCCGAAGACGCCGGTGAGGCGTAGACTTAGGTGGCGAGAGCGTAGACTTGGGGTGACGGGAAGGATCCGATGCGACGGAACATGCTTGGACGGCTTGGCCTGGGTGGACTCATCGCCATTGGCTGCGTAACCGGTTGCCACGACGACTTCGACACGAAGCACACGCCGCCACCGCGCGGGACTGTGGGTGAAGAGGTGTTCGGCATGCTGTGCGATCGCGTGGGGGCCCAGGCCCTGCGCGAGGACCTGACCGGCGCGTCGTTCAAGGACTTGTGCCACAAGCGTGCCGATGGCACCTACGCCGATGCCGTCGACGAGAGTCGCTTGCCGGCCATTCGCGAAGACGCCAAGAATGCCCAGGGGCAGCCCGTGTCTGTCGAGGCGCAGACCACGGCGCGCACGCGGTCGCTGGGGCGCATCCATGCGCTGGCCCGACGCCGCGGGGACTTGGTTGCAGCCCTCGACGCCATGGTCCCGGACATCGAGCTGCAGGTCAAAGACCTGCAGGCTGCAGATTCGTGCGGGCCGAGCGAGAAGAAGTCCACGATGCCCGACGAGGTGGCGGCCATGCTCGGTCGCTTCATCGACTTGTACAACGACGGGACGATTCCCGAGTCCACGCGATCGCTCTCCAAGGTGGTCGAGGCGTTCCGGACCAACGAAGAGGCGCAGAAGGCCTGGGCGCGCTTCGACTCGCGCCGCGGTTACCGGCCCGTCGAGCTGGGCATGGGCGCAATCCAGCCCGTGGTGTCGTACCCACGGTTGCGTGATCTGGCCAACGCCACGCTGCGGGTCATGAGCTCGGACTCCAAGCCCTACGATCCCGACGCCAAATACGACGAGAACGGGCGCATCCCCACGCCGGGTTACGCGTATGCGCCCTTCACCAAGACCCTCGAGGCCGCGTTCCACGAACTCAAGAACGTGACGCCCTCGGAGAAATCCATCCAGCTCACCAGCGTGGTCGACAAGACCGCGGGGTACACCATTTTGTCGCGGCCGCGCACGGCCCTCGAGCTGGCCGAAGAGCTGCTGTTCGTGCAAGACCCGGCGCTCGGCATGGGCTCGTCGCGGTACATCGTGCGGCGCGACCCCCGCGGGTATGCGCAGTTGGCCGGCGGCGAGCTCGTGGCGCCGTTTCTCGACAACGACAAAGATGGCCTGCCCGACGTGGACGATCTTGGTCGCTTTGCCGTTGCCGGCGGCGCCCAGGTGCCGGCGCCGTTTTTCCATCTCGACGTCAAGGTGCAAGAGACCCGCGACAAGTTTGGCCGCGCGGTGCTGGGCAACAAGCTCGTGTACGACTACCTCGACACGAGCCACACGTTCGCAGCGCAGATGATGCTCGACGTGAAGCCGCTCTTGAACCCGGACCCGGCGCAAAAGCACGAAACGCTGATGGACGCCTTTGCCGGCGCCTACGTGTTGCTTGGCCCCCGCGACGGCGAAGACAAGACCGAAAAGGTCTTCAAGACGGGGACTGTAAAGTACAACCAGTTCAAGGGCGACAAGTCGCCGCTGCTCGACGTGTTGTACGCCGTGATGCAGCTCTTGGGCGACAAGGGCGCCGACGACGTGCTCGCCATGAGCAAGACGCTCATGGCAAAGAACGAAGGCGATCTCGCCAACCTGGTGGGCGAGCTGCTCAAAGCGCGGGACATCGCCAACAAGCACCCCGAAGCCAAGATCCCCCCGAAGGCCATGTTCTGGGACGAAGCCTTGGACATCTTGGCCAAGGCCGCGGCTGAACCCGGCCTGCTCGAAGACTTGATCCGCGCCATGGAAGACCCCCAGAGCCAGCGCCTGGGCACGGTGTACAGCAACTATTCGAAGTACCGAGACCGCGTCAGCTACGACCGCAACAACCTGAACGGCCCGGTCAAGAACATGACCACCGGCAAGGTGGAAGAGCCCAAAACGCTGGTCGACCGCAGCAAGCCGGCCACCGGCGACAACCGCAGCATGATGCAGCGGTTCTTGTCGATGATCGCGGACACGGCCGACGTGACGAGCTGCAACCGACCCAACGCCAAGGTCCACGCCAAGTTGTTTGGCTTCAGCCTGACGCTGCCCACGAAGCCGCTCATGAGCGACTACAAAGAGTGCTCGGTTTTCAAGATCGAGAACATGGCGAAGTTCTACGTGAACGCCATGGTGGGGCACCCGACCAAAGGCCGCTTGTGGATCCGCGACAGCTTCATGCGCGGCGGCGTGCTCGGACTTGGCGCCGCCAACGTCGACCTCATGGAGCAGTCCAGCCTGCTGACGGGCTTCTACACTCCGGGCAACAGCAAAGAGCTGCGCCCCAAGCCCGAGTGGCTCAACCGCCTGGTCATGTTCGACATCCAAGGCGACACCACCAACAAAGAGACCCAGCTCTTCTTGAGCGATCTCAACGGCGAGTACTTTGGCTCTGCGGTCTGCCCCGAGCGCACCATCGATGACCCTTGCGCTGGCGAATCGAGCTGCGGCGCCAACACGCCCTTCGAGGCCAACGTGTCGTCCGACGGCAAGGTGCACGGGCTCCGGCAGTGTGCCAATGGCGATTGGCTGCAGCAGCGAGCCAAAGACGACATCTTCAGCTGGGAGCTGTACGGCTTCTACGACGCCATGCGCCCCATGCTCAAGGCGTTCTCCGACCACGACCGCGAGGACTTGTTCATCGAGCTGGCCAAGCTCACCAACAAACACTGGGCCGACGCTGCGGCCACGGAGAACGAGTGCAAGACGGGCCCCGGGCAGAAGTGCGCCCGCACGGGCATCGTGACCTATGAGCCCGCCATCAGCGAGATGCTCATGACGGATCTGCTCCCGGCCCTTGGCAACGCCACCAAGGTCATGGAGGGCATCACCATCAAGCACTGCGAGCAGACGGACCCCAAAACCCGCGCGTGCACCAAGACCGTCAACATGGACGGCGTGCAGGTGATGGCCAACGCCGCCCGGGCGGCGCTCAGCCCCGAAGCGGCCAAGGCCATCGGGCTCACGGATCGCCGCGGCAACAAGACCGGCCGCCGCAACGACGGGACCAGCACGCCGCAGGTGACCACGGCGCTTCTCTTGGCCAACGCGCTGTCCGACGTGGACGCAGCTTTCGAAGAGTACGCGGCCACGCACCCCGGCGACACCAACCGCCAGGCGCAGTGGAAGAGTGCGCGCTCGCAGCTCATGGACCAGTTCGTTCGCGTGCAGGGCAAGGGCTCTTCGGCGCGTTTTGCCAACCAGTCCATCCCCAAGATGACCCCGGTGCTGGTGGACTTGCTCCGCGGCCAGATCTGGGCGCACTGCCCCGACTCCTTCGTGCCGCCTTACAAGAAGTGCAAGTGGCTCACCGAGGAGACGGTTGCCAAGGTCAACGACATCGTCAAGGGGCCGCTGTTTGCCGGCGCCATGGACGTGGCCGACGCCGTGCGCAAAGACGACGAGGCCCGGCGAGAGCTCGAGGCCCTGGGCACGTTCCTGCTCGACGCGGCCTCGCAGAACGACGCGCTCCCCGCGGTGTTGGCCAGCGCCAACGACGTGGTTCAAATCTTGCGCGACGAGACCAACCTGCTGCCCTTCTACGCCGTCATGGCCGAGGCCGCAGCGCCCACCAAGCGCGACGAAAAGGGCCGCATCACCGAAAAGAGCCTGGCCGACGCGCAGCTCGCACTCTTGGCCCGCATCAGCGGCAAGGCCTTCGACAAAGACGGCAAGCAGGTGTGCAACAAGGAGCTCGACCCGAACCAGGTGCTCAACCGCATGCTGGCCAACGTCGTCACGCCCATGAAGACCCCGGACGGCAAGACCCCAGGCCGCACGCCCCTCGAGGTGGTCATCGAGGTCATCGCCGAGGTCAACCGCGTGGAGCCGCAGAAGCGCGACGACAAGCTGTCGAGCGATGACTACAAGAGCATCGCCGACAACGTGACGGACTTCTTGAGCAACAAGGAGCGCGGCATGGAGCAGTTCTACGAGACCATCAAGAAGGGCACGGTCAAGTAGCGCGCGCGGGGATCGAGCACGAGCTCGCCCCTGATGGTTTGGAAAAGCACCGACCTCCGCTACCAACGCCGGAATTCGGGGGCGCAGTAGCGCCATGAAAGCATTCTAGGGCTTGGAGACACGCTCGAGCAGGCCCCGTAGCCACACGTGGGCGGGGTCGTGCTGCATGCGAGGGTGCCAGGCCTGGTACACCGCAAAGCCCCGTAGCTCGACGGGCGGCGGCAGCAGACGCAGGCCGTGGTGTTTGGCCATGGGCACGAGCACGCGCTCGGGGCCGGTGAGTACCAAGTCCGTTTGGGCGACAATCAGGGGCGCGGCCAAAAAGGTGTGCGTGCGAACGGCCACGCGGCGCGTGAGGCCTTGGGCCGCGAGGGCGGTGTCGACGGGGCTGCCGGGCTCACCCCGGGGGGCAATGAGCACGTGATCGAGCGCGGCGAAGGTGGCAAGCGAGAGCGAGCGCTTGACCTTGGGATGGCCCTCGCGCACGACGCAGACGAAGTCGTCGTCGAACAGGTGCTTGATGGTGGTGCCTACGGGCAACGCCGCACGGACACCAATGGTGAGGTCCAGACGCCCCGCAGCCAGCGCGTCGGCGGCATCGGGCCCCAGGGGGCGTGAGGTGATGGACACACCGGGGGCTTCTTGGGCGCAGAGTTCGAGCAGCCGCGGCAACAAGACCGACTCGGCGAAATCGACACTGCCGAGCACGAAGTTGCGCTGGAGCGCGCGTGGGCTGCTGGCCACCGGGTGCACCAGGGCCCGGGCGCGCCCCAGCACGTCATCGATGGCGGGCGCCAGTTGCTCGGCGCGGGGCGTGGGCAACATGCCCCGGGGCGTGCGCACGAACAGCGGGTCGTCGAAGCAGGCCCGTAGGCGACCGAGCGCGCGGCTGAGCGCCGGCTGGCTGAGCCCCACGCTGCGGGCCGCCCGGGTGACGTGTTGCTCTGTATGCAGAGCGTGGAAAACCCGCAACAAATCGAGGTCTGGCTCTTGATGCATGAAACGCATATCGAACATATCTCGAATGCATTGGATGAATGAAGCCCGAAGGCGCACCTTGTTGGGCACCCGGGAAGCCAAGTGTCCCGAGCCCAAAGGAGACAAGTCATGTTCGTCGTATTCGGAGCCAACGGAAACACCGGCAAAGTTGTGGCAAGCACCCTGCTCGATCGGGGCGCAAAGGTGCGCCTGGCTGTGCGCGATCCGGGGAAGGTTGCGGATCTGGCGGCGCGCGGCGCCGAGGTGGTTCGCACGGACGTGCTCGACGAGGCCAGCGTGGCCGCAGCGCTTGCCGGAGCCCAGGGCGCATACTTGTTGGTGCCGCCGGACATGGGCGCCACGGACTTGGTCGGCCGCGGCAAACGCATCGTCGATGCCTTCGTGGGGGCGCTCGGGCGCTCGCCGGTGCCCCAGGCGGTGGTGCTCTCTTCGGTGGCCGCGCAGCACCCGGCGGGCACGGGCCCCATCGTCATCACCCACTACGCCGAGCAAACGCTTCCCAAGGCCAAGGGCACCACGTTCACCTTCGTACGCGCGGCGTACTTCATGGAGAACATTTTGGCCAACGCCCACCCCATGAAGGCCGACGGCGTGCTGCCTGTGTTCGGCGGCGGCGAGGCCTACCCCTTCCCCATGATCGCCACGCATGACATCGGCATGGTTGCCGCCGATGCACTGCTCGCGCCCCCCAAAGAGCACAGCTTCATCGAGCTGTCGGGCCCCAAAGAGTACAGCATGGCCGACGCCGCGGCGTTTGCCGGCAAGATCTTGGGCCGCGAGGTCAAGCCGCTGGTGCTCCCGATGGACGCCATGGTGCCCACGCTCACCAAGTTCGGCATCTCCGAGAACGTTGCGGGCCTGTACCGCGAGATGACCGAGGGCCTGGGCAAGGGCCTCGTGGTGTTCGAGGGCAAAGGCAAATCCGTGCGCGGCAAGGTCACGCTCGAAGAGGTGCTTCGCGCCGGGCTCGCCTGAGCCGCCCTGCGCGGGCGCGGGCCAGTTAGCTCGCGCCCACTTCGCGGGCGTCCGTGGGACGTTGGTCCGCGTGAGCAGCCCTAGCGAACGCAGGTCTCGGCGCGAATGCCTGCAAATGCCAAAAGCCCGCCCCAAAGGCCTCGACACGCGCGAGGCATGACCTTCGGCGCATGCGCGGTTCGGCGGTATGCAACAACACCGGATGCGGTACCCTAGAGGCGTACGCATGTCGGACCCGTCACAAACGCTGCCCAAGTCCCAGCGCCAGACTCTGGTCGCGCCGCGCCTCGAACTCAAGATCACCCGCGAGGCCGGCCAGCCCGTCGACCGCACGCTCATCCTCGAGGGAGACTTCTTTCGCATCGGCTCCCAAGAGAGCAACGATCTCGTGCTCTCGGACCCACGCGTCAGTCGATTCCACTGCCGCATCCAGCGCGAGCGCGACGGCTTTCGCGTCACCGATTCCGGATCACGCAACGGCACGATGCTGAGCCGCGTGCGCGTCCGCGACGCCGATTTGCCCACGCCCGAGTGCACCCTCGAGCTTGGAGACTCGGTGGTGCAGGTGCGCGAGCTGCCGGCGGTGAACGCCGTTCCGATCTTGGATCAGGCGAGCTTTGGCGACTTGTTTGGCCAGTCCGACGCCATGCGAAAGCTCTTTGGCTTGCTCGACAAGGTGTCGGGCTCCGACGCCAATGTGCTCATCGAGGGCGAGAGCGGCACGGGCAAAGAGTTGGTAGCCAGTGAAATCGTGCGGCGCGGAGCCCGAGCCCGCAAGCCGTTCGTGGTGGTCGACTGCGGGTCCATCAGCAGCAACCTCATCGAGAGCGAGCTGTTTGGGCACGCCCGCGGCGCGTTTACCGGCGCCGACAAAGATCGCGTGGGGGCCTTCGAGGCCGCCGATGGCGGCACCGTGTTCCTGGACGAGATCGGCGAAATGCCACTCGACATGCAGCCCAAGCTGCTCCGGGCGCTCGAGGCCCGCGAGGTACGTAGGGTGGGCGAGACCAAGTCCCGCAAAGTGGACGTGCGCGTCATCGCGGCCACCAACCGACGCCTCGATCGCGAGGTCAACCAAGGCCGATTCCGCGAGGACTTGTGCTTCCGCCTGTCCGTCATCACCGTGCGCGTGCCTGCTTTGCGCGAGCGCGCGGGCGACATGGAGCTGTTGGTCAACGTGTTCCTCGACGCCCTGGGGGCGCGCGCTTCGCGGCACCTGTTTACGCCC
>JBIKNA010000337.1:0-8131 GCA_044358965.1 Polyangiaceae bacterium
TTGCCGGGGTGTCGCCCTCGGCGGGGGCAAACAACGCCTCGGCGGCGGTGGCGACGCTGTTCTTGTGGAACCCGACGTCGCGCCCGTCGCTGAGCCGCCCGAGGGCCACGAGGGCGAGCTTGCGCGGCAAGCGATCGGAGCCCTGCGCGACGGACAGCAGCGTGGGCGCATCCGCCTCGGTGCCGAGCTCGCCCAAGGCATAGGCCGCCGCAGCCCGGGCCACGGCGCCACTGTCTTTGGCTTTGGCAACTTTGGACGCCGTGGCCGCAGCGCTGCGGTCGCCCTGTTCGACCAGGCCCAAGAGCGCGTACGCGCGCATCTCGGGGGTGCCGTTCTCTGCCAGCCGGCGCAACAACGGCAGTGCCTTCTTGTCGCCGGATCGGGCCACGGCCCAGGCTGCAGCGCTGGCCACCGAGTCGCTGAGTGCGAGCTCCTGATCGCCGGCAAACAAGAATGCCTGCAGTTTGGGCAGCAGTGCCGCGTCGCGCAACGCGCCGCAGGCCACCATGGCCCGGGTGCGCAGCTGCGAATCGCCGGTGCCTTGGGCGTACGCAAACAGCGGCACGCTGGCGTTCTTGTTTTGTACGTAGGCCAACACATCGATGGCGATGCGTTGTTGCCCCGCGTCGCCGTCGGCCAATGCGTCGAGCAACGGCTTGACGGCCCGGGAGCCAATCTTGGCGAGCTCTGCGCGGGCGGCTTGGGCGTCGGGGCCGGAGCTCGAGCGCACGCGTTGCACGAGACCAAAGGTCAGGTGCCCGTAGATCTCGACGAGCAAACGCCGGTACAGCGGACGCTGCGGGTTGGCGATGGCAATGGGCAGCAGCTCTTGTTCGAGCGAGGGTAGGGTGCTGCGGCCCAGGTTGATCTGCATCGAAAGCCGCGCGGCGCGGGCCACCAGCTCTTCGTCCGGAGCGCCCCGCAGCACCCGGCGATAGAGCCGGTCGGCTTCGTCGACCTGGGCCTTGGCAAGCAGCAAGTCTGCAAGCTCGAAGTACACGATGAACAGGCGGTCGTTCTTGGAGATGGCCGCGCGGAACTCGGCGATGGCACGGTCGTTGTCTTGCCGAGACTTGTACATCTCGCCCAAACGCCGGTGCCCTTCGGCATCGTCGGGGTTGAGCTCTACGGCGCGGGCGGCGTAGCGAATGGCGTCTTCGTCTTTGTAGAGCTGCAGCGCGTACTGCGCCATGCGTTGGTACAGCTCTCGGGCCCGCTTGGGCTCCACCACCAGCAACTTCTCGAGCAGCGCGATGGCCTCGGGCAAACGCCCGGCCTGCACCAACACACGTTCCAGCGCCAGGTACACGTCGGCGTCGCCCGGTGTGAGCTCCAGCAGGCGCTTGAGGGTCACCTCGGCGTCTGCGGCGCGGCGCATGTGCATCTGCACCTCGGCCAACATACGGCCCGCGTCCGTGTCGGGCGGCGTGGCCGAGAACCGCGCCGATAGCTTGGGGATCTGCGCGTCGAGGGTCTTTTCGAGGCTGTAGAGTGTGACCAGGCGCGACCGAGCCTCGCGCGCAAGGTTCTTGTCTTGGGCTTGCTTGGCCCGTGTGGCCAGGTCTTCCCAGATGGCCCGGGCATCGGCGTAGCTGCGTTGGCGCTCGTGCGCCGAAGCCAATTGCTTGCGATATGCAAGGTTCGCCGGTTCGAGCTGAACGGCCTCTTTGAAGGCGGCCAGCGCGTCGATGGCCATGTCGTGCTCCAGGTACACCTCGCCCAGCGCCGAGAGCGCCCGGGCCCGAGGCTGCACCGTCACCAGGATGCGCTTCCAGGTTTGCGTGGCCTGCGCCACGTTGCCCTCTTGGAAGTAACGGTCGCCCAAATCCACGAAGTGCGCTGGGTCGCCCGCGGCCACTTGCGTCAGCCGTGTGAGCACCTTGAGCGAGCGATCGTTCTCGCCGATGCGGCCATAGAAGTCGGCCAGGCGGCTCAGCACTTCTTCGTCGGCGCCGCCGCGGGCTTCGAGCTCGCCGAGCAGCCGCATGGCCCGCGCGCGATCGCCCCGCTGCAGCAGCGCCTCGCACTGCTCGAACACGAACTGCGGGTTGTTGGGCGCCGCGCGCAGCAGCGCTTCGTATTCGGAGATGGCCTTGTCGAGCTCGCCTTGGGACTGCAACACACGGATGACCTTGAGCCGCAGGTCGATGTGCCGGGGGTTGATGGCCAGCGCTTTTTTGTACGTGGCGAGAGCGTTGGGCGAGTCGCCGGTCTCTTCGTACAGACCACCCAAGAGCGACAGTCGGGCAAAATCGTTGGGGTGCTCGTCTTCGAGCTGCTTGATGAGCACCGGCAGCTGTTGGTCGGCCCGGTAGATCTCGGTGATCACCTCGTAGATCTCGGCGCGCACGGCAGCTTCGGCGCCGGCGGCGCCGAGGCCCCGCTTCAGCGTGGCGATGGCGTCGGCGTTTTTGTGCGCCTTGGCTTGGGCGCGTCCCAAGTCCTTGAGTGCCGGCGCCAAGACCCGGTTGTCGCCGGCTGCGTAGGCCACGAGCTCTTTGAACTCGGCCTCGGCGCGCTCGTATTCGGCCCGGGCAAAGAGTTCTCGACCCAACTCGGCGCGCACAAGCAAGCTCGACCCGCCTTGGCCCTTGATGAGCTGCTGGTGCGCCTCTTTGGCCTTCGCCCAGTTCTTGGCGTCGAGGGACAGCGTCATGATGGCGCGGATGGTCTGCTCCTTGTCGGCGGGCACCGTTTGCAGCGCCAGTGCCTTGTCGTAGAGCGCGACGGCCTGCGCGGCATCGCCGCGGTCTTGTTGCAGCCGCGCCAGCGCCAGCAGCGCCACCGGATCTTGCGGCTTGAGTGCGACGGCCTGTTCGAAAGTCTTGATGGCGTCGTCTGCGCGGCCATCGGTCTTGTGCAGCCCCGCAAGGGTGACGAGCGCGGCATACTGCTCGGGCCCCGCGGCCGCAGCGCGCGTCTCGAAGTCTTTGATCAGCGCCGTCAGGTTGCCGTCGCGCTCGCGGTACAACTGCGAGAGCCGCTGCAGCGGGAACGGCGATCCGGGCTGCGCGAGCACAATTTTGGTGTAGCGCTCGATGAGCACCGCCGCGGGGGCGCTGTCGCCGCCCGGGGCTGGCGTCGGCCGCCCAGGGTTCGGCACCGGTTGCGCACCCCCCGGGTTGGGCCTGGGCCCCGGCTTTGCGCCGGGCTTTGCGCCAGGCTTTGGACGATTGCGCCCCCGTGGGTCGAAGTCTTGCGCAACCGCGGCGTGCCCCTGGGCCAAAAGACCAAGCAACAGTGCAGCACGCAGGAGGTTCCGGCCGACTCGCATAGACACGCTGAAAGCGTAGACCACCCTGGCGCGTCCCGCGACCTCTACCGCGCAGCCCCCCTCCCACCCCTCCCACCCCTCTCACCCCTCGTAAACGTGCCCGTGCCCGTGCCCGTGCCCGTGCCCGTGCCCGATCTTCCCCACGTCGCGAGACTGAGTGCCCGGCGACATAGGTAACGTTTTAGCCCGGGGACATAGGTGACACTCAATCCGGGGACATAGGTGACACTGCTCTGATCATGTTGCGGGACTTTGGGGCATCGGCCAGGGCTTAGAGCCTGCGGATGCCTCCCCAGATCCCCAGCTCGAGCACGAGCCCGGGGGAGCTCCGCTTCGCGCTAGTGCATGCCCGAAATGAGCTCGACGCCCGCGAAGATGAGCAGGCTGCCGGCCACCGCGAAGCCCACGGTGGCGCCTTTGTTGTCGCCGTAGGCCTTGGCGCTCTTGCCGTACAGCGGAAGCGAGAGGCTGATGAGGAACAGACATGCGCACGTTGCAGGCAGCTCGAGCGATGACAGTGCACTGCCGGCATAGGCGAGCAACGACAGGCCCAGCAGCGCGCCGGTGCCGACGCCGCCCCACAGCACACGACTGGCCTCGCCCTTGGCCACGCGCGAGGCAAGCCAGCCGGCGATGGCCAACACGGTGACCCCAAGGCCGCCTTGCGGGACGGGGCGGTGGCCTTCGAACAAGAAGGGTGCCCAGGTTTGCAGCTCCCAGCCGTCGGCGCGATGCACCGTGCGCAACAGAATGCCCAGCACCACGAGGGTGACCACGGCGGCGACGCCCGCACCGATGAGCGGTTGCACGTCGAGAGCTTGTGACTCGTTCTGGGCCGCGAGGCTTCGGTCGACCACGCCCGCGTGACCTGGCTTGGGCCGCGCGCCGGGCCCCGAGGGGCGCTTGCGGTCGCCCTCGTGTTCGAGATGGGGTCGCGAGGGCTTGGGTTGCACTGGCGCCATGGGCGCTGCAGCGGGGCCGGTGAACACGGGCAACGGTGCTGGCGCGGGGATGGGTGCAAACGCCGCGGGCTTGTTGACCACCGTGGGGTCGGCGGGCCCTTTGGCGTTGGGCGGCGTGACCGCGCGCTTGGGCAGCGCCAAGTCGGGTACAGCCACGGCGGCGATGGGCGCCGGCGGGGGCGGGCGCACCGAACGCACTTGGGTCTGCTCGACCTCGTTGCCATCGCGCACGTGTCGCAAATCGCGGGCGAGTTCGCACGCCGACGGGTACCGCTGCGAAGGCTCTCGGCGCAGGCACCGCGCAACCACGCGGCTGAGCGATGCCGGCACCCCCGGCACTACCGAGGCGAGCTCGGGCACCTCGGCGTTCATGACGGCGAACAAAAGCTCCGTGATGCTCTCGCCATTGAAAGGCAAGCGTCCGCTCATGACCCGGAACAACATGACCCCCATGGCCCAGACGTCGGCGCTGGCGTCGGCGCTCTTGGCATTGCGGATCTGCTCTGGCGGCATGTACGCCGGCGTGCCCATGATGGCGCCATCTACCGTCAGGCGCTGGTTTTTGGGGCCGTCCATGCGCGAGATGCCGAAGTCGAGAAGCTTGGGCACCACCATGCCTCGGGCCCGCAACAAGAACACGTTGTCGGGCTTGAGATCGCGGTGCACCACGCCTTTGCCGTGGGCGGCCTCGAGTGCCTCGATGATGGGCATCAACAAATCGAGGGTCTCTTGGACTGAAAGCGGTCGTGCCAGGCGTTCTAGGTACTGATCGAGGTCTTCACCCTCCAAGTACTCTTGAACGATGAAGGGCGCACCGTGCTCGTCGTGCCCGAGGTCGATGATGTCGACGACGTTGGGATGGCCCACGGTGTTGGCGGCCCGAGCCTCGCGCAAAAAACGCTCCACGATGTCGGCGTTGCCGGCGAGCTCTGGTCGCAGGGTCTTGATGGCGACGACGCGATCGATTTGGGTATTGCGTGCACGGTACACGCTCCCCATGCCGCCCTCGCCCAAGAGGGTCTCGAGGAGATATTTTCCCCCCAAGGTCTGCCCCGCGCGCGATGCTGTGGCTTGCTCCATACCCCCCCGATGAATACATGAAGCGCCGTGTCGTTCACAACCCGCGTTGGACCAATTTCGGCCGGATTCTCGGCCTCTTGAGCTTTCTTTGCGCATGCGCTGGCCTTGCGTGCAGTTCCTCTTCGCGCCGCGGCGGTTCCGATGGCGGCGACTCCGAGGCCCGCAAGGCCGCCGCGCTCGCACCCCCCGCAGCCCAAAGCGCCTCGGCGGCGCCTATCGATGCGGTCTCCGGGGCGTCGCCAGCATGGACTGGCGACGCCAAGCCGGTGATCACCAAAGGCCAGGTCAGCGGCGCCGCGCTCCGAGCCGCACATGTGCAGCGCCTCAAGCAGCCCGAAGGGCGGACGGTGACGGTGTTGGGCGGCGGTTCACCTCGGGAGCTGGGTGCGCGGCTGTGCGAGGCCGTCGTGCCCAAGCGAAATCCCGACACCAAGATTCTTCTCAAGCCCAACATCGGCGGCTTCGAGTGGTTCAAAGATCCAAAGACCAACGACGGTGACGATGGTCTCAAGGGCCGCATCACGCAGCCCGAGTTCACCCGCGGCGTGGTGCAGTGCCTCAAGGCCCGCGGCCACACGCGCATCACCATCGCCGAGGGTTGGGGTGCCACGCACGCCGACTGGGAGCGCCTGGTGCGGGTCTCGGGCTACGAGGCCATGGCCAAACAAGAAGGCGTGCCGCTGGTGGCCATGGACGACGACGGGGTCTTCGACATCGAGGGCACGCAACCGGGCAAACCGTTACTCGTCACCGGCATGGATCGGACGCAGATGCCCAAGCTGCTGATGCCCAAAATACTGGCCGAGCACCTGCAAGACGGCTTGTTCTTGTCGTTGCCCAAGCTCAAGGCGCATCGCTTCGGGGTGGTGAGCATTGGGCTCAAGGGCATGCAGGGCGTGGTCATGACCTCCGACGCGAGCCCCGCGTTCAAACAGAAGTGGCGCTCGCACCGCGAGCTCGGCGACGCCCTAGGCAAAGAGAAGCGCAAGGAGCCGGGCGCGCGCGAGGCCTACGTCAAGAGCCTCGAGGTGTTCGCCGAGCGCATGATCGACGTCTACGAGGTGGCCACCCCCGATGCCATCTTGGCCGACGGGGCGCCGGGCATGGGCGGCGACGGCTTTGGCAAACAGTGGCCAAGCCAAGACATGGTCGCCGTGGGGGGAACCAACGCTGTCTATGTCGACGCCGTGGGCGCCAAGCTGCTCGGCCTCTACGACAACGAGGCCCTGGCCGCCGAGCTCGGGGGGCACAAGACCTCTCCGCTCATCGAGGCCGGCGCCAAGCGTTTTGGCCTCGACCTGGGCGCCCTTCAGATCACTGGCGACGCCGCAGGGCTGCTTGCATCGCCACGACCGGTGCACTTCGTGGGCATGCCGGGTTTCGAGCTGCACGCCGACGCGGCCCCTTCACCGGCCGGTATCTCGCTTCCGGAGGCGCATGCCAAACGTACGGACGACGCGCAGATGCACATCGATGGCACTGCCACCGACGGCGAGTGGTCGTCGGTCACAGCCGCGCCGTGGGACACGGACTATGCCGGTGCCGCCACGGGCATTCGCACCGCAGCGCGCTTTGCGTGGAGTCCCAGTGGCCTCTACGCGCTCTTCGATCTCTCGAGTGCGGGGCTCAACACCGACACATCGCGGCCCACCAGCGTCGAGCGCACGAGCCTGTATCAAGAAGACTGCGTCGAGCTCTTTCTCACGCCGGACCCCAAGCGCAAGTCGTTCTACTACGAGATCGAAGTGGGCCCCTTTGGGCACTACTTCGATCTGTCCGTGGACCGCGACACCAAGAAGAGCGACACCAGTTGGAGCAGTGGCTTGCGTGTGGCCACCACCCGCGACGAAACATCGCGCACGGCCCACATCGAGCTGTTCATCCCATCGGCCGACGTGCGTAGGCACTTCGCGCCCCATGCCCGCCTGCCCATGGGGCTCTTCCGCATGGAGGGCAAAGCCCCGCGGTCCTATTTGGCCTGGAGCCCGCCGCGCACCCCCAAGCCCAACTTCCACGTCCCCGAAGCCTTCGGCACGCTGGTTCTCGACCCCTAACGCCCAGCGTAGCCAACCATGCCAGTCCAAGTGGCTCCCACGGCATCGGCCAACAAACTTGGCGCCGCCGTTGTGCCGGTCGCCGCGGGGGCCAAAGCCGCCGTGACCACCACGGCTGCCGCCGCCACTGCCGCTCCGGAACCTGCGCGGACAGCGGACCCGGCGCCCAAGCCCACAAGCGAAAATGATCTCTTCCGCGAGATGACGTGACCAGATGGCCACGGGCCATGCGTGTGCAGCGCGACGAAGGCAACGCAAGCCGCTGCGCAAGGCCGGGTCGACATCGCGTCGATCTATGTGTGCACTGTGCAATAACTCATCGGCCGCGCCGCCGCTCGGACGAGTCGTTGTCGCTCGCAACACCGTCGTCGGCTGGGTCGGTGGCGGCATTGGCCGGCGCGACACGGTACGATCCCCCGCTGCGTCGTGCCTCTTCGACGCTGCGCAAGAGAGCCTCCGCCACGTAGGACGCGTGCTCCGCCGGAGCCATGGCACGCGCTGTTCTCTCCGCGGCCGCTGCGTCTCCCTCGATGGGAAGCGGCAGTTCAATGCGCGCACCATTCTGCGTCACAAGATAGATGGCATACCCGAGGCAAGGATCCCCTTGTTGGGCCACCACGCTAAAGTCTCGGATGTCGACCAACGGGTGGCGCACGGATGACCTTGGCCAGGGACCCCGCTCGCACTGGAAGAGCCCCGCCGAGCACGTCACCGTTGTGCGAGTCCACAAGGCCAATGCGGCGCATCCGGCCAAAATCAAG